>JBKJKM010000309.1:0-13706 GCA_046597375.1 Acidimicrobiales bacterium | reverse complement strand
CGATCGACGACGATCGGTCTGACGGTGGCGGCAGTGAGATCTCGCACAGCCAGCCGGCGATCGGTGAGGACGAGGCCTTCCGCCTCGAGGGCGGCGGCCAGCGCGCCGTGCGCCGAGCGCGATCGGGTTCGGGTGCCGAGGACGACGAGGTCGCCGGTGACCTGGCCGTCGGCGGCGGCCAGCGCAGATGCCGCCGGGCCGTCAAGGCGGATCCCGACGTCCGACCGTGCGCGCGAGACGGCGCCACGAGCGTCGTCGGTGGCCACGGCGACGAACCGGTCGGAGGGGAGCACCGCCTGCAGAGCTTCGACGTCACCCGATGAACCTTGGACGGCCACCTGATAGACGGCACGGGTCTCGTTGACCTGTTGTCGCTCGGCCAGTACCCCGGGAAGCAGCAACAAGACACTGATCGTCACGAAGGGGACCAGGAGCAGTCCGAGCCACACACCACGCTGTCGTCGAAGATCGAGCATGTCGTGTCGGGCGACGTCGAGGATGGATCTCCTGCGCATCAGCTGCGCCTCACCGTGACGACCGGAGCACCGACACCTCGGCGTCGAGCAGGCGCACCGACCGCCGAACGAGCACACCGCTGGCGACGATTGCGCCAAAGGCGGTGATGAGCGTCGGAGCGAGCCGGAAACCCTCGACGACGGCGTCACGCACGAGCAGCATGGGCCCCAGGACGGGCACGAGCAGGAGTGGTCCGCTCGCCGCGATGTCGGCGAGGAACGGCGTCAGCGAGGCCATGGCGAAAACCGAGAGCTGGGCCAGGGTCACGAACACCGAGCCCTCTCCACCGGAGTGGGCGCGCGCCCCGGCGTAGAGGCCGATGGCCGTGAACACGATGCCGAGGAGGAGTACGCCGAGGAGCAGAGAGCCGACGACCTCGAGCGGACCGGCCACGGCCGCCGTGACGGCGGCGAGGGCGACCGTGAGGCCCACCACGAGGGGCACGAAGAGGAGTGCGGCGGCGAGGAAGCCCGCCGCCATGCTGGCTGCACCGATCCCGAGGATGACCTCGAGGCGGCGGAAGGGGAGCACGAGCAGTGGCTCGAGAACTCGACGATCCTTGGCGCCGGCGATGCGCTCCTCGGCCGCCGCCATGAGCCCGAAGAGCTGGATGACGAGGAGCGGCGGCAGGGCCTGGGCCAATCCGAACCGGGTGCCCTCGTCCGAGGTGGTCGCCAGATCGACGGTCCGAAGCGCGAAAGGTGCGGCCGCCGCCGCGGGCACACCCTGTCGGTCGAGGGTGGCGGCGGCGACGGACGACCGAAACTCGGCCAGTCGTTGGATCACGGCGTCACTTCCGAAGCGAGAGGACTTGTCCTGGGGGAGCACGAGGACTCGAAGCCGAACGGGTCGGCCGGCCTCGACGTCGGCCTGCGCCGAGTCGGGGACGACGACTGCGGTGTCGGCCTCGCCGGTGATGACATCGCGGGCGCCGTCCTCGGCCTGGTCGAGGACGAATGGTGCTCGCTCGAGGGCTTCTCGCAGACCAGGAATAGCCTCGAGCGGTCCTTCGACGGTCAGGGTGAACTCCTGCGCCCGCTCTCGCTCGTCGGCGGCCCGGAACAGCAGCACCGGCGCCGCCAACAAGAGGATGACGACGAGGGGCTGGAGAAAGAGTCGCCGCCACACCTTGCGCTGGCGGCGAAAGTCGAGGAGCTCGCGAGCGAACACCAGGCGCACGTGGCGCAGGTTCATCCGGTGGTCATGGTCCGCTCGGCGACGAGACCCAGGAACGCCTCCCGAAAGGTGGCGGCACCCGACCGCTCGACGATCTCGGCCGGGCTTCCTTCGGCGACCGTCCGTCCACCCACGATGCCGACCACGTGGTCGCACAGCCGCTCCGCCTCATCGAGGACGTGGGTCGAGAGGAACACGGTCTTGCCGCCGACGACGTCCGCCCGCTGCAGGAGCTCTTGCATGCCGGCCTGAGCGACGATGTCGAGATTGGCCGTGGGCTCGTCCAGGAGGATCACCGGCGGGTCGTGCACGAGTGCGCGCGCCAGGGCAGCCTTCTGCCGGGTGCCCTTTGACAACGCCCCGGCCCGTTGATCGATGCCGTCGGTGAGCCCGAGCAGGGTCACCAGGAGCTCGATGCGTTGCGCGATCCGGACGGCTCCGAGGTCATACGCCCGGGCGCTGAACACCAGCTGCTCGCGCACGGTCAGTCGGTCGAGAAGGCTCGGTTCCTCGGTGACGAGTCCGATCATCCGCCGCACCTCGAGGGCGTGCGTCACCACATCGTGCCCGGCGATCCGGACGCGACCCGACGTCGGTCGCAGGAGCGTCGACAGCACGCGCATCGTGGTCGTCTTCCCGGCGCCGTTCGGTCCGAGGAATCCGGTGACCGAACCCGGCGGCACGACGAAGCTGAGCTCGTCGAGGACGCGGTTGTCCCCCAGTTGCCGGACCAAGCCGTCCACTTCGATCATCAGGCCCTGATCATCCGACGTAGATCCCGCGAAGTTCGCCCTCACCGGGAAGCCGGGCAGCATCGATGGCGTCGAGGGCATCCTTGGTCGGCGTCCCGGACGGCAGACGGATCCGTTCACGCAGCGGGAACAGCGTCAGCAGATACTCGTGGCGCTCGCCGCGCGGAGGGCAAGGCCCGATGTAGACCGGGTTCTGGGAGCTGGCCTGGGCGAGCACGGCCCCGTCGGGTAGCTCGCCGGTCTCGAGCGAGCGATCGTCGGCATCGATCCCGAGCACGACCCAGTGGTGGAAGATGCCGGTCGAGGTCTCGAAGTCGGCCATCACCAAGGCGAGCTCCACGGCGTCGTCCGGCACGTCCGACCACGACAACGGCGGAGAGATGTTGTCGCCCTCACACGAGAAGCGCTCGGGGATGATCTCTCCATCGGCGAACGCGCCGCTCCGGAGGTCGATGGCGCCATCGCCGCGGCCGCACGACGACATGGTGGCGAGTGCCGCCAGAGCGGCGACGACGAACCCGGTCCTCATGACCGGGCGGACGCTGGTCTCCTCATCGCCTTGACATTACGCAGCGGTGATCGAGGTGAGGACCTCGCCGACGAGCACGACGGCGACGAGCCCGACGATGGTCAGGTTGTAGGCCAGGTGCAGCCGGGTGCTCTCGAACAGGGCCTCGCGGCGTCGACCGGTCGACCGGAACGCGCCGAGGTAGGCGAGGGTGAAGGCAGCCCCGCCGATCGACAAGGCGATGGCCACACCGATGGGGATGCCGACGGCGGCGTGGATCAGACCGAACAGCAGCGCCTTGGTGATGCGCTTCGGAGTCGACCAGCGCTCGGCGCCGAGACGAAAGGTGAGCTCCTCGCGCTCGACCAACAGCGGCAGGGCGGGGAGGAGGAGAACCACGAACACGGCGGGCACAATGAGCTCGAAGGCGGTCCCGGCCGTGCGGTCGGTCACCCCAAACGCCGGATTTCCCTGTCCGCCGATCGCCGTCCACCACCCGAAGTCGAGCGGTGGTATCGACGTCAGGCCGACCGCAGCCGCCACCACCAGTGTGAGGATCAACGGCACGGGCAGGAAGTGGCGGAGTCGCAGCCCTCGCACCAGCTCGAGGGCGTGCGATCTCGCCTGTCCGGCGAGCGAACGTCGGAACGACACGACCAGGCGCGAGCCGAAAAAGGCGAGGACGGCAAAGGTGAGAATGTCGAGTGCCGTCACCGTGCCAGCGTTCCAGAACCGTCTACGAGAGGCCAGCCGTAGCATCGGTGACCATGCAGGACGAGATTGCCGCCATCGTCGGGACGGTGGCCGGTGGCGCCTCGGTCTTCGCCCGCAACCTCACCACCGGTGCGGAACTGTCGCTTGACGCCGATCGTACGATCCCCACCGGGAGCGCAGCCAAGACCTTCGTCCTCCTCGCCTACGCGCAATTGGTCAGCGACGGGGCCCTCGATCCGGCGGCTCGGGTGTCCCTCCCGCCGGCGGAGCAGCACGGCATCGGTGGGTCCGGGGTGCTCCGATACCTGGCCGGGGGTCTGCAGCCGACGCTCGACGATCTGGCGTGGCTGATGATGCTCGTGAGCGACAACGTGGCCACGGACTTCCTCCTCGATGCCATGGGCGGCCGGGAACCGGTGAATGCGGTGATGGACGCCGTCGGCCACCGCCCGTCACCAGCTCCAGAACGGCTTCGCCCGCCTTCTGCCGTGGAGCGTCTATGCCGCCGACTTCGGCATGACCCCGAAGGTGCGCCTCTGGAGCAAGGGCGGCAGCTACCCGGGCGTGCAGTGTGAAGCCGGGCTGTTCGAAACCGACGGAGCACGATGGGTTCTGGCCGTCATGTTCGACCGACTCGAGGATCAGCGCGCCGGCGCCGCCGGCAGTGCATCGACGGCGATCGCTTCGGTCAGCGCCGCCGTCTACGAGGCCTGGTCGGGTCTCGCATAGAACTGTCTGCGGCGCCACCAAGCCACCGCGGCCACGGTGGCGCCGGCGACCAGCCCCGCAAGGGCGAACGACGCCATCGGACGGACAATGCCGACCGGCAACCCGTCGCCGCGGCTGACGGCGATGTTGCCAGGTGACGTGTTGTCCCAGCTGTCGGCCGAGGTGTCGAGGTCGAAGGCGATGCGGTATGCGCCGGCGGCGGGAGCATCGAAAAGCCAGAGCGAGCGGCCCTCGCGTCGTGCGGTGTTGAAGACGCGCGCGGCGGACGGGCGCACCTCGACCGCCGCTCCGCTGGGGTCACGGATGTCGACCGTCGCAACGTCGCGATACTCCTGCGGCCCGTTGTCGTGGCAGCTGAGGCAAGCGCCCTCGACCCAGAATGTGTGTGTGCCCGGGGCCAGCAGGGCCACGGTGCCACCGAAGGGCGACGTCCGCTCGAACCCCTCCACGGCGTCGTAGACGCGGGTCGTGGCGTACGGCCACCAGGCGATGGCGGTCACGATGCCGACCACGACGAGTGCACCGGCCAAGCGGTACCACCGCTTGGAGGGAGGCCTGGTGCGTGCATCGGGGCTGGAGGGCATGACGTGCGCCAGACTGCCGCATGGACGCCTATCAGGCCATCATCGCCAAGCGCGACACCCGCCACTACCTCCCAACCGCCGTCGAGTCGGAAGACCTGCAGCGGGTGCTCCGGGCCGGCCGCATGGCGGGAAGTGCCAAGAACGCCCAGGTGACACGAATCGTGGTGGTGACCGAGGCGGCGCGACGCCAGGAACTGGCGGCCTGCGGTGACTTCACGTCGTGGATCCACGTCGCCCCGGTCGTGTTGGTGCTGGTGGCGCCCGTCGAGGGCGGCCGGTTGTTTGACCTCGGGCGCATGGCCCAGAACCTGATGCTGGCGGCCCACGATCTCGGTCTGGCCACCTGCCCCGTGACGTTCCACCATCAGGATCGAATGCGGGTGGCGATCGGCCTTCCGGACGACCTCGAGGGGCCGATGGGCATCACCCTCGGTCATCCCGGTCCCCTTGATGCGGACCGCCCGCGTGCGCCCCGCCTCCCGCTCGACGACCTCGTCCATCTGGAGACCTGGCGTGGCTGACGGTGGAGCGTCCGGCCGGTTCTCGGTCGCCTTTCCGAAGCAGGCCTGGTACCCGGCGTGCACCACCGCCGACCTCTCGGCCTCGAGACCGCTGGCCATCACGCTGATGGACGCGCCGGTCGTGGTGTTCCGCGACGGATCGGGCCTCCCGAACGCGCTCGTCGACCGATGCCCGCACCGCAACGTGCCGTTGTCGGCTGGAAAGGTCCATTCCGAAGGAACGTTGCAGTGCGGCTACCACGGCTGGCGCTTCGACGGACTCGGTCGGTGCGCGGCGGTCCCGGGGCTTCTCGCCGAGGACGCCGCTTCGTCGGTGACCCGTAACGTCGGCCACCACGCCACCGTCGAGCGCGACGGATTCGTCTGGGTCTGGGGCGAGCAGGACGCAACACCGACGGGCGATCCGTTTCCGTTCCCTTCGTTTTCGGGTGTCGCTCCAGCCAAGGTCGGACGGGTGGTCTTCGCCTACGACCTCGAGTGCACGATGCACGCCGCCCTGGAGAACGCCCTCGACGTGCCGCACACGGCCTTCCTCCATGCCGGCATCTTCCGCGGCGCTGAGGCGAGGGACATCACGGCCGTTCGGCGCGAGCTTCCCGAGCGTGGCGGAATCGAAGTGCAGTACCTCGACGAGCCGGTCGGCTTCGGCCCGATCAAGCTGCGGGGGAAGACGTTCGACCACTGGGACCGGTTCTTCCTGCCGTGCGTGGCCCAGGTCGAGTACCGCGTCGCGCCCTGGGTCCGCATCGTCAACACGATCCTGCACCTCCCACTCTCACCGTTCCGTACTCGTGCGTGGTTTGTCGTGGACTTCTCCTCGCCGGTGCCGGCGAAGGCCATGCAGCCGATCGTCTTGGCGCGAGGAAAGGGAATTCTCAAACAGGACGCCGACTTCCTGGCGTTGCAGACCGAGAACACCCGGCGCTTCGGCGGTGAGCGCTATACCTCCACCGAGCTCGACCTCCTCGGCAACGGGATCTGGCGGCTGCTCCGCCAAGCCGAACGGGCCGAGCGGGACGATGGGGCCGGCGATGCCGTCGTCGACGACGTCCCGTCGCCCGACCGGGTCAGCTTCCGCGCCTGACGTCAGCGGCGCCCGGCATAGAGGGCTGGAGCCCCCGGCGGAATGGGCCGCGTGGTGACCTCGCCGAACCCGGCGCCGGTGAGTGCGCGCACCGCCGCTTCGGCGTCGAGCGGAGTGCCGCCGGGATGAAGGGCGACGGGAGCCAGGCGAGATCGAAGCGGTCGTCATCGTCGAGGTCTTGCTCACCCTGGTGACGCAGCTCGACTCGCTCGGCGAGGTCGCGATCGGCCAGCGTTTCGGCGGCCAGCCCGAGCACCCGCGAGAGGACGTCGAGGCCGACGACCCGGCGGTTGGGAAGAGCGTCGAAGAGACGAGGAACGTGAACGCGCCGGCCGACCAAGCTCCGTCGTCCAAGGCTCGCAGCTTGGCGTCGGATGCGGCGCCGTCAGAGTCGGTTATGCATCACTGTCGCCTCGGCCAGAGCGATGGGGAGCATTCCGGATCCGGCGATGGTGTCGTTGAAGGTGCGGAGATCGCCTTTCGACTCGGCGAAGTAGCGGTCGCGTATGCGGTCGATCTCCAGGGCGCCGGTCAGGTACGACGCCGCTTGGGTGGGCCACGAGCAGTACCGTCCGACCTCGGCCCTGGCCGTCGGTTCTGAGAGCGACGCCTTGGTCGACATATGGGTGACCGCCTCTTCGAAGCTCATGTCGCCGAGGTGAAGTGACGTGTCGACGACGACGCGAGCGGCACGAAAGATGCGGGCGTCGAGCTGACACAGCTCGTGACGTGGATCGGTGAAGAACCCCTGTTCCCGCATCAGCTTCTCGGCGTACAGACCCCAGCCCTCGATGAAGTACGAGGTGCCGAGCACGCGCCGGATCGGACGTGGATGGAGGTTCACGGTCGTTAAATGCCAGTGGTGGCCGGGGTAGGCCTCGTGGACCGACACGGCTGGGATCGAGTGGAAGCTGTTCGTCTCGAGTCGCTTCTGCACCTCTTCGTCGGAAGTCCCATCGGGCGGGAACGGCACGAAGAACGTGCCCGTCATCGACGACCCGAACGCGGGAGGCGTGCTGTACGAGGCGACGGCCAGGACGGGACGCTGGAACGGGGGCGATGGCAGCACGCGACACTGCTCGCCTTCCGGCATCGTCACGATGCCGGTCTCGAGCAGAAACTGCCGGGCCCGTTCGGTCGCATCGGCGTAGGCCTGGCGCATGGCCTCTGGGCTGGACGGGTGGTCCTGGTTGAGAACCTTGACCAACGCCTGCCAGTCGCCGCCACCGTTCGGGTCGATCGTGGCGGCCAGCTCGGACATCTCGTCGCTGAGCTCGTCGTAGGCCAACTGGCCGCGCTCGCGCATGGCGGCGGCGCCGTAGCCGAGGAGCTCCTTGCTCTGGAGGAGTTCGCTGTACCGGCCCTCGCCGAGGGCCCAGTCGCCCTGCGCCCGCTCGCCCAAGTCGACGAGGAAGTCGAGGAAACCCTCGAGGGCGATGGCCGCGACCTCGCCGGCCTCCGCCAGTTGGCGGCGCAGCCGGTCGTCCGCCACTTCGGCGGGGACGAGGTCGCGTGCGTAAGCGATGCCCGCTCGACACGTTCCCCTGGCCCGCTCGAGGAACAGCGGCGCGGCGACGGACGGGTCGAGATTGGCGCGGGCGGCGTCGAGGACGGCCGGGATCTCGCGAAGCCGATCTCCGGCGAACCCTGCCAGCGCAGGCTCGGCGTGCGTCCGGTTGAGGAACAGGCTGAAGATGCCCGAGAGGCAGGGCCCGAGGTAGGTGGCGGGATCGCGTCGCCACACCGACCATGACCGCAGGACCTGCCGACCCCGCAGGGTGGACAACACGAGGTCGCGGTCGATGCGCTCATCGAACGACAAGGCGTCGTCGGGCAGCCCGGTGAATCGTTCGACCCATCCGTCCTCGGCCCGCTCCCGCCGGGCGTAGCCCTCGGCCGAGAAGTCGCCGAGCCTCCCGTCGTGCCCCTCGATCCCGAGCCGAGTCGCCGTCGTCGGGCTCTCCTCCACCTCCTCGGCGAGGAAGGCCTCGATGAGCTGGTCCAGGGTTTCGGCCATGGTCGGAAGCTAGACGGGAAGCACCGCAGACCGTTCCTGACGCGTCTGGCGGGTAGCCTCGCCGTGGTGCCTCCAACGCCCCATCGACTCCCTTGCGACTTCGCTTCCGCCCCGGCGCACGCCTCCGCGCGATCCTCGGTCCGGACGCCGCCGGCGTCCGGCAGAGTCTCGTCGCGCTCGGACTGAACAGCACTACCAGTCTCGCCGCCGGCGCCTTCCTCGGGTCGATCACCGGCACCTTCGAACGATTCCCCGGTCTTCTCGTCCTCGTGCCGGCGGCCATCGGCCTCCGAGGCAACATCTTCGGTACCTTCGGAAGTCGCATCTCCACGACGATCCATTCGGGGACCTTCCGCCTCTCGACCCGACGCGACACCGTGCTCGGCCAGAACGTGCTCGCTGCCGCCATCCTGACCCTCGCCATGTCGCTGTTGTTGGCCATCACCTCCAAGGCCATCGCCGTCGCGCTCGGGATCGCCGATACCATCTCGCTGGTCGATCTGGCCGTCATCTCGATCGTGGGAGGCGCCCTCGGGTCGGTGGTCGTGATGGCCGCCACCCTGGGCCTGACGGCTGGCGCGGTGCGCTACGGCTGGGACCTCGACGACGTGAACGCCCCGCTCGTGTCGACCCTGGGCGATGTGTTGACGTTGCCGGCGCTACTCGTCGGCACCTTCTGCGTCGGAATCGCCATCTTCACGCCGGCATTGGCCGTGGTGCTCGTGATCGCTTCGGTGGTTGCGACCGTGATCGGCCTGCGCTCGAAGCTGGAGCAGTTGCGCCGGATCGTCAAGGAGTCACTGCCGATCCTGGCCGTGGCCGGCGCCATCAGCGCGATGGCCGGGATCCTGCTCGAGAAGCGGTTCGCTGCCTTCGCCACCTTTCCGGCCCTGCTGGTGCTCGTGCCCGCGCAACTCAGCAGCGCCGGTGCGCTGGGCGGCATCTTGTCCGGACGGCTGTCGAGCAAGATCCACCTCGGCGTCGTCATCCCGCAGCCGGTGCCCACACGCGCCGCCCGCAGCGACATGTTCTACGTCTACCTCCTGGCCATCCCCGTGTTCGCCTTCAACGGCCTCGGAGCCCACCTCGTCGGCCGAGCGCTCGGGCAGGCCAGCCCCGGCATTGTCTCGATGGTCATTGCGTCGATGGCCGGAGGTCTGGTCGCCATGCTCTTCGTCGTCGCCCTCGCCTACTACGGGACCATCCTGGCCGTGCGGGGCGGGGTCGACCCCGACACCTATGGGATTCCCGTGGTGAGTTCGTCGGTGGACTTCATCGGCGCCTTCACCCTCATCCTCGCCATCGTGATCCTCGGGATCAGCTGAGTACGCTGGAGCGACCTCGCACCATGGAAGAACGACCTCGCAACCTCAAGGCCATGCTGGCCGCGGCCAAAGACGCCTCGGAGTTGATGGTCGACCTGGCCTACGCCTCGCTCTACTTCGGCGACCATGACATGGCCGAGGAGGTGACGGGCCTCGAGGAAGACCTGTCCGGGCTGGTCCACGACATGCGGGCCATCTGCGTCGTCGCGGCCCGTTCGCCGCGCGACGCCGACGCCATGGCGTCGGTGCTCCAGGTCATCGGCGCCATCGAGCGGATGGGCAACGCCGCCGTCGACATCAGCCGCATCGTCACCCGCCGGCTTGGCATCCCGCGAGCGTTGGTGGCCGACCTGTCGGCCGCCGAGGAGGTGTCGCACCGGGTCGCGGTGCGGGATGGTTCGCACATCGCCCACCGACCGTTGTCCGCCCTCGAGCTCCCGACCCGAGCCGGCATGCGAGTCGTCGCCATTCGGCGAGGTCGCAACTGGAACACTGACGTCGACGGCGACGAGGTGCTGGTGCCCGGCGACGTGTTGTTCCTCCAAGGTGCTCGTGAGGGCATCGCCGTGCTGCGGGCGCTGACCAATGCCCCCGAGTGGGAGCCGCCTACGCCCGAGCCCGAGGGCACGGTCACCGAGCTGGGCCGGGCCATCGACATCCTCGTGGAGATGAAAAACATCTCCGAGGTCGCCGTCGGCCTGGCGTACTCGGCTTTGGTGCTGCGCGACCGCGGCCTGGCCACCGAGGTCAACCACCTCGAGGATCGCCTCGATCAGATGCGCGAGCGGCTCGAGTCGTGGGTGTTGCGGGCGGCCGCCGATCACGACGACCCATCACCGTTGCGTGGCCTGCTGCACCTGTCGCGCGCGGCCGAGGAGATCGGCAACGCCGCCCAACAGATGGTGTGGCTGATCGAGAAGGGCGAGGAGCTGCACCCGGTGCTGGCGCTGGCGCTCGGCGACGCTGACGAGGTGGTGGTGCGGGTGCCGGTGGCGGCCGGCTCGCAGGCCGACGACAAGTCGCTCAGTCAGCTGCGGCTCGAGACCGAGACCGGGTTCTTCGTGTTGGCCATTCGTCGCGGCGGCCGCTACTTCTACCGTCCTCGGCCCGACGTGGTGCTCCGACCCGACGACGAGATCATCGCCACGGGGCCTGACGAGGGCCACTCGCTCCTGGCCGAGCGCTGCGGATTCCGTCTCGTCGAAGATTCCGACACCGGCGAAGACGAGCTGGTCGCCTACCCCCACCCGTAGCCGAGCCTGGTCCAAGCTGGAGGCGTGACACCCCTCGAGCTGACCTTGACCGGCATGGCCGCGGGTGGCGATGCCATTGCACGCGACGCCGACGGACGCGTCGTCTTCGTGGCCGGCGCGCTCCCTGGCGAACGGGTGCGGGTCGACGTGATCGCGGCCAAGAAGGACTTCGCTCGCGCCGTCGTTCTCGACGTGATCGATGCGTCTCCCGACCGGATTGCTCCTCCCTGTGTCGCGTTGGCGGCCGGCTGCGGCGGCTGTCCGTGGCAACACGTTCGTCCGTCGGCGCAGGGTCGCCTGAAGGCCGACATCGTCGTCGACGCCCTCCGGCGCATCGCTCACATCGAGATGGAGGTGTCGGGGCCGATCGCCGGACCGCTCCGATCGGTCCGATCGACGGCCCGCCTCGGTGTGGATGGCGCCGGGAGGGCCGGGCAGCGCCGCCGTCAGGGAAACGACGTGATCCCGACGGACGCCTGTCTGGCCAGCCACCCGCGCCTCGAGGACCTCATCGTTCGCGGCCGGTTCCGCGGGGCGTCGGAGGTCGTGCTGCGCGTCGGGGTGGCCTCCGGCGAGCGCGCCGTCTTGGTCGATCCCGATCGCGCCGGAGGTGCGGTCGAGGTGCCGGATGACGTGGCGGTGGGTCCGGACTCGATCATCCACGAGGAGGTCGCCGGCGCGTGGCTGCAGATCTCGATGGGCTCGTTCTTCCAGGCCGGTCCGGTGGCCGCGTCCGCTCTCGTCGCCGCCGTCGCCACGGCCATCGGGTCGGCTCTGCCGACCGGCGGGCACCTCGTCGATGCCTATGCCGGCGTGGGCCTCTTCGGGGCCACCATCGGCCGAGCTCATGGCGCACGGATCACGTCGATCGAGACCCACGGCTCGGCCGTCGACGACGCACGCGTCAACCTGGCCGATCTCGACGCCGTCGTGATGCAAGGCGAGGTCGGACAGTGGCGTCCACGTCCCGGCGAGGCCCCGGCCGACGTGGTCGTCGCCGATCCATCCCGCACCGGTCTCGGACGTCCTGGCGTGCGCGCGCTCGTGGCGGCTGGCGCCCCGCGACTCGTCCTCGTGTCGTGCGACCCGGCGTCCTTGGCGCGTGACGCCGCCTTGTTGGCCGAGGCCGGTTATCGACTCCGCTCGGTCGACCTCGTGGATGCGTTTCCCGACACGTTCCACATCGAGGCCGTCTCGGTTCTCGACCTCGACGGGCCGTAGTCTGGCGCCGTGGGAAGCGGCGGCGGGGTGCTCGAGCAGCGGCTGCGCGCCGTTCCCGGGGTGCTGGCCTGCTCCGTGGTGGACGACGACGTTCATGTCCTGGTCGGGCCGGAGATCGAACCCCGTCGGGTCGCCGCCGCGGTAGGGCTCCTCCTCCCGGCTTCGGCGAGCCTGCACGTGGTGTCGCCGCGCCGCCGGCCGCTGCGTGGTGCGACCGAGCTCGTGCGCGACTTCGTTCCGGTCTTCACCGCCGTGTCTGTGGCCACGCTGCTCGTCGGGGGCGGATCGGCCGTCCTGGCCCGTGCGTTCGAACGGGCGCAACCCGCCACCGGGCCGGGCGTGGTCGCGGAGACCCGGGCGGTGGAGGCGAGCGTTCGCACCGTCAAGGCGGCGCCCGAGCGAATCGAGGTGCTCGGCACCGTCGTGGAAGTGTCTCCGCCCTGAGGTTTGAAATTCGGAGAAGTCGGGCATCAGAGCGTGAACGCGGATAGTGTTGATAGAAGCACTGTTCGCAGTACACCCGATTCGAGAGTTTCATGGACCCGACGCTTCGGCACGACAACTCGCCGGCGACTGCACGCAAGGTGCGAGTGCTACGCGACCTCGTGCCGGCGGCGCTGGCGGCCGGCGCGGCGGCGCTCACGGTCACGCTGATCGTCGGCGGAACGACGGCCGACCTTGGCAAGAGGGCCGAGGATGCGGCACTGGCACCCGGCCTGACCGTGCCGAGCGAAACCGCGCTACGCATCCGCCCTGCGCCCGCCCGACCCCGGTCGGCCGTCCGCACCGACCGCCGTTCTGAAGCTACGACGACCGACGACGTTCTCCTGGCGGCCATCCGGCTCCCCGCCCGGGAGGACGGCGGAGGTCGGCTCGATTCGAGAACAGGTTCGGGGACGACGTCGGTCGCCGCCCCAGCGCTGCCGGTCGCTGCGTCTCCGCCGCCGGTAGTGCCATCGCCCGACCTCGCTACGGTCCCTGCGGTCCCTGCGGTATTGACGGTCGCGCCCCCAACGGCGCCCGTCGCGACCCGCAGCCGCCCCGCTCGGCGATCCCCGGAAGCCCCTCGTGGTGTCGGTTCACTCTCCAAGGCCGTCATTGCCCAAGTGCTGACCCTCCGCTCGCCGGCCGACCCCGGGAAGGCGTCCGACCCCGAGACGGCGCCCCAGTACGAAAGCGCCGACGCTCGGCGCCGTGACCGCGAGGATGATCCACACCGCAACGATGCTGGGAATCGCGAAGACCGGCAGCTGCGCGACGTGGAGGATGAGCGCGCCGAGGCTCGCCGGGACCACTGAGCTAGAAG
>JBKJKM010000290.1:0-7405 GCA_046597375.1 Acidimicrobiales bacterium | reverse complement strand
CTCACGGACCCGGCCCTCTCGCGCCACGATGGTCGAGGCGGTGAGGTCACGAGATCCGATGGCCAGCACGGCGGCTTGGCGGGCGGCGTCGATGACCTTGGTGAACTGGTCGAGGGGGGTCGAGAGGTCGAGGTCGCAGAACCCGGCGTAGTGGGTCGTGGCCGACCGCAGCCCCGCCGCCACCGCTGCACCCTTTCCCTCATGGGGGCGGCGCAGGAGACGCACGCGTCCGGCGTTCCCGCCGGCACCCGTCACCAGTTCTTCGATCAGGGCCGCCGTGCGGTCGCCACTGCCGTCGTCGACGAACACGAGCTCGCTCCCGGGGGCCAGGCCGCCGACGAACTCGACCAGTTGCGGCCCGTACTCCGGCAGCCGATGCTCCTCTTCGAAGACCGGTACGACGACGGTGATCACGAGGGCATCCAGAACAGGGCGACGGTGTTCTTCTGCCAGCGTTCGAGCAACTCGGAATAGCGCTGGAAGCGGGCCCGCCACGCCGGTTCGATGGGGGCCAGATCTCGCCGCACGAGGAGGACGAAGTCGTCTCCGCGGACGAAGGGCTCGGGTTGGCGGAGCACGGCTCCGGGGTCGCCGAAGTCGGCGAGCTTGTCGACCATGGTGGCCGAGCGACCGGCGGCGTTGAGCTGCAGGCCACGGGTCTCGATGTAGCCGGAGATCTCGGCTCGTAGCTGGTCGCGCTCCGCCCGCTCAGCCGGCGACAGACCGAGCACCCGGGCCACGAGGGTCGTCCCTGGCGGGGTCACGAACACGTCGTCGCGGTCGCGCTGCACGATCCGCCCTTCTTCCGATCCGTCGGCCGCTCTCGAGGGTCCGAGCTGGTGGACCATGCCGCTGTCCTCCACCCGGAACTCGATATCGCGCCGTTGGAGCTCGACCATCAGGGCGAGGCTGTATGGGTCCTCGAAGCGGATGCCGTTCGTGTCCAGCACGACCGGGCCCTTGCCCTCGAGCGGCCCGAGTTGCGCCAACAATCGCCGGGCCGCGGGGATCTGGTCGGCCTCGGCCGTCGGACCGCTGCGCACGTTGTAGGTGGGGAGGGCGAAGGCGGCGAGCACGGCGACGGCCGCAGTCAATGCGGCACAGGCGACGGACGGGGTCAGGCGCGAGGCGTTGCCCCGTGCAACGGCGAGGACGACGGCGAAGAGGGTGAATGCGCCGATGGGCCACAACCAGCGGAACTGGTGCGGCGCAACGGCAAACACGCCCACGGGGATGATGACGGCCGTGCCCCACGCCGCCACGACGACGATCACGCCGAGCCCGGCGGCGCTTCCGGTCTGGGTGTCACGCCTACGAAAGGCAAGTGCGGCGACACCGGCGAGCACCCCGAGGAGCACCACGAGGGCGGCGACGCTGGCGGCAAAGCGGGGCAATCCCAACGGTCCGAGCACGGCGAGCCCTGTCTCGTAGGACGGTCGGCCCCAGAACGGCGGGACGGCGAGGATGGAGGCGACCAGTCGGGTGCCGAACTCGCGTCCGATCGTCTCCTGCCCTTTGCCGGCATTGGTCAGCAGGGTGACGAGGTTGCCGTGGCCACCGTCATCGAACTGGTCGATGAGGGGCTGAGCCCAGGCCGCCAGACCCACGGCCGCCGAGAGGGCGAGAGTTCCCAGAGATCGACGCCGTCGATGAGGCCACTCGGCGGGCGAGTGACGACGGCCGCGAATCACTGTCGCCGCGAGCCCGCCGAGAGCCACTGCGGCCAGCACCCCGATGAGGACGGCGTAGCTGAAGTGTGTCTGCACGATCACGCTCGAGATGGCGACGATCCACGGCAGTGCGGACAGGACGCCCTGGAGGGCTGACCACACCAGGGTGAGGAGGAGGAGGAACGGGAGGAGGAGCGCGTTCGGCTGCCAGGGGTCGTACAGCAGCTCACTGCCCATCGACCACACCAGCGCACCGGTGGCGAACATGGCCGCCGCCGTGCCGATCGGCCCGGCGCGCCGCCCCGCCGTGAAGGCGATGCCGATCACGCAGGCGGCGTTGAGGATGGCGACGCCGATGGCGAGGCCGGCTACACCACCGAGTTTGGCCGGGAGGGCGAGGAGGTCGAAGAACAGCGGCCCCGGGTTGTTGATGTCCCGGCCGACGGTCAGCGAGGCGGAGGTCCACGTGCCGACGAGCGGGTGGTGAGAGGTGAACACGTCGCGCGCCCGGACGGCGAAGAAAGCGTTGTCCCCGATCGGGATCCACCCACCCCTGACCCCGCGTGTCGCGGCCACCGCGATGGGCACCAGCACCAGTGCGACGCTCGCCGCCGCCAACGACCGCGCCGACCGCGCCGAGCGCCCCGACCGGTCCGCGTCGTTCACAGGGAGGTTCCCGGAGGGGCCAGGAACACGGCCATCGGCTCTCCCAGCTCGACCAGCCGGGCGATGCGGCGGCGCGTCCCGGGCTCGACACGGGGATCGATGGATGCTCGGAAGAGGTCGGTGTCGAGGTAGCCACGGACATCGTCGAGGCGCTGCGCCCGCAACTCGTCCGCCGCGCGGACGCGGAGTCGGTCGAACTCGGCGCGCTCGCGTGGCGTGCGTGGATCGGCGGTTGCGACTTCGACGGCGCCGGGCTTGGCGCGGAAGGTCTCGATGTTGCGTCCCGATGCGAAGTGGATCTCGGCCGTCGCCGTGACCGGGTCGATGACGCGGTGGCGGGTCAGAGGAACCGCCAAGCCCTTGGTCATGCCGGCGCGATACCCACGCCGCTCGAGCTCGCTGACGAGGCCATACGCTTGGGCGCCGATGTGCACGCTGTCGCTCCAGGCGACGACGTACGTGCCGGTGTTACCCGTGGCCCCGGCAACCTCGTCGTCGAGGGCGGCGACCGTGTCGGGGACGAGGGCGGCGAGCCCCTCGGAGAGGCGCGCCGCCGGCAGCTCGGCGTCGAGCGCGCCGATGGAAAAGATGCCCGATGCCACGACGGTGAGGGTCACCAGCAGGCCCGTGGCCGATCGGCCGAATCGTCGCTCACCACCGAGAACTGACAGGGCGGTCCACGCCACCGCCAATGCCAGCAGCAGCGCCACACCCCAGGCCCAGAGCATCAGATACCACCACAGCGATCCGAAGATTCGGCTGATCGAGAGCGCACCGAGGACCAGGGCGGTGCCGATGACGGCATGCAGCCGCAGGAGGCTGACACCCTCGCTCGGCCCGCGGGCGCGGCGCCGGCGGACGGCTTTTGCGACGGCGATGGCGACGGCTACCAACCACGAGACGAGCACGACCACGCCGGCGGCGATCGGCCCGGTCGTTCCCGAGGTGGCGATGTCGAGGGATCCGTCGTCGGCTCGCAGCATCGTCGTGAGGTCGAGGTGCTGGAGGGCGAGTCGCACGCCGGTGCTCAGCCCGACCGGCTTTTCTGGCGGGTCGCCGAAGTGGGTGGCCAGGCGCGCCAAGTTGCCGGGCTCGTGCACGAGTTGGTCGATGAGCGGCGGCATCCACAGCACCACCCCGAGGCCGAGGGCGACGAGCACCCAGCGGACCGTGGTGCGCCGGCGCGCCGATCCGGCCGGCACTCGACGCAGGGCCAGTGCCGCCGCCCCGGTGGCCAGCGCGCCGAGTCCGAGCGAGAGCGCCAGGTACGGCACGTGGGTCTGTGCGCACAGCGAGGCGGCGAGCACGGCAATGGGCAACATGGCGGGGTCGTCGTCGAGCACCGACCACACGGCGAGCAGGAGCACGATCCACCAAACCACGGGGAGATACGGGTTCCACGGTTGGGTGAGGAGGGTGACGCCGTAGCCACGGAGGAGCAGGGCGAGAAGCAGCGCGACCGCCGCCGCCAGTCGGAGTCCTCCGCGCCGGCGGGCAATGACTATGGCAATGGCGATGGCGGCGCCATGGATGACCACGGTCGCTACCTGCATGGCCCAGGCGGTGGAGCCCAGCAGGCGGTAGATGGGGGCCACCAGATAGAAGCTCAAAGGTCCCGGGTGGCTGCCCTGTTCGGCCAGGCTCGGGCCGATCCGCCCCGGCAGACCGATGAGGGGCGACCTTGCGGTGAGGACATCGCGCACGCGGTACTCGGTCATCGCCAGGTCGAGCACCGGGAACCACGTTGGTCGGCGTAGTACCAGGAGCCCGACGACGAGGGGCGCGATGACGACGGCGACCAGCGCCGCCACGACGAGGAGCTCGGTGCGGCGCCGTCCGCCGGTCATCCCAGGCGCTTCAGCAGGCGCAGCATGCCGAGCTTCACCGGCGACTGGTGGTGCGACCCCGTCCCCTCGGCCAACTGTCCGCGATGGGCGAGGAACCAGTCGTACGACTCGATCAGGGCTGAGGTGTTGGAGCGGGTCGGCTTCCACCCCAACTCGGACTCAGCGCGCGTCGTGTCGAACCACAACGACTCGCTGTAGAGCAGCCAGTGGTAGGGGGCGAAGGGTGCCTGTCCGAGCCGCGAGACGGCTTGCATGGCCAGGCGCGCAGGCGCGACGGGGAGGGAGCGCACGCGCGAACCGGTGCCGGCATGGCGCGCCAGGCCTTCGAGCACTTCGCGCATCGTCCCGAACTCGGTGGCCCCGATGTTGTAGGTCGCCGGGCCCGGGCGATCGGCGGCCAACAGACATGCATCGGCGAGGTCGTCGGCGTGCACGAACTGGTAGCGGTTGTCGCCTCGGCCGAGGACATAGAGGGGCGCGCCTTCGGCCACGAACTCGAACAGGATGGCCATGATCCCCAGCCGTCCGTGGCCGAGGATCGTGCGGGGGCGGACGATGGTGACGTCGAGCCCGGTCGCTGCGGCCTCGCGGCAGAGCGCCTCGGCTTCGGCCTTGGCCCGGCCGTAGGCCTCGAGCGGACGGGGCACCGTGTCCTCGGTCACCGGGTTGTGCGCAGGAATTCCGAAGATGGCGCTCGACGACGTGTGGACGACTTTGGCGACTCCGGCGTCGCGAGCGGCCAGCAGCAGGTTGGCCGTGCCCAGCACGTTCACCGACTCGAAGAGCTCCCGGTCCTTGGCCAAGGGAACCTGGGCCACGTTGTGCAGCACGACGTCGATGCCCTCACACGCCCGCTGCACGGCGGCGCGGTCGCGGACGTCGGCGACCACCACGTCGACATCGGCACCGTCGGTCCGCGGCGCCGGGAGGTTGATGTCGAGGATGCGCACCGAGTCGCCGCGTGCCAACGCGCGGTCGACGAGGATCGTCCCGAAGTACCCGGACCCGCCGGTCACGAGGACGCGCCTCGGGCTCACAGTGCCTGACCCCGCTCGAGGCACCACCGGATCGAGGCCCGCATTCCGGCCAGGAGGTCGGTCGGGGGGTCGTAGCCGAGGTCCCGCCGAGCGGCCGAGATGTCACAGGCGATCGTGTCCTTGAGCTCTCCGAGAACGTGCAGCGGCTGGGAGTATCGGCCGGCCCCCTGCAACATGGTGTCCAGCCGCTCGGCCACGACGCCGGCCAGGCGCGGAAGCCGGGGCTGTCCGCCGGACACCGGGAGGTCCTCGGCTTCGAGGGCGCGCCGCACGGTGGCGAAGACGTCGCGCATCACGTAGGGCTCGGCGTCGGCGATCCAGTAGGCGTTTCCCGGTGCTGCCGCCGCGATCTCGGCCCGCAGGAGCCCGTGCACGAGGTTGCCGGTGAACACCATCGACCGTTGGTTGGTGCCGTCCCCCACGAGCGGGAAGCGGCCACGACGGACGGTGGCCAGCCACTGCGTCTGGCGGGCCGGCTGGTAGGGGCCGTAGAACCAGGGCGGCCGGAGGATCACGGCCTCGAGGTCTCCTCGTTCGTGGGTCCTCGACACGAGCTGCTCGCCCTCGAGCTTCGAACGCCCGTAGGCGAGGTACGGGTTGAAGGGCGAGCCCTCGGTGAAGCGGTCCGTCGGTGTGGGGTTGGCGCCGAAGGGCGAGTTGCTCGACACGTGGAGGAAGCGACCGGCGGCATGGCGCCGGGCCCGATCGAGGACGAGCTGGGTTCCTCCCACGTTGACGTCGAAGAGCTCCCTGATCTTGGCCTCCGGGTGGATCACGCCGGCGGCGTGGAAGACCGTGGCGCCGGGCCCGACACCGTCGAAGAGCCGGTCGAGAACGGCCGGATCGCGCACGTCGCCGACGGTCACCTCGACCGAAGAACCCGCGAGCTCGAGGAGGGCACCGTCGTCCGGCTGCGGCACGAGGCAGCGGACTCGTCCCCGCGCCGGCGCCAGCGCCCGCACGAGGTTCTGGCCGAGCCACCCGGAGGCCCCCGTGACGACCGCATCGGCCGACGGTTCGCGATCGCTCACGTGACGGCGAGGAAGTGCTCGGCGTTGCGGAGGGCGAGGGTCATCACGCCGGCCTGCGGATTGACGCCCGGTGCGTCAGGAAGCAGCGACGCGTCGTTGACGCGCAGGTTGTCGTGGCCCCATACCGCGCCAAAGCTGTCGGCGCCGGCGAGGCTCGGATCGGTGCTCATCCGCACCGACGACGTCAGGTGCACGGTCATGAGGTTGGTGCGCACCCGGTCGACGGCCGACCACCACGAGACGAGGTCGTCGAGGGAGCGCGCCACGACACCGCCCTCGACGGAGGGGTACAGCTCGGTCGCGCCGGCCGCCAGCAATAGCTCGCCGAGGTGGACGAGCCCGCGGGCCAACCGGCTCAGGTCGGCATCGGTCAGCCGGTACACGACGAGGGGCGACTGCAGCCCGGGCACCGCCTGCACCCGGCCGGCGGCCTCGCTGCGGATGGCGGCGTAATAGACGTTGACGTTCTCCCAGTCCGCCAGCGCCGAGGCGTAGTCGGCGGAGGAGTCGGCCAACGCCATCGCCACGTGGCCGCGCCGGCTGGCCGAGCCGCCGATGGTGAGGTTGGGGGCGAACTCGACGATGCGATGCATGGGCACGCTGTCGTGGTCGACCGGGTGGGGGAAGCGGGCGGCGATCTTGATCGTGGGATGGAGCCGCAGCCCACCGCCGATGCGGGCGCGGATACCGCTGCGCTGCAGGAGGGCCGGCGTCTGCACGGCACCGCCGCACACGAAGACGTGGTCGGCCCGGATCGTCACGGCCTCGTCGGGCCCACCGTCGTGCCGGGATCGGGTGCCGGCGGCCCCGGTCACCCGACCGCCGGTGCGGGTGAGCTTGGCGATGCGGAGGTCGGGGGTGACGGTGGCGCCGGCGGCTACCGCTCGGGGGATCTGCGTGCGGGCCATCGTCTGCTTCACACCGCGTCCGGCGCCGTCGTAGTGGAACACGCGCGGGAACTCGACAGAGCGCCAACCGAGCTTGGCGGCGCCGCGTTCGAGCAGCGCCGACGAGAGCGGCGGAGCGCCGGGGACGAACGACACCGACTGCCACCCCTCCACCCGTTCGGCGTAGGCCGCCAGCGCGCCCGGCGTGAATTCGTCGATGGCGTACGCGCGCTCCCACTCCTCGACGAGGTGGTCGGGGAGGCGATG
>JBKJKM010000264.1:0-25794 GCA_046597375.1 Acidimicrobiales bacterium | reverse complement strand
CGACGCCGCACTCGAAGACCTCGAGTGCCGCAACAAGGCGGCGGCCCTGCTCGCCGCCGTACCCGCCGCCCGCCGCATGACGGCGGCGCGAAAGGCGGCGACGTGATGAGTGTCTTCTGGGTCGACGTGCCGCGCGACGTCGTGCGGGTCTCGGGATCCGACGCCGTCTCGTTCCTGCAGGGCCAGATCAGCCAGGACGTGGCCGGACTGGTCGTCGGCGCGTCGGCGTGGTCGTTCGTGCTCCAGCCCCAAGGCAAGGTCGACGCCTGGTTCCGTGTGACCCGCACCGGTGACGACGAGGTGGTGCTCGACGTCGACGGCGGTTTCGGAGCGGCGCTGGTCGCCCGCCTCGAACGCTTCAAGCTCCGCACCAAGGCGGACTTCGAGCTGCTGGCGGCCTGGCGGTGCCTGGCGGTCCGGGGTGCCGCCGGTGCCGGTGCCGACGCCGGATGGCCGGGGGTCGAGGGGTATGACCTCCTTGGGGAGAACCCGACGGCGCCTGACGGCATCGCCGAGGGCACCATCGAGCAGTACGAGGCGCTGCGCATCGAGAGCGGGGTGCCGGCGATGGGCCGGGAGCTGACCGAGCGCACCATCCCGGCCGAGTCGGGGGTGGTCGACCGGTCTGTCAGCTTCACCAAGGGGTGCTACACCGGCCAGGAACTCGTCGCCCGCATCGACAGTCGTGGCGGCAACGTCCCCAAGCGTCTCTGTGGGCTCGTGCTCGACGGTGACGCCAAGCCGCAGGACGGTGCGGCCCTCCTGGTCGACGGCATCGAAGTCGGCGTCATCACCAGTTCGGCGTGGTCCGATCGCCTCGAAGCCGTGGTGGCCCTCGCCTACGTCAAGCGGGATGTCGGGGTGCCCACGGGCGGCACGATCGACGGCCGGGTGGCACGGATCGAGACGTTGCCGCTCCTACGCTTCCCCGGGTGAGAGCGTCGAGGTTGCTGGTGGTTCTGGCTGCGCTGGGCCTCTTGAGCGGCTGCGCGGCCAAGGTCGTCGAGCCTCTGCCGCCGGCCCCGAAGATCCCGCCGACGACCACCACGACCATCATCGACTACAGCGGCGTCGGGCTGGCCGGCGTGGGAGGCAAGACGACGACGACGATCGCCATCGGTCCGGGACGGGCCACGCTGCAGGGTGTCGTCAACGGTCCGGAAGGCCCGGTCCCCGGTGCCGTCGTGCACGCCGAACGCCTCGTCGGCGACGCCACGGCCGTCCTCGACGTCACCACCGGCGCCGATGGGCGCTTCACCATGCGGGCGGTGCGCGGAGGCCGCTATCGGCTGCGGGCCTGGAAGATGGCGCCCGACAACCTGGCCCTGATCGAGCCACAGGTGTTCTTCCTCGAAGGCAGTGAGAAGAAGGACACGACCCTGACGCTCCTCCGCTACCAGGGGGTGTCGGTCACCGCAGCCATCGCGCCCGACCCTCCCCTCATCAACATCGCCGCCAACTTGATCGTGCAGGCCGTCGACCGCTCCGTCGGCGCCGACGGCGTCGTCCGCTCGGCGGCCCTGCCGGGCGTGCGCGCCGAGCTGTTCGGCACCGGCGACTGGCGAGTGCTCACGACGGTGGTCGCCGAGGCCGATGGCGCCGGCCGGGCCCGTTGGACCCTGGAGTGCCGGCGGGTTGGTGAGCAGCCCCTCTCCGTCGTGATCGGCGAGACCGACACGTTCAACCTGAACCTGCCCAACTGCACCGTGCCGCCGCCGACGCCGGAGGACGCACCCGTCGATGCCGAGGCATCGCCGACCACCGCCGCTGCCACGCCCGCAGCGTCGACCACCACCGCACCGACGTCGACGACGACTCGCCCCTGAAACCACGAGGTTGGGAAGGGGCGCCGGTAGGCTGCACCGGCCGTGGCGACCTATCTCGACGACATCCTCGCCGCGCACCGTGCTCGCGCAGCGGCGGATCAACGTTCGATCGAGTCGCTGATCGAACGGGCCAGGCTGGCGCCAGCCGTCCGGGACTTCGCCACCGCCCTGGCGCGCCCGGGCCTCTCGGTGATCGCCGAAGTGAAGCGCCGCTCCCCGAGCAAGGGAGCCATCGCACCCGACCTGGTGCCGGGGCTCCTGGCCAAGCAGTACGACGACGGTGGCGCCGCCGCCCTCTCGGTGCTCACCGACACCGACCACTTCGGCGGTTCGGCGGCCGATCTGGTCGAGGCGCGATCGTCGGTTGACCTGCCCGTGCTGCGCAAGGACTTCACGGTCGATGCGCGCGACGTGGCCGAGGCCCGGGTCCTCGGTGCCGATGCGGTTCTCCTCATCGTGGCTGCGCTCGACGACGCCCAACTGGCCGACTTCCATGGGCTGGCCATCGATGTCGGCCTGGCTGCGGTCGTCGAGACTCACGACGAGTACGAGGTCGAGCGCGCGCTCGCCGCAGGGGCCAGCATCATCGGCGTCAACCAGCGTGACCTCGTCACCTTCGCTGTCGACCCAGATCGGGCCGTTCGGGTGGCGGCCGCCATTCCTGAGGGTGTGCTCAAGGTGGCCGAGTCCGGCATCCGCTCTCCCGACGACGCCGCCCGGCTGGCGGCCGCCGGCTACGACGCCATCCTGGTCGGCGAGCACCTCGTCACGAGCCGCGATCCGGCGCGTGCACTGCGAGCACTGGTCGACGCGTGTTCGTGAAGATCTGCGGCACGACGAGCGAGGAGGATGCGCTCCTTGCCGTCGCCATGGGAGCCGACGCCGTGGGGTTCGTCTTCGCTCCGTCCTCCCGGCAGATAGCCCCGTCCCTGGCGTCGGACATCGCCAAGCGGTTGCCGCCCGAGGTGCTCACCGTCGGGGTGTTCCGTGACCAGTCGCCGCAGCGCGTGGTCGACATCATGGAGACGTCGGGGCTTCGGGCGGCGCAGCTCCACGGTCGCGAGACGGCCGAGCAGACGGTGTGGATCCGACGACGGGTCCGCACGGTGATCAAGGCCTTCAGCGCCGGCGACCGGGCTGTCGCCGACGCAGCCGCCTATGGCGCCGACATCCTCCTCCTCGACGCCGCCACGCCCGGTTCGGGCCAGGTCTTCGACTGGCGCCTGGCCGAGGGGGTGCCGAGCGGGCAACGATTGGTGTTGGCTGGCGGTCTCGACGCCGACAACGTGGGCGAGGCCATCGCCAAGGTGCACCCGTGGGGTGTCGACGCCGTGAGTCAGCTCGAGAGCTCGCCTGGCAAGAAGGACCCGCGCAAGCTCCGGGCGTTCATCGCCGCGGCCAAGCAAGCCGCCCGGCCGACCTATCAGGGCGATGACAGCGGCCCCTACGACTGGCAGGAGGATCTCCAACCATGGCAACGATGAAGCTTCCCGATCCCGGTGGTCGGTTCGGCGAGTTCGGCGGGCAGTACCTCCCGGAGTCGCTGGTGCCGGCGTGCCAAGAGCTCGAGGCGGCGTTCACCCTGGCCTGGTCGGACGATGCCTTCCTCACCGAGTACCGAGACATCCTGCGCGACTACGCCGGACGTCCGACGCCGGTAACGGAGTGCAAGCGCCTCTCGGCCGAGCTCGGTGTGCGGGTGCTCCTCAAGCGCGAAGACCTCACCCACACCGGATCGCACAAGATCAACAACGTCATCGGCCAGGCGATGCTCACACGCCGGATGGGCAAGCAGCGGGTGGTGGCCGAGACGGGTGCCGGTCAGCACGGCGTCGCCACAGCAACGGCCTGCGCCCTGTTCGGACTCGATTGCGTGGTCTACATGGGCGAGGTCGACGTGAAGCGCCAGGCCCTCAACGTCTTCCGCATGCAGCTGCTCGGTGCCGAGGTCCGGCCGGTGTCGTCGGGGAGCCGGACGCTCAAGGACGCCATCAACGAAGCCATGCGCGACTGGGTCGCCTCGGTGGAGACGACGCATTACTGCCTCGGCTCGGTGATGGGCCCGCACCCCTATCCGTGGATGGTGCGCGAGTTCCAGCGGGTCGTGGGCGACGAGGCACGCGAGCAGTGCCGTGTGATCCTGGGCGCCGATCCCGACTACGTCATCGCCTGCGTGGGAGGCGGGTCGAACGCCGCTGGCACGTTCGCGGGCTTCGTCGACACACCGGCCCAGCTCATCGGCGTCGAGCCCGCAGGCGGTGCCGCCATCACCAACGGCATCCCTGGCGTGGTCCACGGCTCGAAGTCGTTCCTCTTGCAGGACGAGTACGGCCAGGTGCTCGAGGCCCACTCGATCTCCGCCGGGCTCGACTACCCAGGCGTCGGGCCCGAGCATGCCCATCTCTCGGCCATCGGACGCGCTCGCTACGTGCCGGCGGCCGACGACGAGGTCCTTGATGCGCTGCAGCTGCTGTCGCGCCTCGAGGGCATCATCCCCGCGCTGGAGCCGGCCCACGCCGTGGCCTGGCTGGTCCGGGCGGCCCGCACCGGCGAGATCCCGTCCGGTGCGACGGTCCTGTTGACGATGTCGGGCCGAGGGGACAAGGACGCCCAGCAGGTGATGGAAATCCTGGGCCCGCCCGAGGTCTCCACGTGACCGGGCCCGTGACCCTCGAGTCGACGCTGCGCGAGCGGCGAGACGCGGGCCGCAAGCTGCTCGTCCCGTACGTGACGGGAGGGCTCGGTTCCGACTGGCTCGACGTGATCCGCGCCTACGCCGCCAATGGGGCCGATGCCATCGAGATCGGCCTGCCGTTCTCCGATCCGGTGATGGATGGTCCGACGATCCAGGCCGCCTCCCAACGGGCGCTCGATCTGGGAGCCAACCCCGTCGGCATCGTCCAGGCGCTCTCGTCGGTCGACGTGGGCGTCCCCCTCGTCGTGATGACGTACTACAACGTCGTCTTCCGCTCGGGGCATCGACGTTTCGCGGCGGCCTTGCACGACAGCGGCGTGGCCGGCGCCATCGTGCCCGACCTCCCACTCGAAGAACTGGGCGACTGGTCGAGGGCTGCGGACGAGGGTGGCGTGGAGACCGTGCTGTTGGCCTCGCCCGTCACACCAGACGAGCGCCTCGCCCGACTGGTCGCCCGCTCGCGCGGGTTCGTCTACGGCGTCGGGATCATGGGCGTCACCGGCGAACGCGACCGGGTCGCGGCGTCCGCAATGCTCATCGCCAAGCGACTGAAGGCCATCACCGACCTCCCCGTGATCATCGGCTTTGGGGTGTCGACGCCCGCTCATGCCGCCGAACTGGCCACCGAGGCCGACGGCGTCGTCGTCGCATCGGCACTGATGCGCAAACTCCTCGACGGCGGATCGCCGACCGAGCTGGGCGTCATGGTCGCCGAACTGCGCAACGCCCTTGACTCGCCGTGACCGACTCGGGTGCGGCGATCGACACCGGCAAGGTCGCCGGCTGTGAGTTGTGCGAGGCGGCCCGCTTCACACCGTGGTTCCACGAGGACGACGTCTGTTGGATCGCCGAGTGCGAGGTCTGCGCCATTCCCATGGTGGTGTGGAACCGTCACGGCACCGAGCCCTCTGAGGAAGACGTCGCCCACATGGTCACCAACCTGGAGCGGGTGGCGACCGAGCAGTTCGGCGACGAGCCCTTCGAGATCGACCGTGTCATGCGGCAGATCCCCAGCCACTTTCACGCCCATGCCCGCAACAAGAACTGGTGGGCCAACCGCTTCAAGATCTAGCTACACGGCGATAAGGACGACGCCGGCTCCGGCGAGGCCGAGGCCGGCGACCTGGACACCACGAAGGCGCTCGTGCAATACGACTCGGGCCAGGAGCACGGTGCTGGCCGGATACAGCGAGCTGAGCACGCCGACCAGGGCCAGCAGCCCGCGTCGGCTGGCCAGGAGGAATAGTGCGTTGGCCGTCATGTCGAGCACACCGGCGGCGGCGATGGTGGCCACGGCTCCCCGCGTCTGCAATCGAAACGACCGACCGGTGGCGACAGTGCCTGCGCCGAGCAGCAGGATCGATGTGCTGCGTCCGGCGACCAGCGGCCAGAAGCCCGAATCCTCGCCGGTAAGCGACAGGAGCACGAAGACCGTGCCGAAGGCGAGGCCGGCGAGGACGGCGAGGGCCAGCATCGGCGCCGGCGTCGCCGAGGTCGCCCCAGCTTCCGACGCCGCGCCGTCGAGAAGGTCGTCGTCCGTGCGGCTGATGAGGCCGACCGCCACGACAGCCAGCACCACGCCGACGACGGCAACCGGCCCGGGGCGCTCTCCCTGCACCAGACCCCACGCCAGCGGCACCAAGGCCGCGCCGACGGCCGTGATGGGCGCAACCACGCTCATCCGTCCGACCGAGAGCCCGCGATAGAGACACACGAGCCCCATCCCACCGACGGCCCCGGCGCCGGCGCCCAACAGGAGCGTCCGAGCCGTCGCTTCGCCGCCGGCCAGCACGACCAGCACCGCCAGCACGGGCATCCCGCTGAGCTGGGACAGGACCACGACCGCCGGCACCGACGCCCGCTTCGAACTCAGCCCGCCGAAGAAGTCGGCGGCGCCGTAGGTCGCCGCCACGAGGAGTCCGAGGACGACGGCCATGCCGTCATCCTGCCCGCCCGGACGGGAGCGGCGGTTGCGGCGCCTGGGAGATCCGTACTGATCCTGGCGGGAGCATCCAGGAGGTGGGCTCTCCGGCGCGTCCCAGCGTCGTGCGAATGTTGGCGGACGTGGTGGGAACGAAAGGAGTGGCGGCGAGGGCCAACGCCTCGACCCAGGGGAGAAGCGCCGTAAGCGATCGTCGGCCCTCGGCATCGTTGGCCGTCCAGGGCTCCTCGGCGGCCAATCGCTCGTTAATCGTGCGGCCGATGGCATGCACGGCGGCGACCCCCTTGCGAAGGCGAGCGGCCCGGCAGTGCTCGGCCACGTCGTCCACCGCTCGCTGAGCCTCGACGCGTTCGCTGTCCGCCACCTCCGGAGGCTCGTCGCCGAAGCGGCGCCACCAGAGCGTCGCCACGCGATGGCACGGGTTGGCGATGGCTCCCAACAGGCCGGTCCTCGTCAGGTCGGCGATGGCCCCGATGCTGATCTCTGCGTCGGCCGTCTCGGGGGCCAGCGCGGCGACGGCGTGGCGGACGGCGTCCACGCCGAATCGGTCGAAGGCATCGTCGAGCGTCGTGCCGTGACCCCTGCTGGCCGACAGTTGTTCGCCGGCTTCGGTCAAGTGGTGACTGGCCACGATCTCGTCGGGCAGGTGCAGGGGCAGGTCGCCATCACTCGCGCCGAGCAGGATCGCCGGCCACCAGAGCCCGTGGAACCACACGTTGTCCTTGCCTACGAAGTAGCGGTGGACGACGTCGGGTCCGGTCCACCATCGCCGCCACTCCTCTGGGTGGCCGGCGTGCTCGGCCCACTCGACGGTGGCGCTGAGGTAGCCGATGACGGCGTCGAACCAGACGTAGAGGCGACGGGCATCCCAACCCGGCAGCGGTACGGCCACGCCCCACGGCAGATCCCGGGTGATGGCCCGCTCCCGCAAGCCCGTGCGGAGATCGCCGGCCACGTCCTCGCCCACCCATGGGCGCCAGCCGGGGCGACTTGCGGCAAGCCATTTCTCCACCTGCGGCTGCAAGCGGTCGAGGTGCAGGACGAGCTGGCGGAGAGATCGCACCTCCGCTGGGCTGGCGCACTCTCGACACCGGGGCGCCACCAGTTCGGACGGCTCGAGCGTTGCCCCGCAGGAATCGCACTGGTCACCTCTCGCACCGTCGGCGCCGCAGCGCGGGCAGGTGCCCTCGACGTAGCGGTCGGGAAGCGATCGACGATGCCTTGGGCACCACGCCCCCTCCTGGATGCCTTCGCTGATCAGCCCTTGGCGGCGCAGCCGGTGGAACAGGTCGTGGACCGTGCGGTGATGGGTCGGACTCGATGTCTTCGTGTAGTGGTCGAAGGAGATCCCGGCCCGACGGAAGGTGGCGGCGATCTGGTCGTGGTTGCGATCCGCGAACTCCTCGGGCGGTATGCCCTCGCGTTCGGCCGCCACGGTGATCGGCGTGCCGTATTGGTCGGATCCGGACACGACGAGGACATCGTCGCCGGCCAGACGAGAGGCCCGGGCGACGACATCGGCCGGCAGGTAGGCCCCGGCCAGGTGACCGAGGTGGCGAGGGCCGCTGGCGTAGGGCCAAGCGACGCCGAGGAACAGTGAGTTGGTCATGCGAAATCCGTCTCTTCGTGTGGGCGAGGGACGGAGGGGATGGAATCGCCGCCGCCCGGGGATTGGGGGGCGGTGGCGTGAAACCGGTACGGCTAGGTGCCGGCGCTGCCCCTGGCGGAGCGACGCATGCCCTGCACGGTCACGCGTTCGGTGGTCACGCCGGCAGCGTACGACCGGTGATGCCGCTGGACGAAGTGAATATCAGTGGCCGAGCTGCGGCCATTCGATCTTCGGGCAGCGGTCCGTGACGACGAGAAGGCCGGCGGCGCGCCCTCGTTCGGCGGCCTCCTCGTCGATCACACCAAGCTGTAGCCACACCGCCTTGGCGCCGACGGCAATGGCTTCGTCGACGTGCGGGCCGGCGAGAGAGGAGCGCCGGAAGACGTCGACGACGTCGACGACGGTCTCCGCCGGAATCGACGCCAGGTCGGGATAGCAACGCTGGCCCAGGATCTCGTCCTCCCCGGGATAGATGGGGATGACCCGCTTGCCGCGGCGCTGCAGGAACTCAGCAACGCGATGGCTGTCGCGGCGGGGGTCGGGTGAGCAACCGACCACCGCCCACGTCGACAGGTCTTCGAGGATGTGCCGGATCTCGTCGCGGCCAGGCTGGATCGTCGCCATCGCTGCATCCTTTCCCCGGCGGCGACATCGCTAGCCTTCGCCGCCGTGCCCCGCGCTGCTCGCACCTTTCCTGCCGCCGCCCGGGAATTGGCCGCACGTGAACCGGTGATCGCCCGGATGCTGGCGGCGACGGGTCCGCCGGACATTCCGCCGCCGAAACGGCCCCCTTTCGAGGCGCTGACGCGTGCCATCTGCTTCCAACAACTCTCGGGAAAGGCTGCAGGGACGATATTCGGCCGCTTCGAGGTAGCCGTCGGAGGCGCGATCACTCCCGAGGCCGTGCTCGGCACAGCCGTCGACGAGCTCCGGACCGCCGGGCTCTCGGGCGCCAAGGCCGCCTCGGTTCTCGACCTGGCCGAGAAGGTCGTCGACGGCACCGTGCCCCTGGGCGAACTGGTCCGACTGTCGGACGACGAGCTCGTGGCCCGCCTCGTCGTCGTTCGTGGCATCGGACGCTGGACCGCCGAGATGTTCCTCATGTTCCAGCTCCGTCGCCTCGACGTCTGGCCCGTCGACGACCTCGGCGTCCGCAAGGGTTATGGGATGGCGTGGGGCATGCCAGGCATGCCGGCCCCCAAAGAGCTGGCGGTGCTCGGCGAACCGCTGCGCCCTTACCGAAGCGTTGCCGCCTGGTACTGCTGGCGGGCGACCGAGATGACCGGCGTGCTGCCGGCCTGACGCTGCCCGGCCCTCAGGTCCGGGACTTCTTGCCCCGACGTTCCTGCATGCGCTTCTGAATGAGCTGGCGCCGCTCCTGGAGCTCGCGGTGGGTGATGCCTTGCACGTCCGGGGTCAGGCCCATCGACGCCCGCATGCCGTCGAGGTCGATCTGTCGTTCACGAGGGTCGATGCCGACGTCGCCGGCGATGCGCTCGCCATGACGGGTGGCCATGTAGGTCGCGACGTGCGTGATCTCGGCGAACAGGTCGAGGTCAGGAGCCAGCGTCGCCAGCGCTCCGTCGAGGAAGAGCATGTCCTTGACGAAAAGCATGAGCTCTTTCGGCATCCGCGCGCCGTATCCAAGCAGTGCCTTGGTGACCTCGCGAAGCTGCGCCATGAGCTCGTCGGGGTCCATCTGCGTGGGGTCGACCGGGGGCCGATCGAGACCGAGTTCGACGACGAGCTTCTTCAGATCGACGTCGGCTGGCAGGGCACCGAGGTCGCGCAGCGCCTCGAGCTGTACCTCGAGGTCATTGACGGTCCCGCCCATGAGGAGCCGGAGAAAGGCGAGGCGTCGGGGTTCGTCGAGGCGGCCGGTGATGCCGTAGTCGAGGAGGGCCACGCGTCCGTCGGCCATCACGAACAGGTTGCCGCCGTGGAGGTCACCGTGGAAGACGCCGTAGAGGATCGCCCCTTCGAGGAAGCTGACCATGCCGGCGCGCACTACGGCCGAGGTGTCGATGCCGGCCGCCTTCATGCCATCGACGTCGTCGAAGGAGAACCCGTCGAGGCGCTGCATCACCAGCACCCGCTTGGTCACCAGCGTGGGGTGGGGCCGGGGCACCACCATCGAGCGCTGGTCGGTGTCGGCGAGGATCTTGGCGATGTCGAGCATGTTCTCGGCCTCGAGGCGAAAGTCGAGCTCCTCGACGATCGTCTCGGCGAAGAGCTCGACGAGTGCCGGCGGGTTGGCCAACGCGCTGACCGGGATGCGGCCCACGAGCACCGGCGCGATCCAGCTCATGGCGGCGAGGTCTTTGCGCACCAGCGTGGCCACCTGCGGTCGCTGCACCTTGACCACGACCTCCTCACCGGTGACAAGGGTGGCGGCATGGACCTGGGCGATGGAGGCGGCGGCCAGCGGAGTTCGGTCGAAGAAGGAGAAGACCTCCTCGAGGGTTCGTCCGAGGTCCCGCTCGACGGTCTGGCGCACCGTCTCGAACGGCTCGGCCTTCACCTTGTCCCGGAGGAACCGAAATTCCTTCACGAGCTCCTCAGGAAAGATCCCCTCGCCACTGCTCAAGATCTGGCCGAGCTTGATGTAGGTCGGACCGAGTCCCTCGAACGCGATGCGGAGCCTTTTGGACAGGCCGGCGCGCGACTCGGCGCCGCCCTTGCGGCGTTCGATGAGGTACCAGCTGGCGAGCGCCCGTCCGAGAAGTCCGCCGACCCGCACGACCCGAGCGCCGGGCGGCAGCCGCCGACGCTTCGTGAGCAGCGGGACGTCGGCCCGAGTGCGCTCACGTACCCGATCGAGGCCCTTCCTCCAAGGGAGGTGTTCCGGTTCGACGACCCAGGGGCCTTCGTCGGTGAAGGCGCCGATGGCGAGGTCGCTCGAAGTCACCGTGGGACGGTAGTTGGCCGCTGCCGGCTGTCCGTAGTGGGTCGCGACACCCGTCAGACGCGTTCGATGATGATCGCCGGTGCCATGCCGCCGGCGGCGCACATCGTCACGAGACCCACCTGCTTGTCCTGGCGCTCGAGTTCGTCGAGGATCGTCCCGATCAAGATGGCTCCCGTGCCACCGATGGGGTGGCCGAGGGCCATGGCGCCGCCATTCACGTTCACCCTTGTGCGGTCGAGGTCGAGGTCACGCATGAACTTCTCCGAGACGACGGCGAACGCCTCGTTGATCTCGAAGAGGTCGATGTCGTCGAGGGTCATGCCGGCTCGCTTGAGAACCTTCCGAGCCGACGGCACGGGGGCGTTCAGCATGAGGGTCGGGTCGTCGCCCATGTTGCCGGCGGCGACGACACGGGCCCGCGGCTTCAGGCCATGGGCCTTGACGTAGTCCTCGCTGGCGTAGAGCACGGCGGCAGCGCCGTCCACGACCCCGGACGAGTTGCCGGCATGGTGCACGTGCTCGATCTTGAGGTCCGGGTACTTCCGGTTGATGAGCTCGCGATAGGTCGGTCGATCCTCGGCGGCGCGGTAGTCGGCGACGGCACCGAAGCTGGGCTGGAGGGCCGACAGCGACTCGACGGTCGTGCTGGGACGCGGGAACTCCTCGCGGTCGAGGGCGACGGTCCCGTCGAGGTTCAGCACGGGGATGAGGCTCCGGTCGAACCGTCCCTCGGCGATGGCGATGGCGGCCCGCCGTTGCGACTCGGCGGCGTGCGCGTCGAGCGTCCCTCGATCGATGCCCTCCATGGACGCGATGGCGTCGGCACACACGCCCTGGTGTGATTGCGGATGGATCGACTCGAGGTGTGCGTTGAGCGCGCCCATCGGCATGTAGCCCTTCTTCGGCAGGGACATCATCTCGGTCCCACCGCCGATGACCAGGTCTTCGAACCCCGCCATCACCATGGCCGCCGCGAAGTTGTTGGCGGTGATGCCCGACCCGCAATAGCGGTCGAGGGTCACGCCGCTGGCGCGGACGTCGAAGCCGGCATCGAGGGCGGCCATGCGACCGAGGTCACCGCTCTGTTCCATGACCTGGGCACTCGTTCCCCACACGACGTCATCGACGTCGGCGGTGTCGAAGCCGTTGCGCTCGACGAGCGCCTTGAGCACGGTGCTCGCAAGATGCTGCGGGTGGAGGTGAGCGAGCGCGCCCTTCCCCTGCTTGCCGATGCCCCTCGGCGTGCGACAAGCGTCGATGATGAAGGCGTCACCCATTCAGAGCTCCATTCGTTGACGGAGCACCAAAACTAGGCAGACCGGGCATGTGCGCGTCGATCTCGGGCGCCGCTCTACGGTGAGAAGATGCTCGAGCCCGGTGACAAGGCACCCGACTTCATCCTTGCTGATCAGCACGGGAACGACGTACGGCTGAAGGACTTCAAGGGCCGGCGGGTGCTGATCTTCTGGTATCCGAAGGCGGACACGCCCGGTTGCACAGCCCAGGCCTGTGGGTTACGTGACGTGGCCGGCGAGATCGACGACGTGGCCATCCTCGGGATCAGCCCCGATGCGCCGGCCAAACAGGCGAAGTTCGACACCAAGTTCGAGCTCGGCTTCCCCCTGTTGTCCGACGTGGATCACGCGGTCGCCGAGATGTACGGCGTGTGGGGCGAGAAGTCCATGTACGGCAAGAAGTACTTCGGCATCATCCGCTCGGCCTTCCTCATCGACGAGAAGGGCAAGGTGGCGGAGGCGTGGTACAAGGTCTCACCCAAGGACACGGCACTTCTGTTTACCAAGTCGCTCCTGGCCCGGGGGCCATCACACCATGAGAGCATCGGCACTCGACGACCATCTCGGTGAGCGAGTCGATCGGGTTGAGCGGTTCGTGACAGTCCGGGCAGCGTGACCGCCCGGGACGAGGCGGTGCTCGTAGTCCATGGCATCTCCAACCGGAGCACCGAGGCCTTTCGGACGGACACCGCACGGATGGCCGAGGTCCTCGCACCTCGTCGAGTCGTGCCCGTCTTTTGGGGTGATCTGGGCCCGCGCGACGACTTCGCCTGTCTTCCTGGCCTCTCCGACGACCCCGGCTCAGTCATTGCCGCAGGACCGACCGGGGCCGTCGAATTGGTGGCAGACGAGGACCTGCTCGAGGACACGGTCAGATCGGTGTCCGACCGAACGGGTCAGTCGGTGCCCGAATCGACGCGGGAGGTCCTTCGCTCGGCATTCGCCAACGTTCGTTCCCGAATGGACACCGCCCGACGTCGAACAATGACGGACGTGCTCACCGAGGCGGTCCTGGTGAGCGGTCCCGTCGGAGCCGCCGCCGTGACCGCCGATTTTGACGACAAGGTCGCCATCGCAACCGTCGGGCGGCGCCTGCGCGCCATCGCCCAGAGTGTCGACGCCGGGATCGACGGATGGTCGCAGTCGATGATCTCGTCGTTGGTGCGCGACCGTGCGACTGGGCTCGGCACGATCGTCGCCCGAACGGTCGGCGACGTCCTGACCTATGAGCGGCACGGCGACACCATCCGCGGACGACTCGACGCTGCGTACCAGGCCGCCGCCGAGTGCGAGCGCGTGCATCTGCTCGGGCATTCGCTCGGCGCGCTGATCGCGATCGAATGGCTCCTCGGAGCGGACGTCGCGGGCGATCGTCCGACGAAGCCAATTGACCGACACCTCGCGAAGGTCGTGACGTTCGGAGCCCAAGTGTCCTTGTTCTGCGAGTTGCACGGGCTCCTGACGGCCGATGGGCCGACCGCCGACGAGGCCCCGGTGACCATCTCCGCTCGGATCGAGCGGTGGTACAACGTCTGGCACGCCCTCGATCCACTCGCGTTCGTGATGGCGCCGGTACTACAGCTTCGCGACGCGGCCGGTGAAGACCTGATCGAGGATCTCCGTCTGGATCCAGAGGGCCTGGGGCTGTCGCTGTCGTTCCACTCCAGCTACTGGAGCGACGCTCGATTTCTCGCATGGCTGGCCCGAACGCTGTAGGGCGAGACGCCTCAGCCGTAGGATCCAAATTCATGGCGAGCGTGGGTACGTCGACGTTCCTCTTCACCGATATTGAGGGTTCAACGGCGCTGCTCGAACGGCTCGGAGACGGCTATGGCGACGTACTGGTGCGCCATCTCGACCTGATCTCGGGGTCGGTGAGAGCCGCAGCGGGACGCGTCGACCACTCGACAGGCGACGGTGTGCTTGCGGTATTCGAGGATGCGCCGGCGGCGGTGGCGGCAGCGGTCGAGGCGCAGCTGGCCTTGACGTCCCAGACGTGGCCCGCCGGTGGGGAAGTCCGGGTGCGAATGGGTCTGCACTCGGGACCTGTACGGACGGTCGGGGGCGAGCTCGTGGGGATCGCCGTGCATGTTGCGGCCCGGGTGATGGCCGCCGCACATGGGGGCCAGATCTTGATCTCGGGGACGACCGCGGCGCTCGTGCCGGACCTCGCCGTCCGAGATCTCGGTGCGCACCGGCTGAAAGGTGTCGTCGACGAGCATCGCCTCCTTCAGGTGACGTCGCCCGGCCTGCCGGATGAGTTTCCGCCGCCGCGCACCATCCCGGCGATGGTCCACAACCTGCCCACCATCGGGACGTCGTTCGTGGGTCGCGCCGACGTCGTCCGCGATCTGGTCGGACAGCTCGGGGAGGACCGTCTGACGACGGTCGTCGGGCCCCCCGGTGTGGGAAAGACCCGTCTCGCCCTTGAGGCCGCGGAAGTGGCCGCCGCCTCCTTCGCCGATGGTGTCTGGTTCGCCGACCTGACGCCGACCGACAGGCCCGGCGTGCTCGTCGTCGTCGCGGCCGCCGTGGGACTCAACGCGCCACCTGGAGAGCCCCTTGCTGCCGCTCTGGCGAACCACCTCGCAGGCCGCTCGTGCATCCTGGTCCTCGACAACTGTGAGCACGTGATAGCGGCCGCGGCCGACGTCGTCGCCTCGATCCTCGCCACTGCGCCTGGCGTCCACGTGCTGGCCACGAGCCGCACGTTGCTCGGCGTGGCCGGGGAGCACCGTCTCGACCTGGCGCCTCTCGAGCTTCCCCATGAGGATGATGCTGGATCCCTCGCCTCGAGCCCCGCGGGCGAGTTGCTCCTCGAGCGTGCGCTGGCGGCGGACCCGTCGCTCGTCCTCGACGACTGGCCCGCGCTCGCCGCCCTCTGCCGCGAGGTCGACGGAATCCCTCTGGCCTTGGAGCTCGCCGCCGCGCGCCTGTCCGATATCGAGCCCTCGGAAGTCGTTGCCGATCTTCACCGTTCCGGGGCCGCTCCTGGACGGGACCACCGGGCCACGTTGGCGGCGACCGTGGCCTGGAGCGCGGGCCTGCTACGCCCTTCGGCGCGGTCGGTCCTCGCCCGCCTGGGGGTCTTCGCAGGAGCGTTCCCTCTGGCCGCGGCAGTCTCGGTCGCCGGTACCGACCTGCTCGTGCCTGAGGACGTGCCCGATCTCCTCGATACCCTGTTGCGACGATCGCTTGTGACCGTCGAAGGCGGTCCCCTCGGGAGGCGCTACCGCCTCCTGCGCATGATCCGGGACCACGCGACGGGCATGCTCGAGGCCTCGGGCGACGCCGCGGCCACGCGTCAACAGCATGCCGAATACTGGGCCCACGCGACGATGGAGTGGAACGGGTCGTTCGGGGGGCCGGGGGAGCGCGCCGCGCTTGACCACGTCACGGCCGCCCGCTCCGATCTTCTCGCGGCGTTCGACTGGGCGCTCGCCGCCCACGACCGACTGGCCCTTCTGCTCGGCCGACACCTCTGGTACGCGTGGGCCTCCCGCGGACCCGTCCGCGACGGGCTCGAGCGGCTGGCCGCATCCACACAGATCGATGATGACGACGCCGATCTGGTCGCAGCCAACCATCGTGGTCGAAGCGTGCTCCAGTACCTCGTGGGCGACATCGAAGGCGCCTACGACTCCCTGGGGAGGGCCATCGCCGCAGCACCCTCGGATGGGGAACTCCTAGCGGCCCGACAGCAGCGGGCGTCTCTCGCTTCGCAGCTCGGGCGGCCCGACGAGGCGCGCGCGCAGCTCGCCGAGGTGGTCGACGACCTGCGGGAACGCAACGACTACGTCGGCCTCATCTACGCCCTCGCCGCACTCGCGAGCACCGAGGTTCGCACTGGACTGGCTGAAGCGAGCCTTGCGCACTTCGACGAAGCCCGCACCCTCGCCGCCGCCGCTGGTGACCAACGCTCGGCACTCGGCTGCGGCCTCGGTCTCGCCGACGCCCGCGCTCTCCTGGGCGATCACGCTGGTGCCATTCGCGCCTTCCGGGAACTTCTGCCGGCAGCCCGGGAGTTCGGCGACGAGTACCTCCTCATGACCGGCCTACGGAACCTCGGAGGTAGCCTCCTCTCGCTCGGCGATTCCTCTGCGGGCGAGGCGCTAATGGAGGCAAGAGACCTTTGCCTGCGGATGGGCCACGATGCCCACGCGGCCGAATGCGCCTTCCTGATGGCCGAGCACGAGTTGCTGCAAGGACGACCGGCAACTGCATTCGCCCTCACGACTGAGGGGCTTCGTACCAGGCCGGGCACGACCGATTCACCCTCATTCGCCGCGGGCGTCGCCACTCGTGGCCGCGCGCTGCTGCACGCCGGGCGGCCGATGTCTGCGCTCCCGCTCCTGTGTGGAGCGGCCGCCCTTCAGGCGGGCGCGGGGAAGGTGCAGGACGCGGTTTCTGCGGACATCGCCGAGGCGAGTCAGTCCTTGACCGCTGACGCCTTGCTCAAGATCGAGCACGCCGCCCACGAGGCAACCCTCGAGGGCGTCATCGAGGCGGCCCTTGCGTTGACCTGGGATGAAACTGACCGCCCAAATCGGTGACGGCACAGATTGGGAAAGGATCGAGGAATGTCTCAACTAGTGCGAGTGCAGAACTTCTGCGTGTCGATGGACGGGTTCGGCGCTGGCGAGGGCCAGAGCCTCGGGGCACCCTTCGGACATGCCGAACCCCGAGGTGGCCGCGTCGCCAGCCTGCCGGCCGACCTGGCCTCGTGGGGGTTCGCCACCGCAAGTTGGCCGAATCGAACAGAGCCGGGTGGATCCCGCGGGCTGGACGACTACTTCACTCGCGACTTCTCGCAGAACATCGGTGCCGAGATCATGGGCCGCAACAAGTTCGGGCCGCAGCGTGGCCCGTGGGAGGACGTTGACTGGACGGGGTGGTGGGGAGAAAGCCCGCCCTTCCATACCCCCGTGTTCGTCCTCACCCACCACCACCGACCCAGCTTCACGCTGGACGACACAACGTTCCACTTTCTCGATGCGACGCCCGCGGAGGCGTCGCGACGTGCCAAGGACGCCGCCGGAGGGAAAGACATACGGGTTGGGGGCGGCGTCGCTACGGTTCGGCAGTTCCTTGAGGCAGATCTCATTGACACCATCCATGTCGCCGTGGCGCCGATCGAGATCGGCCGAGGTGAGCGCCTCTGGACTTCGCACGAGGACCTGCTCGACCAGTTCCAATTCGAGTCCGTGCCCAGCGCCAGCGGCGTTACGCACCTCCTCTTCTGGCGGAGGTAAGCACGGCGGGCAACGTGCTTTGCTCGGCGGCAGGTGAGGTCGGGTGAAGAAGGTGCGGTGTCGCCCGGCGACGATCGACGATTTCAGGTTTCTTGCCGCGATGCTTGGCGAGGCCGCTGTCTGGCGGCCTGACAAGGCGACACCAACCGCGCCTCCCGTCGGCACGAGGGAATTGGACAACGCCTGCTCGTTGACCTCGTAGAGGCCAGCGTTGCCCGGGGTTGCCGCGCCCTGAGTCTCAGCGTCGCCGAGAACAATCCCGCGCGTGGCCTCTACGAGTCGGCTGGCTTCGTCTTGGTCGAGAAGCATGGACACTCCTGGACGATGGTGCGACACGCCGCTGCTTGAAACTGACGAAGGCATCGACGTGGTTCGAGAAACGGCTCCGCGGAGCCGCAACATCAGTCACACCAACAACAGCACGTGGGCACCTGTTGCTCAGACGAACCGCTTCGTGAGTTCGGCAACCTCGTCGAAGTTCTTCTTGATGTCCGGCAGGGATTGGCTGCCGTCCCGGTACGCCTGCTTCGACATGTCCCGGTCACCGAAGCGAAGTCGCCCGGAGTCGCTATCGATGACATCGGCGACCAACAGCGCGCCGTCTTCGTGATCGAAGCCACACTCGATCTTGAAGTCAAAGTACGTGCCGCCAAGTCCCGCCCATGCTTCCTCGACAATCTCGAAGGTCCGGAGCGTGAGTTCTCGGAGTTGTTCGAGAAGCTCGGAGGTGACCGTCGAATAGCGACTGTGGGAGAGAGGCTCCTGACTGATGAGGTCGCCGGCGTGGACGCCGAGCTGAATGGCGGCCATCGTGTTGGGCACCAAACGCCGCAGCGTGTCGCCTTCGAAGTCGAATGCAAGGAGCGGGTCATGGTTGGCGTCGTCCTTCTCGAAGACTTCGAACACGAGGTCGGCGAAGACGGTGCCATCGGGGATGTCGGCATTCCGGTCGAGGAAACTGCCAGCGGCGATCCGCCGAGCCACGAGCTCGAGCGGGATCATCTCGACCCTGCGGGCTCGGAACGTGATCGCGTCGAGCTGCTCGAGGAAGTGAGTGGGCACGCGATGGGCGTTGAGCAGCTGGAAGATATTGCAGGTGGTCGTCGTAGAGGACGCCGCCTTGCCGTCGATGACATCGCGCTTCAATCCGTCGGCCGCCGTGATGTCATCCTTGCTCCGGATCAACACCGTGTTCTCCCCGGCGTCGATGATGATCTTGGTCTTGCCTTCGTCGATGGCTTGCATCAGTCGTTCCTTCTCTCGGTTGAGCAATGACGTGGTCGCGTCGGGCAAGGGCGCCAGACGGTCGGGTCGGATCGAGCGGATGCCGTCGATTTCGTCAGTAGCGGCGCGCAGTCGCTGCCGCACGCGGCTGAGTCGGGACCGCACCGTCCCGGTTGGGACTCCGAGCGCGCTAGCGATCTCGCCGTAGGTGAGGTCTTCCCAGGCGTACAGAAGGAGCGGGTCCCTCTCGATGGAGGGCAGCTCTTCGAGCAGCTTGGCAATCTCCCGAAGCTGCACCTGCGCATCTACCGACGCCGTGACCGAGTCGGCGTGATCGTGAGGGTCGTTCTGGACGAGCATCCGGTCCATCACCCGGAGCTCTGACGCGCGGTGGCGGTAGTGTTTGCTCAGCAGGTTGGATGCGATGCCATACAACCAGGGCAACGCAGAGGGGCGGCCTCGGTCGTAGCGCATCCTGGCCTCGAAGGCGGCGAGAAACACCTCGCTGAGGAGGTCACCGGCAACATCCGAGTCGATCCTCCGGCTCAGGAACCGGAAGATCGCTTGCGCGTGTCGGTCGAAGATCTCTCCGAACCGAGCGACGTCGACGAGCGACTCCTCCATCAACTCGGCGTCCGAAGATCGGGTCACGTCTCATACTTACCGCCGGGCCCGTGTGCGGTTCGCGGTCCCACGGCGAACCCGCTTCCCTGCGGGCGGGATGCATCAACGTGTGTCATGTACCGCCGCGCTTGGCGCGAGCATCAGGGATGACACCGCACGAGCGGCTCTCCTCGATCGCGAAAGAGGCAGGCCTTCGATCGATCAATGGCGCCGTCCGGCTGCCGGGCGCCTCGAACGAGGCGTGGAAGGTCGGGGACATCGTGGTGCGCATCAGCTGGAGCGGGGATCGAGCGCGTCTCCTCCGTGAGGTCGCGATGCTCCAGCACCTCCCCGAGGCGGTCCCGCATCCCGAGGTTCTCGGGCACGGCACGACCGCCGACCGCACGTGGATCCTGACGAGGTGGGTACCTGGAGACATCGCCATGGACACGTGGCGGACGATGTCGTCGGCTGACCGTGACCGGTTGGCCGGACAACTGGCGGCCGCGCTGTCGGCGCTCCACCAATGGTCGCCTCCCGATGGCGTTCGCGAGCAGGTGGCTGGCCGCGGCCCGTCCGCGACGGTGAACGAACTCATCGGTCAAGACGTCAACCCGCTACCGATCGACCGCGCCCTGGCTCTCGTGCACGAGGCGAAGAGGGCGCGGCACGCTGATCCATCAGTCATCGATGCCGTCGCCGAACGTCTGCGGGAGTTACGCGCGTTCGATATAGGCGGCGCTGACGACGCCGTGATCCACGGCGACCTTCACCTCGAGAACCTGGTCTTGGCGGGCAGCTCGTTGCAGACTGTCCTCGATTTTGAGTGGGTCCGACTCGGTCCGCCAGACCTGGACCTCCAGGCCTTCCTTCGTGCCGAGAAAGAGGCGGAGAGCGATGACGTGATCACTCGACTCGCCGTGCACTACCCAAAGATCGTCGAGCACCCACGCATTGTCGAGCGCTTGTGGCTCTACGACCTCGCGTGCACACTGCGCGACGTCATCGTGTGTCCGGCAGCCACCGCGCCGGAGCACGTACCGCCGGATCACCCACTCCGTCGGCTTCCAGCGATCGTCGAGAGCCCTGCGTACATCGAGGTACTGCTCAAGCGCTGACCTCGCCGATCAAGCCGATGCGCGGGCGCCGACAGGCGGTCAGACTCTCGCCCACAACGGTGACGCTGTCCCCGAACCAATCCGGAAAGAGATTGCGCCGTGATGATTGAGACGATCCGGCTCCGGCCGTTCCGCATCGAGGATGAGTCCGCTGCGCTGGGAGCGCACGAGGCCATGGCTCCCGAGGGCTTCACCTTCCTCCTCTTACACCACCCGAAGATGCGGTGGACGGACTACTTGGCCGGTCTCGACCGAGCGCACCATGGTGTCGACCTGCCGCCCGGGATGGTGCGCGGGTGCCTGCTCGCCGCCGTCGCCGGCGACGCCCTGGTGGGGCGGAGTTCGATCCGTTACGAGCTCAACGACTACTTGGCGACGGCCGGCGGGCACATCGGGTACGGCGTCGTCGCCGGCCATCGACGTCGCGGCCACGCAACCGAGATACTCCGCCAGAGCCTTGTTGTTGCCCGAGCCGAAGGCGTGGGACGCGTGCTCGTCACCTGCGACGTCGACAACGTGGGCTCGGCGGCGGTGATAGAGCGGTGTGGCGGCTCGTTCGACGGCATCGTCGACGATCCGGAAGGTGGTCCTCGCAAGCGCCGCTACTGGATCGATTGAGCCATCCGCATCACGGGCACAGTCGCCGAGGCCTTGCTCAGGCGGGAGGCGCGGCCGACGACACCAGAGCGAAGGCTTGGTCGACCCGCTCGATTCCTTCGATGACCTCATCCGATACGACGATGTCGAACTGCTCTTCCAGCGCCATCACCAGCTCGACCAGATCGACAGAGTCGGCGTCGAGATCGTCGGCGAAGTGGGCCTGCATCGTTACTCGCTCGGGCTTCACCCGCAGCACGGTGGCCGTCGTCTGGCGAAACCGCTCGAATGCCTCGTCATCGGCGCTCACGGCAAGTCGAACTTCCGCTGGTTCCCGCTGAGCTTGCGCTCGCGCAGCGCCAGCAGCGCGCCGACGACGGCGGACAGGACAGAGAAGCGACGAAACAGCCGGCGACGGGATCGGGCCATGCCGGCGATGCTACCTAGGACTCCGGGTAAGCCATCGCCGGCATCCCGCAGCGTCGCCTGAGGGTGAGTGATCGACGCGCACGACTCGTGCGGCGGGTGGGATTCGAACCCACACGTCCTTTCGGACAGAGGCGTTTGAGGCCTCCGTGGCTGCCCTTACACCACCGCCGCGAACCGTTTCCCACCCTAACCCATCTCCGTCTCGGACAGCTTCATGTTCTACGAACAGGTGTTCGTGTCGGAGGGCGATTCGTTCCCCGCACCGAGGGGAAGGCATTGGCAATGCCCCTCGAGGTGAATCTCACGTTGCGCCTCCCTACGGACGAATTGTCGGTGCCCGTCGTCCGACACATCTGTGGCTACGCCCTCGGCGAGGTGGGGGTGCGTCAGCAGTGCCTCGACGACATCTCCCTCGCTCTGACTGAGGCATGCACGAACGTTCTCGATCACGTCGAGGACCCCGGCGTCTCCTACGAGGTGCACATCGGTATCGACGACGAGCGGTGCACGATCCGTGTCAAGGACGTCGGCCCGGGGTTCGACTTCGACGCCCGGACCAGTGAGCCGCGCGTCGACGGCACCGCTGAATCCGGACGAGGACTCGAGCTCATCCGTTCACTCGTCGACCGGGTGAAGTTCACCCAGGTCCCGGAAGACGGGACGATCGTGCACCTGGAGAAGCTTCTCGACTTCGACGAGAAGCATCCCGTACGCCAGCGGCTGCAGGCCGTCGAGGCGAAGTCGCTCTAGAACGACTGGCAGGAAGTCGACGGGCGGTGGCGGCGTCCGGGTTGTCGGCACGCCGGATCACGCGTCACGCTTCGGGCATGAACCGGACGCCGCTCATCGAGCAGTACCTCGCCGCCGCCGCCGAGGTGCGGGCCGCCGTGCACGGCCTCACCGACGCCGACCTCGACGCGGTTCCGCCTGATGAGCCCGATGGCTGGACCGCCCGCCAGATCGTGCACCACCTCGCCGACAGCGAGATGACCTCCGCCATACGGTTGCGAAGACTCCTGTGCGAGGACGAGCCGAGGATCGCCTCCTACGACGAGTCCGAATTCGCTCGCCGGCTCCACTTCGACCGACCGATCGCCTCGAGCCTCGATGCCATGGAGGCGGCCCGTGCCACGTCCGGCGAGCTGTTGGTTCGCCTCACCGAGGAGGACTGGGCTCGTTCCGGGGTCCACGACGAGAGCGGTGCCTACTCGGTGGACGACTGGCTCCGGATCTACGCGGCCCACGGCCATGACCACGCTGACCAGATCCGCCGAGCGGCGGGAGCCAGATGACGACTCAGCTGTCGAGCACCTCGCGGTAGCGAGCCAGCATCACCTGGTAGAGCCCAAATGCGATCAGACCGACTCCGACGAACACGAGCAGCGCCGGACCGTAGGACGCGCCGGCGAGAGCATGCAGTGACTCGTCGAGCCCGACCGGCTCTTGGGGGTCGAAGCGGATGGCCGCCCTCACCAGGAAGAAGCCGACGGCGAAGTAGGCGACCATCCGGGCCAGGTGGCCGACGAACCCGACTCGGATGGTCCAGGTTCGCTCCACCTCGGACATCTCGGCTTCCTTGAGCTTCTTCTCGAATGAGCGACTGAACGCTCGGTACCCGTTCCACACGCCCGTACCGATGACGATGAGGCCGGCGGCAATGACGATGAAGCGACCCATTGGCGCGCCGAGCACGCCGGCGGCCAAGCCCTTGCCGCCACCACCTCCTCCCTTCGAACCGCCGTCGACCGCGATGCGGATCGCCGTGAGAAACAGACCGATGTACAGCGCCGCTCGCCCGGCATAGCCAACCCGTTGCACGGCACCCTTGTCGTCAGGGTCGAGCACGGCTTCGAGGACGCGCCAGGCGGCGTAGGCGAGGAAGCCGAGGGCGAGCACGAACACCAGCAATCGTCCGAACGGCTGGCGCACCAACGCCGCCAACGCACCCTTCTGGTCGACCTGCTCGTCGTTGCCCATGGCGATTCGGATGGCCAGCCACCCGACCAGGAGGTGGATGACGCCGCGAGCCAGGATGCCGATACGGGCCATGCGGGCCGGCCACGGGTTCTCCTTGGCCGTGCGCTCGGCTTTCGACTTCTGACGGAGGACGTCGGCGAGGCTCACGTTCTCGACCTTTCCGCCGGGCCGGCGCCGCCAAACACCCTTCAGCTCAACGGCGGTCGCTCTGCAGCTCGAGCAGGAACGGGTTGGTGCGACGCTCGTGACCGATGGTGGTCGTCTCGCCGTGGCCGGGAAGCACCGGGAGCTCGTCGTCGAGAGGGAGGATCTTGTCGGCCATCGATCCCATCAGCGCGTCATACGACCCGCCGGGAAGATCGAAGCGCCCGATCGATCCCTTGAACAGGTGGTCGCCGCTGAACAGGACCGGTTGCTCCCCGTCGACCTCGAGGCGGAAGCAGACCGAGCCCTGCGTGTGCCCCGGTGTGTGGAGGGCGGTGAATCGCATGCCTGCTCCCTGGATGACCTGTCCGTCGTCGATTCCCTCGATGTGCTCGACGGGTCGGACGTCGAGACCGGCCTGTTCGAGGTAGCGGCCGAAGCCACCGCTCGACCCGACCGGGTCGAGGAGCATGTGCCTGTCGAGGTCGTGGATGTGCACCGGGACGGTGGCCGGCTCGGGTTGCGCCTTGATGACCTCGGTGACGCCGCCGACGTGGTCGACGTGGCCGTGGGTGGAGAGGATGGCGACGAGCTTCAGGCCGTGGTGGGCCAAGCGGGCCAGGATCGACGACGGATCGGGAGGCGCATCGACAAGGACACACTCGCCACCGGGCCCCTCGGGAGCGACGATCCAGGCATTGGTCTCGGCCAGCCACAGCGGGAGGCCCTCGATGAGCAGCGGCACGTGAGGGAGACTACCGGCCGTGCCCATCCTCGAAGCCGGTCCGGTCGTCGCCGTCGTCGATCCCGACGACGGCTGCCGCCTCTCGTCGCTCATCCTCGACGGCGTCGAGCTGTTGGGCCACGACGAGGACTTCCCCGGGGCTCTCGAGAGTCCGTTCCACCATGGCTGTTTCCCGATGGCGCCCTTCGCCGGCCGTGTCCGCCATGGACGCTTCAGCTTCGAAGGCCAGGCCCATCGCCTCCCGATCAATTTCGAGGACCATGCCATCCATGGGATGGTCGCCGACCGCCCCTGGGCACCGACCTCGACGCCGGGTGAATGGCGTGTCGTCCTCGACGACCGGTGGCCTTTCGCCGGCCACGTCGTGCAGCGATTCGACCTCGACGCCGACCGTCTCCGCGTCGAACTCGTTGTCCACGCCGATGACCCCGACGTCGGTATGCCCGTTACTGCGGGTTGGCACCCGTGGTTCCGGAAGGTGCTCGACGGGTACTCCGAGCCGGCCACGCTCACATTCCACGCCGGCGAGCAGTACCACAATGATGACGAGCGGATTCCTGATGGCCATCGCGCTCGGCCAACGGCGGGGCCGTTCGACCACTGCTTCACCGATCTCGGGGGCGGGCCGGCGCCGACGATCACCTGGCCGGGTTTCGCCACGCTCGAGGTGGTCTCGGATGCGAGCCACCTCGTCGTCTACACCGAGCCGACATCCGCCTTGTGCGTGGAACCCCAGACCGGCCCGCCCGACGCCTGCAACCTCGCCGAACACCAGCTGGTGACGAGAGACCATCCGCTGGAAATCTGGATGGAGCTCAGGTGGCGACGGGAATCGTCCTGAAGCGGCGGATGCGCTCGTGGAGCAGAGCGATCCCGAAGAGCGTCAGGGCGGCTCCGGCGATCAACCGGAGTCTGAAGGGCTCGTCGAGGAAGGCGACGCCGACGGCCACGGCCACCACGGGGACGAGTTGCGTCACGACGGACGCTCGGGTCGGGCCGAGGTCGGCGATCGAGCCGTAGTTGAGGACGTAGGCGAAGCCGGTGCCGACGACGCCGAGGAGCACCACGGCCAGGATTCGGTGCGGCTCGAGGTCGATGCCGTAGCGAACGGACGTGGCGACGGCGAACGGGCCGATCAAACACGTGGCCGCCACGAGCTGGCCGCCAGACGCGACCAGCGGCGACACGCCGGACAGGTGGCGACGGGCGTACGCGAACCCGAGGCCGTAACACGCCGCGGCCGCCACGGCGGCGCCGGCGCCGCTGAGCGAGGAGCCGCTGAGGTCGGCGGCCCCGATTCCGGCGGCCACAGCGACCCCGGCAAAGCCGAGGACCACGCCGAGCAGTTGGGCGCGGCGCAGGCGCTCGCCCAACAACACGGCCGTCAACAAGGCGGCGAAGAGCGGCGTCGTGGCGTTGAGGACGGCGGT
>JBKJKM010000274.1:0-3264 GCA_046597375.1 Acidimicrobiales bacterium | reverse complement strand
GAGCACGGAGGGCGGGGATTACCTCTACCTCCTCATGCCCGTGCGCCTCACCAACTAGGGCAGGCCACCGGTGCGGGTCACCCGGCTCTGGCTGACCGATTTCCGGAACTACACCTCCGCCGAGCTCGAGCCCGATCCCGAGGGCAAGACCAACCTCCTCGAGGCGATCGGTTACCTCGCGACCCTCACGTCGTTCCGGGGGGCGCCGAGCGAGGCCCTGATCCGCTCGGGGTCGCCAACCGCAGTCGTCCGGGCCGAAGGGGTTCGCGACGACCGCCAGCTCCTCATCGAGGCCGAGCTTCACGCCACCGGGCGCGATCGCATCCAGGTCAACCGGCAACCACTCAAGCGATCACGCGACCTCCTCGGAGCTCTCCGGGTGAGCGTCTTCGCTCCGGACGACCTCGTCCTGGTCAAGGGCGGCCCCGGGGAGCGCCGGCGTTTCCTCGACGACGTGCTCGTGGCGCTCCACCCCAAACACGATGCCCTTCAACGCGATGTCGACCGGGTGCTCCGCCAGCGCAACACGTTGTTGCGGCAGTCGGGGGGGCGGCTGAGCACCGAGGTCGAGCGCACGCTCGACGTCTGGGACGCCAAGTTGGCGAGTGCTGGCGAGGCGCTGGTCGAGGCCCGGGAGGGTCTCCTGGCCCAGCTCGAGCCCGAGATCGCCAAGGCCTACGACCAGGTCGCCCACACGGCCGCAGAGGTCAGCGTCGCCTACCGCCGCTCGTGGTCAGGGTCGCTGGCCGACGCCGTCGCCGGTTCCCGGCCCGACGACCTGCGCCGCGGCGTCTCGCTGGTCGGGCCCCATCGCGACGACCTGGCGCTGGCTCTCGCCGGCCTCCCCGGTCGTACCCACGCCTCCCAGGGTGAACAGCGCTCCTTGGCCTTGGCGCTGCGCTTGGCCGCCCATCGGGTGGTGGGGGAGGCCGTCGGGGCAGCACCGGTGTTGTTGCTCGACGACGTCTTCTCCGAGCTCGACCCCGACCGCTCCGAGGCCCTGTTGACCCATTTGCCCCCGGGCCAGGCGTTGCTCACCACAGCCGGGCTTGTGCCCGAATCGGCTCGTCCGGGCAAGCTGGTACGGGTGTCCGGGGGAGCGTTGTCATGTTGAAGCGGGGGGCAGGAGGCCACTGGGCCGAAGATCGCTGGCGATCGAAGCCCCGGCCGGTTCGCGACAGCCTGGAGCATCTGGCCCGTCGCCTCGGCGCCCCTACGGCCTCGTCCTTGGGTGCGGTGTTCTCGCAGTGGGACGAAGCCGTGGGGCCTACCGTCGCCGCCCATGCTCGACCGGTCTCGCTCAGCGATGGCGTGCTCGTCGTCGCCGTCGACCAGCCGGGGTGGGCGACGCAATTGCGCTACCTGTCGACCGATCTCCTGAGCCGCCTCGCCGACGTCGCCGGAGAGGGGGTCGTGGGTCGGATCGACATCCGGGTCGACAGCGGCCCGCAGAAGGCGAAAAGACCGCCTTTCCGGGCCTCCTAGAAGGCCCCGCGAGCACCCCGTTGTCTGGTAAGATTGCATCATTGCAATTCCGGTCGTCGCAACCCTCCTGACCAGGGGTTTCGCCTCCAGGGACTGCCTCTCCCGACCATAGGAAATCGCGAGGTCGCGCCCATGGCGCAGCAGGTGGCAACCGACAGCCAGGACACGCCCGACCAGGCGGCCGAGAAGAAGCGGACGAAGGCCCGATCCGACGGTTCCTACGGGGCCGACAACATCGACGTCCTGGAGGGTCTCGAGGCCGTCCGCCGGCGCCCCGGCATGTACATCGGATCGACCGGCCTGACCGGTCTGCACCACCTGATCCGCGAGGTCGTCGACAACGCCGTCGACGAGGCCATGGCCGGCCATTGCGACCGCATCGACGTCACCCTGTTGGCCGACGGTGGGTGCCGGGTGGTCGACAACGGGCGCGGTATCCCCTTCGAGCCCTACACCAAGGGCCAGCACAAGGGGAAGAGCACCCTCGAGGTGATCATGACCGTGCTCCACGCCGGTGGGAAGTTCGGCGGCGGCGGCTACAAGGTCTCCGGCGGGCTGCACGGCGTCGGCGTTTCCGTCGTCAACGCCCTGTCCACCAGGCTGGTGGCCGAGATCGACCAGGCCGGTCAGCGCCACCGTATGACGTTCGAGAACGGTGGCAAGCCGGTCGGCAAGCTCGAGGCCGTCGGCCCCGCGCCCCGGGGCCGCACGGGCTCCACGATCACGTTCTGGCCGGACGCCACCGTGTTCGCTTCGGAGGGCACCGACTTTCGAGCGCAGACGGTGATCGAGCGCCTGCAGACCTACGCCTTCTTGAACAAGGGCCTCGAGATCCGCTTCGAGGACGAGCGGGCCGATGCCAACGAGGACCTGAAGAAGGTCACCTACCGCTACCCCGGCGGCATCGCCGACTTCGTGCGCCACCTCAACCAGTCGAAGGAGCCGCTCTTCACCAAGGTCGGCCACTACGAAGTCATCGACGCCGAGTCCGAGGTCGCGTTCGCCTTCCAGTGGAACACGGCCTTCTACGAGGGCATCCACTCCTACGTGAACGGCATCGAGACCGTGGAAGGGGGCACGCACGAAGAGGGGTTCCGCAAAGCCCTCACCAACGTGGTGAACAAGTACGCCCGAGCCAAGAACCTGCTCAAGGAGAAGGACGAGAACCTCGCCGGCGAGGACATCCGTGAGGGCCTCACGTGCATCCTGGCCGTCAAGATCCAGGAGCCCCAGTTCGAGGGCCAGACCAAGTCGAAGCTCGGCACCATCTCCGTCCGCTCCACGGTCGAGCGGGCCACCAACGAGAAGCTGGCGGAGTGGCTCGAGGAGCACCCGACCGAGGGCAACAAGATCGTCAAGAAGGCCATCGACGCCATGCGGGCCCGCATGGCCGCCAAGTCGGCTCGTGACACCATCCGCCGCAAGTCGAGCCTGGAAGGCGCCGGCCTTCCCGGAAAGCTCACCGACTGCCGGACGAAGAATGCCGATGAGTCGGAACTGTTCATCGTCGAGGGTGACAGCGCCGGTGGCTCCGCCATCCGCGCCCGCAACCCGGAGAACCAGGCGATCCTCCCGATCCGGGGCAAGTTCTTGAACGTCGAGCGGGCCCGGATCGACAAGATGCTCAAGAACGCCGAGGTGCAGGCCATGATCCAGGCCATCGGCGCCGGCCTGGGCGAGGAATTCGACCCGGCCAAGATCCGCTACGGCAAGGTGATCATCCTGGCCGACGCCGATGTCGATGGCAGCCACATTCCCACCTTGTTGCTGACGTTCTAC
>JBKJKM010000268.1:0-5099 GCA_046597375.1 Acidimicrobiales bacterium | reverse complement strand
AGTTGACCAGCACCAGCGTGCGCACCCGGGGCTGGTGGTCGTGGGCGAACTGGATGCTGACGGCCCCGCCGAACGAGTGGCCCACCACGAAGACGGGCTCCTCGATGCCGATGGCGTCGAGGAAGCCGTTGACCCACGCGCCGTATCCGGGAAGGTTGTTCTGCGCACCGGGGAGCTCGGCCGACCCACCGAAACCGGGAAGCGCCGGGGCGTAGACCTTGCAGCCGAGGTGGACGAGGCGCTTCAGCGCCCGCTTGTACGAGTGCTGCCCGAGGCCCCAACCGTGGATGAACAGCAGGGGCAGACCCTCACCGGCCACGCCGTAGAGCGCTGGGCGCCCGTCGACCTCTGTCGACTTCCAGACGAGGTGATCCGACGGGGTGCTTGCCATCGCAAGCACACGTTACGCAGAAGTGAACGGCACGGAAAGACGGGGTGGGTCAGCCGGTGCGGGAGGCCAACAGCTGCCGCCGCTCGACCTCGTTCTTGCCGCCCCAGATGCCGTGGGGCTCGCGGATGCGGAGGCTGAACTCGAGGCAGGCCTTGCGAACTGGGCAAATGGCACAGATCGCCTTGGCGCGGACCTCACGCTCTTCCTTCTCGTCCTTGCGCTCGAACTGCGCCGGCGGGAAGAAGACCGCGGCGTGGGGACCGCGGCATGCCGCCTTGATCTGCCACAGCTCCTCGGTCGTTTGTGCACTCACGCAACACCCCCTGGGGTTCTGCGCGGACCCTAAACCCCCAGAATCCCCCAGGCAAGGGCGAACTTGCATTTTCGCCAGCAGTCTCTCAATGGCCGGCGTCTTTGGCGGCGCCTTCGAGCGGTTCGACCTCCAGGAGGAGGCCGTCGATGGCGGCGACGCGGATGGACTCGCCGGCGCGGATGGGCGTGGCCCGGTTGGTGCGGGCCCGCCAGGGTGCGTCGCGGACGGTGACGACGCCGTCCGGCGCGACGTCGGAGAACGCGGTGCCCTCCTCGCCGAGCATCGACTCCCGTCCGATCGTGGGGGTCGAGAAGCGGGTGCGCACCATCGCGGGCATGCCCGCCACCATGAACAAGGGCACGCCGCCGATTCCGGCGGCCAGCACCACCAGGGGTACCGAGAGCCCGTCGCTGAACAGGAAGAAGCTGCCGGCGACGAAAGCCACCGAGCCGATAACCGTCCAGGCCCGGGGCGCACCCGCCTGGACGTCGATGCCGTAGCCGAGAATTCCGAGACCGAGGACTATCAACGCCAGCGGCCGGGTCGGGAGCACGCCGAGGCCGTAGCCGCCGAGGACCATCCCCGCGGCGCCGACCAGCCCGGCGACGCCCACGCCGGCGGTGAAGAACTCGAACACCACGAGCAGCAAGCCGAGAACCAACAGGAGGTAGGCGGCGGATGGCGTCGCCACGGCGTGGAGGAGCTGGGCGAGGAGGGACGGCTCGTCGAAGCGCACCTGGGCGCCGGCCGCCAGCTCCTGTTGCGGAGGTCGCCCCTCCCGCTCGACAACCTTCGTGGGTACGTCGATCCCTTGGTCGGAGAGGGCGATGATGAAATCGCCGAGCGTGGCCGCAGTCACGTTGGCGGTGCCCGACTCGAGCGCGGCCTCGGCCGATTCGCCACCGACCTGCGACCGGGGAGCCACGCCCCGCACCGTGGCGGCCCGGAACAGGTCGAAGGCCTCGTCGCGTGCTCGGGCCTCCTTGCCCGGCCCGACCCAGATGGCCACCGGAACAACGCCGGACGCCACCCGAGCCACGAGGCGGTCGAGATCGGCCTCCGGTGCCACCCCGCCTCGGCTGTCGAGACGGATCACCAGGGCGGCCACGTCGTCGGACGCCGCTTCGTCGAGGGCCTTGGAGATGAAGTCGACGTTGATCGGGTCGAGCAGGCCGCTGACCTCGATCACGTCGATCACGACCGCCTCGCTCTGCGCCGAGGAGCCCTGCGGGCTCGCGAAAGACAGCGCCACCGTGGCGGTTCCGAGGAGCAACAGGGTGCTGACTAGCCTGCGGCGAGGAATGGACGTCTCCCAGTTCTGCTCGGCGACCCGGGTCCTCATCGTCGCCGGGAAGGGCGGGGTAGGCAAAACCACGGTCACCGCCGCCCTCGCTCAGATGGCCGCGGATGCCGGTCGCTCGGCCCTCATCGTCGAGGTCGAGGGCAAGAGTGGGATCGGCAACGTGTTCGGCCGCACCACGCCCCTCAGCTACGAGGAGGTCGAGCTGGCGCCCCGTATCCGGGCCCGCACCCTCACCCCGGACGATGCCCTCCTCGAGTACCTCCGGGAGCACGGGCTGAAGCGTGTCTCCAAGCGTCTGGCCGCGTCAGGCGCCCTCGATGTCGTGTCGACGGCGGTTCCCGGCATCAAGGACATCCTCGTGTTGGGCAAGGTGAAACAGCTCGAGCGGGCCAACACCGCCGACCTGATCGTCCTCGACGCGCCCGCCGCCGGTCACGCCGTGACGTTCCTCACCAGCGCTCGAGGCCTCCTCGACGCCGCCCGCGTTGGCCCGATCCGCACCCAGGCCCAGGACGTCGTCGATCTCCTGTCCGACCCCGCCCGCTGCCAGGTCGTGCTCGTGACCCTGCCCGAGGAGACCCCGGTGAACGAGGTCGTGGAGACGGCCTACAAGCTCGAGGACCGGGTGGGCATCAAACTCGGGCCCATGGTGGTCAACGGCCTGTATCCCCGTCTCGAGGAACTCGACGCCGACCCGCACGACGCCGCCGCGACCGCCGGCGTCACCCTCGTCGATGGGCAGGCCGAATCACTGGCGGCCGCCGCAGCGTTCCGACAGCGCCGCCAAGACCTGCAGGCCACGCAGCTGGAGCGGCTCGACGAAGCGTTGCCGCTTCCCCAGTTGCGCCTGCCGTTCCTGTTCACGCCCGAAGTCGGTCCCGATGAGCTGGCCACGCTCGCCCGGGCCTTGACCGACCAGGTGGAGGCGCTGTGAGCGCCCTCGGCGACCTGGTTCGCCAGCGGTCGATCATCGTGTGCTGCGGGTCGGGTGGTGTTGGAAAGACCACGACGGCCGCGGCCCTGGCGTTGGAGGCCGCTCGTCAGGGCCGGCGGGCGTGCGTCGTCACCATCGACCCGGCCAAGCGGCTGGCCGACGCCCTCGGACTCGAGTCCCTCTCCAATGTGCCAGGACGCATCGCCGGCGACTGGCCCGGCAGCCTCGACGCCCTCATGCTCGACACCAAGTCGACCTTCGACTCGCTGGTCACGACGTATGCGGCCACGCCGGAGCAGGCCGAGGCGATCTTGGCCAACCGCTTGTACCGCAACATGGCTGGCGCGCTTTCCGGCACTCAGGAGTACATGGCCATGGAGAAGCTCCACGAGCTGGCCGCCGGGGGGGCCTACGACCTCATCGTCATCGACACCCCTCCCACTCGCAACGCCCTCGACTTCCTCGATGCGCCGCGGCGGCTGACGCGCTTTCTCGACAACCGGATCTTCAAGTTGTTGATGCTCCCGACGCGCGCCTACCTGAAGGCGGTGTCGTTCGCCACCCAGGCCTTCCTGCGCACCATCTCCAAGGTCGTCGGTGGCGAAGTGGTCGCCGACGCCGTCGCCTTCTTCCAGGCCTTCGAGGGGATGGAGGAGGGCTTCCGCACCCGAGCGGCCGAGGTTCTGACGATGCTGAAGGACTCGGGGACGGCGTTCGTGCTCGTCACCTCCCCGCGGCGCGACGCCGTCGAAGAGGCGGCCTTCTTCGCCGACAAGCTGGCCGAGTCGGAGATCGTCGTCGACGGCCTCGTCGTCAATCGCGTGCACCCGTCGTTCGGTACGGCGCCGGTGCCCTCGGCGGAGCTGGGCGACCTGGCCATCAACCTGGCCGATTTCCGCCGGATCGCCGAGCGCGAGGAGCACCACGTCGCCGCTCTTGCGTCCCGCATCGACCCCGCTCCGGTCGGGAGGGTGCCCTTCCTGGTCGACGACGTCCACGACCTCGAGGGCCTCGCCGTCGTCGGCACCCACCTCTTCGGTCCTGGCACACCCACCGCCGGTTCTACGCGCCGTTGAGGGCCGCTAGGACCCCGATACGCGCGTAGAACGGCGAGTCAGCTCGATTCGGGTTGAGGCTCGAGGAGGGCGGCCGCGGCGACCTCGACGGTCTCGGCCACGGTCACGATGCGGTCGAAGCCGGTGGTGTGAAGCAGACGGGTGAGCGTGGGCCGGTTGCAGGCCACAGCCACGTCGCCGCCGAGCTCTCGAGCCCGACGGATGCCCCCGATGAGCGCGCCGAGGCCGGCCGAGTCCACGAACGGGACACCCGACATGTCGATGAGGATCCGGGGGTTGGAAGCAAGCTCGGCCAAGGCTTGGCGGAACTGGCTCACGGTGAAGGCGTCGAGCTCGCCGACGGGACGGCAGATCACATAGCCGTCGGCGTTCTCGAGCTGGATGTCGAGCACATGTCCTCCTGGTGGGGCCGCGAGACGTTCCGACCCCATCGGTGCGAATCGCCGCCGATGAACCGCAGCGTTTGGATGGTAGTACCCACCGATGGGTAGCCTTCGAACGCCCATGACCGCCCCTTCGGACGTCCTCATCGCCAGCGACTCGAAGAACGTCCGCGACGAGGTCCGATCGGTCTTGGGCGCTCGCGACTACACCGTTCGGGAGGTCACGACCGGCCCGATGGTGGTCGCCGAGGTCGCCGCCCGCACCCCCGACCTGCTGGTCTGTGACTTCCAGATCGGCAACATGGGCGGCATGGCCATCACCCTCGAGCTGCGCCTCGAGGAGAGCGGCGGACGACTCGATCACGTGCCGGTGCTGCTCCTCGTCGACCGGCGGCCCGACGTCTTCCTGGCCCGCCGGTCGGAAGCCGACGGGTTCCTGGTCAAGCCGCTCGATCCCATCCGGCTGCGGCGGGCCATCACGGCCATTCTCGCCGGCGGCACCTACGAGGACGAGTCGTATCGGCCGGCCGAGTCGGCGGCGCGACCCATCGAGCCGGTAGCCGGCTGATCTACAATTGATCCTTCGTGGCGGCGCAGTCAGCCGCACCGGGGTGTGGCGCAGTTTGGCAGCGCGCTGCGTTCGGGACGCAGAGGCCGCCGGTTCAAATCCGGCCACCCCGACTCGAGGCCGGTCTCTCC
>JBKJKM010000246.1:0-5510 GCA_046597375.1 Acidimicrobiales bacterium | reverse complement strand
CCTCGACGAGGGCGACGTTGCCGTCTCGCACCGCCTCGAAGATGGCGGCCAAGGCCGTCGGCGTGGCGAAGTCGTCGTCCATGGCCGTCCGGAAGCGGTCGACGACGCGAGGGTCAGCGGTGGCACCATCGAGGATCGGCGCCGTTCGGCGGGCGAAGTTGTCGAGTTTGGCCATGCCCTCGGCTGCGTCCTCGAGGGTCTCGGGGGTCACCTCGATCTGCGTGCGGTACTTCGACCGGAGGACCAGGAGGCGGTACGCCCGCGGATCGACCGTGGCCAAGAGGTCGGTCAGCGAGACGTAGTTGCCCAGCGACTTCGACATCTTCTCGCCGCCCTTCCCCGTGACCATGCCGTTGTGGATCCAGTACCGGGCGAAGTCGTGGCCGCCGCCGACCGCCTGGGCCCGCTCGTTCTCGTGGTGCGGGAAGGTGAGGTCGTCGCCTCCACCGTGGAGATCGAACCCGTCGCCGAGCAGGTCGAGGGCCATCACGGTGCATTCGATGTGCCAGCCAGGACGACCGGCCTCCCACGGCGATTCCCATGCGGGCTCGCCCGGCTTCGCCTTCTTCCAGAGGGCGAAGTCGAACGGATGGCGCTTGCCGGCCTCGCCCACGATCTCCCGATCGCCCCCGCCCGATCGCATCGACTCGAGGGACTGCTTCGCCAGCAGGCCATACCCCTCGAGGGACTCGACCGAGAAGTACACACCGTCGTCGGTGGCATACGCCCGTCCCCGCTCGATGAGGTCGGCGATGTAGGTGACCATCGCCTCGACGTACGCCGTCGCTGTCGGCACCTCGTCGGGCCGGCGGACACCGAGGGCGTCCATGGCGGCAAACCACGCCGTCGTGTACTCGGCGACCACCTCCTCCGTCGTTCGGCCCTCGTTGTTCGCCTTTCTGATGATCTTGTCTTCGATGTCGGTGATGTTGGACACGTAACGCACCTCGAACCCGCGCCACTCGAGGTAGCGGCGGATGACATCGAAGACGAGGGCGAATCGGCCGTGGCCGATGTGCGGGACGTCGTAGACGGTCGGTCCGCAGACGTACATCGACACCTTCCCGGGTTCCCGGGTCTCGAGGTCGACGAGTCGACCCAATGCCGTGTCGTGGACGCGAAGCACGCCGCCAACCTACCGGCCGCCCAGCCGCGCCCCACTGGCGTGGGTGAGCGGAGGTGGTGGCTGGATCGGCTTGTAGCCTTCCCGCCACGATGGCGCCCGCCCAGATCCCCGACAAGCCAACGCTGGAGGGCCTCGAGGCCCGGTGGGCCGAGCGCTGGAAGGCCGCCGGCACCTACCGGTTCGACCGGTCGAAGTCTCGAGAGGAGATCTACTCCATCGACACGCCGCCGCCGACGGTGAGCGGCGCCCTTCATGCCGGGCACGTCTGCAGCTACACCCACACCGACCTCATCGCCCGGTACTGGCGCATGCGCGGCAAGGAGATCTTCTACCCGATGGGGTGGGACGACAACAGCCTCAACGTCGTCCGCCGAGTGAGCGTCAACTTCGGCGTCACCGTCGATCCGACCCTCCCCTTCGACGCCGGCCTCGAGCCTCCCGGCCCGAAGGCGAAGCAGAAGCTGCCGATCTCGCGACCGAACTTCGTCGCCCTGTGCGAGCAGCTGACGACCGAGCTCGAGCACAAGTATTACGAGCTCTGGTCGAGCCTCGGACTGAGCGTGGACTGGTCGCAGTCGTACTCGACGATCGGTGGCAGCGCCCAGCGGGTGAGCCAGCGGGCGTTCCTCGACCTGCTCGACCGCGGTCTGGCGTACACGGCCGAGGCACCGACGGTGTGGGACGTGGAGTACAAGACGGCCGTCGCCCAGGCCGAGCTCGAGGATCGGCCGATGCCGGGGGCCTACCACCGCCTGGCCTTCCACCGGCCCGACGGTGAAGGCGACATCCACATCGAGACCACCCGGCCCGAGCTCGTTCCGGCGTGCGTGGCGCTGGTCGCCCACCCTGACGACAAGCGGTACCAGCCGCTGTTCGACACGACGGTGATGACGCCGCTCTTCGGCGTCGAGGTGCCGATCCGTGCCCATACCCTGGCCGACCCCGAGAAGGGGTCTGGCATCGCCATGATCTGTACCTTCGGTGACATCGCCGATGTGACGTGGTGGCGCGAACTCGACCTGCCTGTTCGCAACGTCATGGGTGAGGACGGCCGCCTGCTGCCGATCACCTGGGGCGACGGGGGGTGGGCGGCAACGGACGTCGCCACCGCCCAAAGCCACTACGACGAGCTCGCCGGAAAGAGCGCCAAACAGGCCCAGAAGCGCATCGTCGAACTGCTGGCCGAGTCGGGTGAGTTGATCGGCGAGCCCAAGCCGATCGAGCACCCGGTCAAGTTCTGGGAGAACGGCAGCCGTCCTCTCGAGATCATCACCAACCGCCAGTGGTTCATCCGTAACGGTGGCCGCGACGCCGAGTTGCGCGAGCAGCTTCTCGAGCGGGGCCGGCAGATCGAGTGGCACCCCGACTACATGCGCGTGCGTTACGAGAACTGGGTCAACGGTCTGGCCGGCGACTGGAACATCACCCGCCAGCTCCCCTTCGGTGTCCCGATCCCGCTGTGGTACCCGGTCGGCGCCGACGGCGGCGTTGAGTGGGACGCACCCATCCACCCGGCGACCGAGCAGCTTCCCATGGACCCGTCCGTGCACGTACCGGCGGGCTACGACGAGTCCCAGCGCAACCAACCGGGCGGGTTCACCGGCGAGCCGAACGTCATGGACACGTGGGCGACGTCTTCGCTCAGCCCGCAGATCATCGGCGGGTGGGGCTACGACCCCGAGCTGTTCGACAAGGTCTTCCCCTACGACCTACGGCCCCAGGCCCACGACATCATCAGGACCTGGCTCTTCTACACGGTGCTCCGGGCCCACTATGGCCACGACACCGCGCCGTGGAAGCACGTGGCCATCTCGGGGTTCGTCTACGACCCCGACCGCAAGAAGCTCTCGAAGTCGGCCGGCAACTCTCCCGAAGACCCCGACGCCCTCATCGCCGCGCACGGTGCCGACGCCGTGCGCTACTGGGCGGCCGGCGGACGTCCCGGCACCGACATCCCCCTCGATCTCAATCAATTCAAGATCGGCCGTCGACTGGCCATCAAGGTGCTCAACGCCAGCCGGTTCGTCCTCGGTCTCGGTGAGCCTCCGGCCGGCTCCGTCCCCACGGCGGCGCTCGACCTCGCCATTCTCGACGGGTGGCGACGCACGATCGCCGAGGCCACGGTCGCATTCGACGAGTACGAGTACACAAGGGCGCTCGAGCGCATCGAGACCCGGTTCTGGTCGTTCTGCGACGACGAGCTCGAGCTGTTGAAGAGCCGCGCCTACACCGGCGACACGTCCGCACTGGCAACCCTGCGCCTCTCGTTGTCGACGCTGCTCCGGTTGTTCGCGCCGTTTCTCCCCTACGCCACCGAGGAGGTCTGGTCATGGTTCGCCGAGGGTTCCGTGCACCGCGCCACCTGGCCGTCGGTCGATGAGCTCCCTGCGGGCGGCGACCCGACGGTGCTGAGCATGGCCTCCGAGGTGCTCGGAGCGCTGCGCAAGGCCAAGACCGAGGCCAAACGCTCGATGAAGACCCCCATCGTCCGGGCCGAGATCGTCGACTCAGCCGAACGCCTCGCCGCCGCCCGCGCCGTCGAGACCGACCTTCGCGATGCCGGCAACGCCCTCGATCTGGTCTTCACGGATGGCGCCGAAGGATCGTTCGCCGTCACCGTCGAACTCGAACCGGTCGCCGACCCCGTTTCCTGAAGCGATCGGGTCGCCACATCGCATCACGAGGGGCGCTCCAGCGACCAAAAGGCTTCACGAGACGGGAGGAAGGATGAGTCGGGGTCGGCCTCCGGGACGGCGCGCGATCACCATCTGAGCCGACGACGCGGCGCCGTCCGCTCCGTACGGTCGGTCCCATGAGCACGGTCATGGCCGAACAAGCCCCCACCATCCATCAACGAACGGCCGCCGCACGAGCCGTCCACGCCTCCAAGGTGTACGGCAAGGGCGACACCGCTGTCACCGCCCTCGACGATGTCACCGTCGACTTCGAGGCCGGATGTTTCACCGCCATCATGGGGCCCTCCGGTTCTGGCAAGTCGACGCTGATGCACTGCATCGCCGGCCTCGACAGCCTCAGCGCCGGTTCGGTCTTCATCGGCGACACCGACCTTTCGACGCTCGACGACAAGCGACTCACGATCCTGCGTCGCGACCTGGTCGGCTTCATCTTCCAGGCTTTCAACCTGGTGCCGACCCTCAGCGCGTTGGAGAACATCGTGCTGCCGGCCAGCCTGGGGAAGACCGACATCGACTGCGAGTGGCTCGACCTGGTCGTGGACACGGTCGGCCTCGGTGACCGCCTGTCGCACCGGCCGAGCGAGCTGTCGGGCGGCCAGCAACAACGGGTTGCCGTCGCCCGTGCTCTGGCCAGCCGGCCCGCCATCATCTTCGCCGACGAGCCAACCGGCAACCTCGACTCGAGGGCCGGTGCCGAAATCCTCGCCTTCATGCGCAACGCCGTCCGCGAGCTCGGCCAGACCATCGTGATGGTCACCCACGACCCGGTCGCCGCCAGTTACGCCAGCCGGGTCGTCTTCCTCGCCGACGGCGCCATCGTCGACACCATGGACGATCCGACCGTCGAGCGCGTCCTCGTCCGCCTCGGCGCCTTCGGGGAATAACACCATGTTCACGACCACCATCGCCGGGCTCCTCGCCCGCAAGCTCCGCGTGCTCACCACGAGCCTCGCCGTCCTCCTCGGTGTCGCCTTCATGGCCGGCACCCTCATCCTCACCGACACCCTTGGTCGCACCTTCGACAACCTGTTCGCCGACGTCAACGCCGGCACCGATGCCTACGTGCGCGGTCAGGAGGAGATCGAGAGCGAGGCGGCCGACAGCGGCCGCTCCCGGGTCGACGCCTCGGTACTGGCCGCCGTGCGGGACGTCGACGGCGTCGCCGCCGCCGAGCCGTCCATTCAGGGCTACGCGCAGATCGTGGCCAAGGACGGCAAGGTCATCGGCAACCCCGGTCAAGGCGCACCCACGTTCGGGGGCAATTGGACGACCAATGACGACCTCAACCCCTTCACGGTTGTCGAAGGACGGGCGCCACGCGCCGACACCGAAGTCGTCATCGACAAGGACAGTGCCGAGACCGGGAAGCTCGCCGTAGGCGACACCACCACCGTGCTCGTCAAGACCGGAGTCGAGCCGGTGACGATCGTCGGCATCGCCAAGTTCGGCGAGCTGAACAGCGCCGGCGGCTCCTCGTCCGTCGGCTTCACGCTGGCCACGGCCGAGCGCGTGATCACGGCCGCCGGTTCCTACGACGGGATCGCCGTCATCGCCGATGACGGCGTGTCCCAGGCCGAGCTGCGGGATCGCATCGCCGCCGCTCTGCCCGAGAGCGCCGAGGCCATCACTGGTGACGAGCTCACCGCCGAGAACCAGAGCGACATCCGCTCGGAGCTCGGCTTCTTCAA
>JBKJKM010000192.1:0-7436 GCA_046597375.1 Acidimicrobiales bacterium | reverse complement strand
CCACGTGGTGCTCGAGCGGGCCGAGGTGGCGAACTCTTGGGAGACCCAGCGCTGGGACTCCTTCACGTTGCTGACGCCGAGCTGGCAGACCCGGCTGCCGGGACACGCCTACGCCGGCGAAGACCCCGACGGCTTCATGACTGGCCTCGAGATCACCGAGTTCATACGCGACTACGCCAAGGCTGTCGACGCCCCCGTGCACACGAGCACGACGGTGACCGCGGTGCGTGCGGCCGACGGCGGTTACGTGGTCCGCACCGATCACGGCGACTGGCGCTGCCGCACGGTGGTGCTCGCCGGTGGTGCGTGCAATCTTCCGAGTCGGCCTGGGTTCGCGTCCGCCGTTCCCGACGCGATCGCGTCGGTCAACCCTCTCGATTACCGCAACCCGAGCGACCTTCCCGACGGGGGGGTCCTCGTCGTCGGAGGCGCCGCCACCGGTCTGCAGCTGGCCGAGGAGATCCAGGCATCGGGCCGGCCAGTGACGCTGTCGATCGGTGAGCACGTGCGCATGCCGCGCACCTACCGCGGGCGCGACATTCAGCATTGGATGGAAGCCACCGGGCGGCTCGACGAGCGCTACGACGAGGTCGAGGAGATCCTGAAGGCCCGCGGCGTGGCGTCACCTCAGCTGGTTGGCACTCCCGAGCGGCGCACGCTCGACCTCAACGGCCTCACAGACGCCGGCGTGCAGCTGCGCGGTCGTCTCGGAACGATCCGAGACGGCGTGGCCATGTTCTCCGGCGGCATGCGCAATCACTGCGCTCTAGCCGACCAGAAGCTCGACCGGCTCCTCGAGGAGATCGACGAGTGGATTACCACGCACGGATTCGACGGCGAGGTCGAGGATCGGGAGCGGTTCGAGCCGACCCGCTTTGCGACGGGCGCCCCGCTCACGCTGGACTTCGCTCGTGGTGAGATTCGAAGCGTCGTTTGGGCCACTGGCTTTCGCCCAGATCTCTCCTGGGTGGACCTGCCCGTGTTCGATGCCGCCGGACGGCTCCGTCATGACGGTGGCGTGGTGGTCGATGCACCAGGGGTGTACTACCTCGGCGGCACGTTCCTGCGGCGCCGCAAATCGAGCTTCATCCACGGCGCCGCCGACGACACGGCCGACCTTGCCGACCACCTCGTCGCCCAGCTCGCAAGGGCGGGCTGATCAGCGCTTCGTGGCGGTGTAGCCGAACAGCTGCACCTCGCCCCGCAGCGGCAACCCGTCTCGCACGTGTTGGGCCGCCAGATCGGTAGCTCGGGCCAGGAACTCGTCCTCGCCGATGCTCTGGATCGACTCGTAAGCGGGACCCGTCGACGCGATGCCGCGTGCATACGTTTCCGGGTCAGCGTACTCGATGGCGTAAGGGATCTCGAAGCGATCGTCGACCTCGAACCCTCGATCGTGAAGAAAGGCCTCGCCCACCCCCGGACGGCCAAGCGACACCATGTCGGCCTGGTGCTGCACCTTCTCCTCGGTCGCCCACAAGAAGGGCGCGAGCATCCACGCCCCCGGCGACCTGCCGTCATTTCCCCACACGGTGATCGCCAGCCGTCCGCCGGGAACGAGCACACGGTGGACTTCGTCCACGGCTCCCGGTGTCGTGCCCCACACGCCGCGGAAGCTAGTGACGATGTCGAAGCTGGCGTCCTCCCAGGGAAGCTCCTCCATGTCGCCCACCCGGATGTCGGCGTCGGGGTTGCGATCCTGGGCGACGGCCACGAGCCGTCCTGCGGCATCGATCCCTGAGCACGTCGCGCCCCGCACCCGAGCGAGCTCGATGGCCAGTCCCGAACCGCAGGCAACGTCGAGCAACCGATGACCGGTGTCGACGCCGAGACGGTGGTGGACGGCGACGTACTCCCGGCAGTTGCCGAGCTCACTCAACGTCGCGAACTCGGCGGCTCGGCGACCCCAGCCCTCGTCGACCATCGTCCAGCTCACGGCGCTCTCCTTTGCTCGACTTGCTCGCCAACAGTACGGCTTGCGACCCACAGGAACCTTTCGAGCACCGATGCACTCGGCTTGTTAGGTTGCGCCTCCCAGCGTGTGCGAGGAGACGGCCAGATGGCTGATGAAGTGGCTGAGGTCAACGGTGTCCCGTGCGACAAGATGTTCGGGGCGATCGCAAAGTTCCGTGAGAACGGTGATTTGGCGCAGTTCCGGTTCTCTGCGAAGAACGAGTGGGTGGAGGGCACGGCGAGCGAGTCGACCATCCATGAGTGGTACGGCATCGGTGCCGAGCACGAGCACGTAGCGGAGTTCGCGTTCAAGGCCGATCACCCAACCCTCGGTCATGGTCACGGGCCAACCCCGCAGGAGTACGTGCTCCACGCACTCGCCGCGTGCATCACCGCCGGCGTGGCCACCGGAGCCGCAGCTCGGAACATCAAGCTCAACAAGGTGTCATCGGTCGTCAGCGCCAACATCGACGTGCGTGGTGTGCTCGGCGTCGACCCTGACATCCGCAAGGGCTTCAGCGATGTGACCGTTACCTTCGACATCGACGCCGAGTGCGACGACGCCCAGAAGGACGCGCTCATGGCTGCGGGGGCGAAATACTCCGCCGTGTTCGACATGCTGGCCAACCCCACCGAGGTCACGATCACCCGCAACACCTGACTTCAGCGTGCTGGGGGAGCGCCGTCCCCGAGTGCAGTGACGACGTGCGCCTCGCGAGGCCGTGCGAACTCAGGCCTCGTCGACAAGTTCGCCGAGACGTTCACGCCCAAGCTTGGCGAGGCTGGCATCGAGCGCTGCGACGAGGACCTGGCGAGCGGTTGCTTGCAAGCGGCCAACGTGGCCGCGAGTTGACGGACTTCGTCGCCCGAGAGCTCGGACTGCCAGTTCGCAGGCGCAAGGTGTCGCTTGGCCGCCGTGTCGCCGATGCGTTTACCGAGTCGGGAGACGAGGTGGTCATCCTCACCCGTCGCCAGCGGAGCGAGATCCTCCACCGGCAGGTGACCGGCCGGTCCACGTGGCGGCACCGAACCCGATCCAGAACCGCGAGATGATGAGCACGCTCCGCTCCGCGCTGCACCGACCTTGGTCGCCGCCAACGCCGCGACCGCTCGTCCGTGTCGGCGCGTGGCTGATGCGAACGGACGCGGCGCTCGCTCTTATGGGCCGCCGTTGCCGGCCACGCCGCTTGCTCGAATCCGGTATGGAGTTCGAGTTCGCCACGTTCGACGAAGCGCTGGCGGATCTGACCACCACGAGACTCTGAATGTCGAGGTGCGACCGCCAGAACTGATCATTGTGTGGCCCCGACACGCTCCGGACGGGTCCACGGAGGGTCGACGTCAGGGCAAGTCGGCCGCGTGTCGCGTCGCTGCGCGTTCGATGAAGGCTTGGGCGTTGTCAGCCATCTCCTGGAGGGCTTCCCGATCGGGCTCGGCCCCGTGGATGTCGTCGGGCCAGTCGTCGACGACGTCGATCGCCCACTGCGCCCAGCGGTCGACGGCCTTGTCGATCTCGTCGAGGAACTTGCCGGCGAGGATCAGCCAGGGCAGACGTTCGGGATAGCCGCCTCGGCCTTCGAGGTATTCGGCGGGGATGGCGGCGGTGGCCGCCGCCCGGTCCTCGAGGTCGGCGCGCACGCCGTGGAGTGTGGCCAGCAGGTCGGCCTTGCCGGCGTGCTCGGCGAAGAAGATCTTTACGAGTTGCTCGAACTCGATCACCGGCCCGGCGCCCTGGGTCGGCACCCACGCGGCGAGGGCGCGTCGGCCCTTGGCGGTTATCGAGTACATCGTGCGCGGACGCTGACCGACCTGTTCGGCGGTCGCCTTGGCCAAGCCAAGGGCGACGAGCTTTTTGGGTTCCTCGTAGATGCCGCTCGACGCTCGGGGCCAGAACAAGCCGAGCGCGCGCTGCATCTGCTCGGCCAGTTCGTAGGTCGACCACGGGCGCAGGGCCAGCAGCCCGAGGATCGCGTACGAGGTCGTCGTCAACTTCGCGGCCATTGATTTCCTCCAGTTTGGAGTATATCCTGGAGTTGAACGAAAGGTGGACATGGCGATCGCAAACGTGGACATGGCAGCAGCGTGGGACGGGCCCGAGGGCGACCACTGGGCCGAACATGCTGACCGCTACGAGCGTGTCGGCATCGAGCAGGGCCAGGCCCTACTCGACGCCGCGGCGATCGGAAGCGGCGACTCCGTGCTCGACGTCGGCTGCGGGACCGGGAAGTCGACCCGCGGCGCAGCCCGCCTGGCCGTCTCCGGATCAGCCCTGGGGGTCGATCTGTCGGCGCGCATGCTCGAGCGGGCCCGGGACACCGCCGAATCCGAGAGGCTTGCCAATGTGCGCTTCGAGCAGGCCGATGCGCAAGTGCACTCGTTCGGTGCCGACGCCTTCGACGTGGGCATCAGCAGCTTCGGCGCGATGTTCTTCGCCGACCCGGTCGCGGCGTTCACCAACATCGGGCGGTCGTTGCGTCCGGGTGGCCGCCTGGCCTTGCTGGCCTGGCGCGAATTCGGTCGCAACGAGTGGCTGAGCGCCATCCGCCACGCCCTGGCGCTCGATCGCGATCTACCGACGCCACCGTCGGGAACACCAGGACCGTTCGGGCTTGCCGACCGCCAGCCGACCGAAGCTCTCCTCACCGAAGCGGGATTCGTCGACGTCGCCTTCGCGGCGCTCGAAGATCCGATCGTGCTCGGAGCCGACGCCGATGACGCCTTTGCGTTCGTTCGTGACTTCGGCATCACAAGGGGACTCACCCACGACCTCGGCGACGCCGACACCGAAGCAGCCCTCGAAGCGTTGCACCGCACGCTCGTCGACCATCAGACCAGCGACGGGGTCCGCCTCGGCGCCTCGGCCTGGCTGATCACCGCCAACACACGAAAGGCCACGTCGTGATGGAGACACGCGTCACCGAGGTCGGACCTGGCATCCACCAGCTCACGACCTACCTCGCCGAAATGGACTTCTCGCTCAACCAATACCTCGTTGCCGGTGACGAGCCGCTGCTCTTCCACACCGGGATGCGCGGGCTGTTCCCTCTCGTGGCCGATGCCGCCGCCCGGGTCATGCCTCTGGAGTCGGTGCGTTGGATCGGCTTCGGCCACGTCGAGGCCGACGAGTGCGGTTCGATGAACGATTGGCTCGCCTCCGCACCCCAGGCCACGGTCGTCCAGGGAAGTGTCGGCTGCATGTTGAGCATCTCCGACCTCGCCGACCGCCCGCCCCGTCCGCTCGACGACGGCGAGGTGCTCGACATCGGCGGTCACCGGATGCGCTGGATCGACACCCCGCACCTCCCGCACGCCTGGGAGGCGGGTCTCCTCTACGACGAGACCACCCGCACGCTGTTCTGCGGCGACCTCTTCAGCCAGATGGGCTGCCCCGAACCGACGACCTCGGCCGACATCGTCGGCCCAGCCGTCGAGGCGGAGGACGGCTTCCCGTCGTACTCGCTGCACCCCGGAAGCGCGACGATCGTCCGTCAACTCGCCGAGCTCGACGTCCACGCGCTGGCGCTCATGCACGGTCCGGTGTTCACCGGCGACTGCCGCGCCGCCTTGCACGACCTTGCCGGCGACCTCGACCGCCGTATCGCCGACGCAACCGACCACGCTCGCGCCGCCCTCAGTGAAGCCGCCTCCCTCGAACGCGTCGGGTGAAGGATGGCGACGTGAACCTTCGCTGCGACCCGCCTCGACCGTGGCGGTCGCGACTCAGACGGCTGAGCCGGCCTCGGCGTAGAGCTTGGCCAAGTTTTCGATCGCCGGCTCGACGTTCATGAGGTAGGTCCCGATGGCGTCGCCTACGCCCGGCTCGCCGCCGTGAGCGCCGAGTCCAGCGGAGATGTTGAGGCGGCAACCCTCGGCCCAAGCGGCGATGTCGGGCTGTTGGTCCCAGCGGCTCTGCGCGGTCAGGCCGGTGTGGCGTTGACGGATCCAGTCCATCGCCGTGCGCGGGTACATGTTCGGTGGCGACAACTGGTTGGCAATGGCCACGTCGATGCCGCGGGTGGCTTCGAGGTAGCCGATCAGCGCAGCGTTGAACGACGGGCTGGCCTCGCGGATTCCCTGTGGCGTGATCCGCCCGGGCTCGAAGATCGGGCGAGGCGGCGGTGACTGCAGACCCTCGGCGGTGCAGTCGACGAACAGTGCCCCCGCCGGCGTGGTCACCTCGCCCGTTTCCATCACCATCCGGCCGGGCTGGATCCGCAAGACGTGGCCGGCTCGCACCACGTGCTCGATCGTGCGCAAGTGATCGCGCTCGTACTCGCTGAGGATCGGGGCGCGGAACATGGTCGTCTCGACGGTCCCGTCCACCCGCACCAGCGCTCCGCAGCCCTCGAGCCGCTCGAACAGCTCCGGCACCGACGACGCCTGCGCAGCCGCCTCGACGGACGCAGCCCAGTCCTTGATGAAGTCGCCTACCTTGTCAAGCGGCTGCAGGTTCTTGCGGTCGATCATCCATGGCTCGCGGGGTTTCACCCACGTGACGTGGCCCGGGTCGACCCCTTGTTCCAGCAGCCAGACGCAGGCGTCCATGGCGGTCTTGCCGGCGCCCAGGACCACGTAGCCGCCGGCGGGTTCCGCTTCCTTCACCAGCGCGTTGACCGGGACGCAGCGGGCGCCGTCGTCCACCGTGAAGGTGGGCGTGTGGGTGGACGGGATGGAGCTCTCGAGGTACCGGGCGTCCACCACCTTCCTGCGCACCGTCACCGCTTGTGTGGCGCCGGTGAGGCGGGAGGTCACCTCGGCGGTGCCGTCGCCGCCATCCGCGACATCGTGCATGGGCAGGAAGTCCACCCGACCCGAAGGGAGGAACGTCTCGTCCATCACCTCTTGGAAGTAGTGACACACCTCCGCACCGGTGGCGCGCTCGTAGAAGCCGGCGTTGGGGCCGATCTCGTCGATGCGGTTCTCGCCGAGGGTGCGGGAGGGCACGCCGTAGAAGGCCGAGGGCTGGTGGAGCCGCACGAACGGATAGGCGTCGTTCCAGTGCCCGCCCGGCCCGTGCCGCCGGTCGACCATCACGACGCGGGCGCTGGATTCAGCAATGAGGGCGTCGGTGAACGCCATCCCCGCCAGCCCTGCGCCGATCACCAGGTAGTCCGTCTCGATCGTCCCATCCGCCATAGGCCGACACGGTAGTCAGGTGGGTCCTGGAGAAACTTGGCGGGCGGCTTAGGTCATTACCCGCCAGCCGACCGGGGCGCGGGGGTCGGGGGCGTAGGCGCAGTACGCCCCGGTGCGAATGGTCCGGTCGAAGTGCTCCCCGAGCGTGGGATGGTGCTCAGCGATGCGTGAGATCGCCTGGCGGACGGCGCGGGTCACCCCGACTCGGGCTCGCTCGGAAGCTGAGGCCGCCGGTCGGGCCCGGCCACCCAGGCCGAAGGCTCGGGCAAGCTCGTTGACGAGGAAGTCGCGTTCCGCATCGGCTTGCGCGGCGCGCTCGTGATCACCGAGGGCAGTCGCCTCGTCGA
>JBKJKM010000097.1:0-9761 GCA_046597375.1 Acidimicrobiales bacterium | reverse complement strand
TGCGCCCCAACGAGGTGCATCCCCGTCATCGCTGCCAGCCACAGCAGCGGGAACATGCGATGTCCGACCGCGGCCCGCAGAAACGCCTGCAATTGCTCGGCCGTCCACGACTGGGCCTCGGTCTTTGTATCGCCCTCAATCGAGGGGAGCGGGCGACGAGCGCGACGTTGCGGGTCACCAACCCGCAACGCACGGCCACGTCGAGCGCGCCGCGGATGACGAGATGGATCTCATAGTCGGTCTTCGGCGCGAGCGCCGGCGGCTCGGAGTTCGGGGTCAACAGCTGGTCGTAGACGGCCTCGATGTGGTGGTGGCGGAGCCGCCGCATCCCGATCCGCCCGAGGGCCGGTACGACGTGCAGGTCGACGTTTGCGCTCATGGGCCCGTTAGGTGCTGGCCGCGAGTTGGAGCTTGTTGCCCGGCAGCCATTGCCCGGTCAGGTAGGCACCGAAGCTGAGCGACCGCGCCGCGTCGGCGCGGCCCGGTCGGTGCCGGGGTGCCACGTGCGGCGTTCCCTGCCGGTCACGGGGTCGAGGCCCTCGTAGATCACTGCGTAGAACCGTCCGCGACGTTGTGCGATGCAGCCGTTCACGTCGTTCCTCTTTCTGCGGGGCCCGACAGTCGAGATCCGGTGGAACGATCGGTAGAACGCGCCAACCGTGCTGTCCAGCAGCCTGGCGCCCGCGCCGATGTGCAGGCCCGGCCGGATAGGCGAGGGTTGCCTTACCCGGTGGAACACATTCCCGACGTCCAATGCGATCTCCGCCCGCCGGACTTGCGCCGCTGGGACGCATGATCGGTGCGGCCAGTGTCGGTTCGCGCCTGCCTCTGATCGGCACCTTGAGTGCGGGCGTTCTGGCGCGGACATCGCGCAGATGGCCGAGCGCCGATCTGCAGCTCGGCGCTCCTAAGAACGCGGATGCCCTCGGGTTGCGCGACCGCAGAACCGACATCGGCCTGTCGAGCACCGGGAAGTCATCGGGCGGCGGCGAGGTCCTCGCCATCCGGAGTGCGGGGGGTCAGCAGACCGGCGAGTATGAACAGGGGTGCTGCGATCATCGCCGGGGTGCCGATGAGCGCGAGGAGGGTGTCGGTGATTGTCCACGAGTCACCGACTGTCAGCAGGAAGATGCCGTAGGACAGCACGAAGATTCCGGCAAGGACGCCGGCGGTGCGGAGTCGCTTGCGGCGGAGGGAGGTGTGCGGGACTCGAAACGAGCTGGCGAGTGCACTGCGTTGGGTCAGGCCGAGCGCGAGACCGGCGACGAGGAGCACGATGCCGATCCGGTTGTCCATCGTCAACGTGGCGACACCACCGAGGGCGAGCAGAGCGACGGTGGCGTGGAGGACGGTGTTGCTCTGCGGTTCGGTCATGATGCGCTCCAACTGGTAGCGGGGGACGGTGACGGTCAGATCGAGGCCCGTGCGGGCCCACGCCGACCGGACGCCTCGATCCGAGACGAGGTCGTCGAAGTGCTGCACGAGGTCTTCGCCGTAATGACCGCGGAAGTGCGCTGGATAGAGGTGGATCAGCGCCCGGTAGGCGCGGTGCGGCGAGGTCATCTCAGGCCAGTCCCGGTCGGAGGTTCGTGCGGGCGATCCGAACGAGGTTTGCGAGGCGGTCGGCTTCGGCGGCGCACACCCGTCGGCCGAGCCCGGTGAGCCGGTAGTAGCGCCGGCGGGCGTCGTCAGTCGCGTTGGGCTGGCGGGCCAGCTCTTCGGCGAAGCCTTGATCGACGAGTCGCTTGAGTGTGCCGTAGAGGGTGGCCGGGCCCATGCGCACGACGCCGCCGGAGGACTCCTCGACGGCCTGCATGATGGCGTATCCGTGGCGATCGCCGTCGGTGAGAGCGACGAGTACATGGAACTGCGCCGGAGGCAGCGGGAGGCGGGAGTTCGAGTCGGCAGTAGCCACGGCTCAACTATATCATCTGTCGGTATAGTGTCAAGTGATAGAGAACTCTTCTGTCATAGCGACAGTCAGCCCTCTCGCTGAGGCCAGTGCGGTCGATGGCCTCGTGCCGGACGGGAGCGCCTCGCCGCATCTGCCGTCTGCGCCCGAACAGGGGCGTTGGGTGCCCCATAGGGCCGGTTCGTGGACGCGTGGCAAGCGTCGCGTTGCGGCGCACTGGCGATGCAACGCGGCCCGTTCGCGCGCGTCCGAGGGCGGCGAGGATGCGCTCCTCGCGGATCGCGGTGGTGCGAGGGTGGCCGGTCTCGGTGTAGTCGGGGTGTTGGCTGTTGCACCGGTAGTACGGCTTGCTCTTGAGCGTGGCGCCGTGCATCGAGCGCCCGCAGGAGGCGCAGCGGATCAGCCCGGACACCTCTCCCTCGAGCAGCAGCCCGTGCGCTCTCGTCGCCAACGCTCGCCGAGCTGCGGGCGAGCGCAGGCGAGATCCGGCGCATTGTCGAGGCGCACGGAGGACGCAACGTTCGGGTGTTCGGATCGGTGGCACGGGGCGAGGCTCGTCCCGGCTCGGATGTCGACCTGCTCGTGGAGGTGGAGCCTGGCACGGGCCTGCTGGAGCTCGGCGCCATGGAGGACGAGCTCGCGCACGTGTTGGACCGCCAAGTCGATGTCGTGACGTCGGCTCACGGCCGAATGCGGCACATCCTCGACGAGGCTGTTCCGCTCAGTGAACGACCCGCGCCGCCGCCTTGACGACATCCTCGCCCGCTGCGACGACGCAGCGCGGCTGGTCGTACGAGGCCGCGATGCATTCGAGAGCGACATGTCCGGCCGCGCCCGCCCTCGATCGGCACCTGATGGATGAGGTTGGCGCTGGATGCGGACCTATCTGCGACACGGTTGACCGGCGTGGTCACGGGACGCGATGCCGCGGTTACGCGGCGACGGTCGTCTGAGCCAGAGATTCGGGTCACAGTGGGCGCGTACGCTGCGAGCGTGGACTGGTCGCAGACGCGCTACGCCAAGAGTGCAGATCTGCATGTGGCCTACCAGGTCCTCGGTGATGGTGAGCTCGACCTGCTCATCCTCCCGTACGGGCTGAACGTCTCCATCGACGCCCACGACGATGAGCCCCACTGGAACCGCTTCGAGCGTCGACTGGCCATGTTCACCAGGGCGATTCGCTTCGATCCCCGCGGGCTGGGGCTGTCGGATCCGCTCGAGGCGGGGTCAGCGCTGACCATCGAGCAGTGGGTGCAGGACGCAATCGCCGTGCTCGACGCAGTCGGTTCTACGAGAGCAGCGCTCTTCGCGACCGGAGGGGGCGGTCTCGTGGCCCTGATGTTGTGCGCCGCTCACCCCGAGCGGACGACTGCGCAGGTGCTGACCCATTGCTACGCTCGCACCGCTCGAGCGCCCGATTATCCCTCTGGGATCCCACAGCACCTCATCGAGTCGTTTTTCGATGCAGTTCTGGACAGCGATGCGGCCGAGGACTTCGCTGACGTCCCCCTGGTCGCGCCGAGCCTGGCCGAAGACGCCGACTTCCGGCTGTGGTGGTCGAGAGCTGGTCGCCGCGGTGCCAGCCCCGCCTCTGCCCGTACAATCCAGTCGACGTTGTATAGCAGCGACGTCCGGGGCCTGCTCTCGTCGATCAAAACACCGACACTCCTTCTGCACCGGACCGACAACCAATTCATCCGCGTCGGCCACGGGCGTTACTTGGCCGACCACATCGAGGGGGCGAAGCTGGTCGAGCTCCCAGGAGCCGACCACGTCCCCTTCGCGGGTGACACGGAGGCGCTGCTGGCGGAGGTAGAGGAGTTCCTCACCGGGACGAGCGGCGGCGGACCGAGTGGTGAGCGGGTGCTCGCCACGGTGCTGTTCAGCGACATCGTCGGCTCAACGTCGCAGGCCGCCCAAATGGGCGACGGTCGGTGGCGCGAGGTGCTCGATGACCATGACCGTGCGGTGGCGCGTCAGGTACGGCGGTTCGCAGGCACGCAGATCAAGACGACCGGCGATGGGGTGCTCGCCACGTTCGAGGGTCCGACGCAGGCGATTCGCTGCGGCGTCGCGATGCGAGACGCGGCCCGACAGCTCGGGCTCGACATCCGCGTCGGCGTGCACACCGGCGAGATCGAAAAGCGAGGCAACGACATCGGTGGAATTGCGGTGCACATCGCCTCGCGGGTGCAGGCCGAGGCCGAGCCGGGCACGATTCTCGTCTCACGCGTCGTGACCGACCTCGTCGGCGGATCCGGCCTGAGCTTTAGGGCGAGTGGCGACTACGTGCTCAAGGGAGTTCCTGGCTCTTGGCCGTTGTTCACCGCCGAGCTCTGAAAACCAGGGCGCTGGCCGCCCATCCGCGCCGACCGTACTGCCATCCACGTAGAAAGTGGCACCGATCGGCCGCTCCGGAATCCAGTCAGATGACTAGCCCGGGCCGCTTCATATCGGCGCTTCGCGCTCGCCGTTTCTCGTGAGCGTCGTCTTAACGAGCCTCGTCGCTACGAGACCGACTCTCGCCCCGGTGCGGAGGTTGCCTGCCCGGGACCGACTACTCAAGGGTCGAACGTAGGCCGGTCCGCCGACTTCCTTGCTGGCACGCGGGGTACATCTCGCAGAGGAGCGTCGGCGCAGGACTTCAGTTCCTTCGATCCTCTTGTTGGTGGATCCTCTACCCCTCGCTGTAAGCATTCCCTACCGGGCCCACGCGCCCTGTGAGTGCCCGTGCGCGTGATCAGCCAGGGTTCTCGATCCTGTCGGCCTCGATGAGGTCGTCGAACTCGCCGGGGTCACGGCCGGTGAACAGGTCGCGCATCGGAAGCCATGCCATGTCCTCGAACCGGCCGGCCGTGCCCGGCCAGGCGTAGCCCCACCACCGCTGACATTCGGGGCAGCGCCAGATCGGAGAGTCCTGCGAGTCTCGGGTACCGACCCAGCCGACGCCCGACGCGTCCTCCGGTCGAGCGCAAGGGTGCTGCTCGGCTGGCGTGCGCTCTGTCACCGATTCCAGCGTCGCATACGACGAGGGCAACACTGCGGGTGGAGCGTGAGGTGAATCGGCCAGGGACGGATGCGCCGACGCAGCCTTACGCGAGCGGCGCCGCTCTCTTGACCAGAGCGAGCGGAGTCGCGCAGCAATCGCTTGGCGCTATTCGGAGGGCGTCCACGTCCGCTCGGCCCACTCCACAAGGCTCGCAGTTGGCCGTTACGTCACGTCCGGCGGGCCACTGCCCCCGCCAGTTCGACGCGCGACGACATGTCCAGCTTGACGTACACGCTCTTGAGGTGGGAATCCACAGTGTGGCGCGAGACGTACAGCTGCTTGGAGATCTGCGGGTTCGTCAACCCACGGACGACGAGGTCCACGATGGCCCACTCGCTGGGCGTGATGCTCTCCCACCCCCTCGCGGGAGGACGAGGGTGATCCACTGTGTCGGTACGCACGCCGAGTCGGTGGAGGTGCGCCGCCACGCGGGTCACAGACGGCGACAGATCGAGGGCTTCGAATGCGGCGAGCGCCTCCAGGAGCGCGGCCGTCGCTTCGGTCCGGGCGCCTCGTTCCTCGAGCGCAAGGGCAAGGTCCTCGAGGACGAACGCCCGCTCCAACGGGTACCCCCCGCTCCCCGGATGTCCGAGCGCCTCGCGGAGCTTGGCCGGGTCGCGATCGACAAGGCCCCGACACCACAAGGCGATCGCGCGCGCCCCAGACGGCGCCTTGGGAACCGCGGCTTCGCGTTCGGCGTTCACGACGACGGCCTCCACATCGGCGGGCCGGCCGAGCGCAAGTGCGGTGCGGATCATCGGCGGAGAAGCCACGACGGCCGGCCACGCCCACTCGTTGTGGACGGCACCGTGGAACGCCGCGAGCAGGCCGTCGAGGGCCGCCTCGTGATCGCCGAGCTCCGACGCGTACAGCGCCTTCATGATGGGCCAGTCGGAAGGCCATGACCGCACCCGCTCCACGAGCCGCGGGGTATCCGGATCTCCGGTCAACATGGCGATGCGGGCGATCGCAACATGGGCGTCTGGCCCACCACTGCCTCTCACCTCTTGGCGGGCCACGACGGCTTCGAGCTTCGCTCGTGCGTCGTTGAGGCGCCCGGCACGGAGCAGCGCCATTGCATCGTCGGTGTCGAAGGTGTTGAGCATCGCCTCGGCACCTAGTTCTTCGGCGCGCCGGCGAGCCTCGCGCCGCACGAGTGCGCCTTCTTCCTCCCGGTCGGTCTGCTCCAGCATCCAGGCCCGCCACGCCAATGCCTCCAGGCGGTACCACTCACCCTTGGCGCCGGCGCGCTCGAATGCATCGAGCGCGGCGAGGAGATGTTCGTCGAGGGTGGCCCAATCTCGTCGGAAGGACGTTGGAAAGGCTTCGACCAGATGGGCGGCGCCGACCGTGAGCTCATCGCCTCCTGCGGCGGCCAACTCCCGGGCCTCGCGACCACGGTCGGCGGCTTCTGACGTGGCGACCGAGTAGAAGGCGAGGACGAGAAAGCGCGCTCGGTCGACTCCCTCGACGCCCCAACCCAGGGTTTCGCGGCCGAGCTGGTTTGCCAAGTCCCGGCGGGCGGTCGCGACGTAGACCTCGCCGAGCGCACGTCGAAGTCGCAACGCCCCTTCTCGTGCGGGATGACGGGCGAGGGCCGCACGGGCCAGCTCAATTGCCCGGTCCGGCTGCCCGGTCCACGCCAGTGCGGCGACGAGGTCGGCTTCGAGCTCATTGCGTAGCGGCTGCAAGGGACGGCAAAGGGCGAGGGCCTGCTCGAGCAGTTCAATACCGGCGGTGATGCTCCGGCCACTCGCCTTTCGAGCTGCGTCCACGATCCAGGTGAGTGCTTCTTCGTCGCCGACATCGACCCCCTGCACCAGGTGCGCGGCGACCAACCCGGAGTCGGCCCCGGCGGCCGCGAGCGAACGGCCGATCTCGGCGTGCAACGCCTTGCGCACCGTGACGGGAAGGTCCTCGTACAGGGACTCGCGAATCAGGTCGTGACGGAACGACAACCCGGCGGACGTCTCGACGATCACCTGGGCGGTAAGCGCAGGGCGCAGGATCGGCACGAGCTGGACGGCGCTCTCGCCCGCAGCGGCCGCCAGATCGGCGAGTTTGAAGGCCGACCCGAGTACCGATGCCAGACGTAGAGCCTCGATCGTGGACTCGGGAAGGTGCGAGAGACGGGAGAGGATGGTGCTGCGCAGGTTCGAGCGCGAGGCGTCCAGGTCCCCGGACTCCGCCGCTCGGGCCAGCTCGATCACGTAGAGCGGATTGCCGGCGGTCTTGTCGAGGCGAGCAATCAACGCCTCGTCCGGAGTGCGGCCGAGGGAAGAAGCGGCCAGCACCAGCTGATCGTCATGCCCAAGGGCCCCGAGGTGGAGGTGCTCGCAACCAGCCGCATCCAGCTGGTCGAGCACGCTTCGCAGTTCCGCACTACGCGGGCTCGGGCGCAGGGTCGCAACGATCGCCAGTGGCAGGTCGGTGGTCGATGGGATCAGCAGGCTCAGCACCTGCAGCGTCGAAGGATCGGCCCAGTGCAGATCTTCGAGGACGAGGAGGACCGAGCCTGCCATCGCAAGCGCCTCGACCACCTCGATGCAGGCTTCCTGGATGCGGTGGCCCGCCGATGGCCCCTCCCCGTAGCGAAGCAGTTCGGCGATCTCCCGGCGCTTTGGGTCATTCGACCCGACCACGGCATCGAGTGCCTCGGCCATGGCGCGGAACGGCCGCGTGCGGTCGAGGTCTGCGGCCACGCCTCGCAGTACCGTGGCCGACCGCCGCTCGGCGAATGCGACTGCCTCGGCGGCCAACCGCGTCTTGCCGATGCCCCCCTCGCCCTCGAGCAAGGCAATCCCGCCTCGTCCTCCCGAAGTGCGATCGAGGACGGAACGGAGGACCCCCAACTCCGACGCGCGTCCCACGAAGGGCAACTCCAACGGTCGACCGAGGGGAACCGGGTCCGCCCACTCGACGGTAAAGAGGCGGGCCCGTTCGGGGAAGCCCTTCAGCTTGTACCGGCCCTTCTCTTTGTAGGAGGCGTCGCCGAGCGTTCCGGTGAGCTGACGTACGACCTCGGCCACGACGATCTCGCCGCCGTTGGCCTTCGCCGCGACCCGAGCAGCGAGGTTCACGGCCTCCCCGAAGATGTCGTCGCCTTCCGCTGTGACCTCGCCGGTCGACAATCCGATCCGGACGCGGACCTCCGAACCCACCAAGGCCTGCTGGATGGCAACGGCGCAGGCGACGCCCCGGCGGGCGGAGGCGAACCATACGAGGTGGCCGTCGCCCGTGCCCTTCACCTCGTGACCGCCATGGGATTCGAGCTGCGCCCGGATTGCGTCCTCTGTGCCTCGGAGCAAGACCCTCGTTGCGCGATCGCCGAGGAGCGTGTTCAGTGCCGTGGAGCCCTCGACGTCGGTGAACATGATCGTCACGGGGCCATCAGGCAAGTCCCATTCCGGCATAGAGCGTCATTCTGGCGCGGCGAGGCTGATGACCTTGCGGATTGAGAGCCTGCCGGGCGGCGCAGCGTGGCGGGCCTCGGTCGAGGCGGTGCTCGAGGCTGAGCGCCACCCCGCCACCTACGAGGGCCACCTCATTGCCCGAAACCGCCACGACGCGGCGTGGCCCGCCGCACAACTCTCGGATAGTCCTGCTCCCGTGGCTGATTGCGGTCGGTACAGAGAGGGCTACTACTGCATTTCGTACTTCTGCGAGGGCTATGCGGAGGCGGGCGGCTGCCTCGACCAGGAAGCGCCGGCGCGGGTAGCCCACCACGTCGGACGGTGGGCGATGGCAGTCTTCGTGTACCTCGGCTCGTTCGCGCCTGACTACCTTGAACCAGCGCGTCGGGCCGTGAAATGGCTCCGAGCAGGTGAGGTTCCCGACTTAGGCCGGGCTCAGCAGCGGTAGCGCCGACAGCGCCGAGCACGGAAGTGCACATATCCTCCGCGCAAGTGTGGTGGTGTCAAGGCTCGTCGGAGCCTCGGGTGATGTGCTGAGAACACGGACCGTGAACGGCGGGCTCGTAGACCCGACCGCGCGTCCTAGATGGCCGCGTCCGACCGTCGGTTCGGTGTGGCTGGGCAGGGTCGACGGTCGGGCTTCGCACCGCCCACGGCCCGCCCCTACGAGCTGAAACCGTCCCTCGAGGCGACGAGATCGCCAGTAGATCTTCCTTGGCGCGTGTCGCCCGGAGCCGAAAAGGCACGTGTCCTAGTCTGGGCTCGAGGCCGTTAGAGGCAGGCGCAGGTGACCGTCTGGTCGAGGACCTGCCAGCGGTAGGGCACGGTCGCCGACGAGGCCCCGCAACCGGTGCAGGTCAGCTGCCATTCCTCGTCGACGGCCTCGATCTCGAGTGGCGATCGGCCAGTGGACAGGCGCTGCGGTTCGACCTTCGGCTTGGTGATCTGGGGGAGGACGACGAGGTCGAGCGCGATGTACGGCGCCGAGTCGGGCTCGGCCGGGGGCAACCGCACGTTGAGCTGGCCGACGACCGCAGCGCGAAGGGCATCGAGCCCCGGCCGCCGGGAAAAACAGAGGTAGGCGTAGGCCGTCTCGACGCCCACGGCGGCGGCGAATGCTTCGACCGCAGCATCGATCGCCTGGGTGTCGCTGATGACGTCGAGGGCCGCTGCGGTCTCGACGCCGAGCGCCGAGGCGAGGGCGTGCTCGTAGTGGTGAAGGCGCTCGGGTTCGGGAACGTCGATCGGTCCGGGGGCGGTGAGGAAGGCGTCGATCTCGTCGAAGCGGCGGGCGTCGAACACGCCCATCGCCTCGGAGATGCGCTCGATCTCCTCGACGAAGCCGTCGCGCTCGATGCGCTGCGCAGGGTCCTCCAAGGTGTCCTCG
>JBKJKM010000075.1:0-2591 GCA_046597375.1 Acidimicrobiales bacterium | reverse complement strand
GTTCGTCGAAGGCAGAGAATGTGCCATCCCACGCGCCGACGTACAACCGACCGTCGACCACGGCCGGCGTCGACGTCACCGAGTCCCGAGTGCGGTAGATCCAACGCGGGCGCAACGCCGCAACGTTCGACGTATTCAGTTCTTCGCACGCCGATGCGCCCAGGTTGGCGAGGCCGTTCCGAAAGCTCGTCCAGCTGCACGGCTCCGACGACGACGCCGCCGGCTCGACGCCGCGGGCCGCCGGCGTGATCCACGCCGCCGACACCACGGCCAGGAGGACGGTGACCCAACGCCGCCGGGTCAGGGGCATGTCGTGTGCGCCGGGTAGCCACACAGGTGGCCTTTCGGGTCGGTGACGATCTGCTCGACGGCGGCCAACGAGTCGTCCGTCTGGGCGGCGGTGTACTCCTCGTCGAACGGTCGCACCACGTGGTACTCGTCGAAGCATCCGAGCGGACAGTCGAGGTGGTCGACGACGGTCACCCCGGCCTGGGTGTCCTTCATCCCCTCGTCGCAATGCCGGCTGTTGTCGTAGCCGGCCAGGCAGAGGTCGACGTAGACGGCACCGCCATGGGAGTCGTGGGTGCCGAACTCGCCCTCCGACACATCGCCGTGGCGGTCGCAGTCATGGGCCGCCTCGGCGAGGAAGCAGTGGGTGGCGGCGACGCCGACGTGTTGTTCGTTGGGTCGGGGGCTGCCATCGGGATCGGACTCGTACACGGTTCCGCTCTGGCCGCCGTAGAGCCACACGCACTGTTGGCGGTACTCACCGTCGTCCTCGCACTCCTGGCGCCAGCGCTGCGCATCCTCCTTGGTGGCCTCATCCCGTTCCTCGAGGTCGAAGAGCGGCACGAAATTGGGTCGCCAGTCCTCGTAGACCGCCGTGTCCTTGCACCTCTTCGAGGTGTCGCCCTCGCGACATTGGTGTGCGGATGCGACATCCATCCCGAACCCGGTGCCCACGAGCAACACCGACGTGAGGGCGACCAACACTCTGCGACGCGACATGGGCAACCTCCGGGAACCAGATCCGCACCCGCCTGGTGCCGATGTCCGGATCGTACCGATCGACCGGGTTTGGGTCGAGGCCCTGAACTCCGGGTCCGGGACGGCCCCTACGGTCCTACGCTTCGCGGGCGCGCCACTCGCCGGGTTAGCTCAGTTGGTAGAGCACCTCTCTTGTAAAGAGGATGTCGTCGGTTCGATCCCGACACCCGGCTCGTTCTTCAGGATGCACCGCCGGGATGTCCGCCGGCTGACAGGATGGGGGGAATGGCACTCTCCGACCGCGATCGGGCGATCCTCGACTTCGAGTGTGGCTGGTGGCTCGAGCCCGGCCCGAAGGAAGCGGCGATCCGCAGCCGTCTGGGCCTCTCGGCCTCCCGCTATCGGGAGCTGCTGCACCTGCTCCTCGACGATCCGGAGGCCATGGACGTCGATCCGCTGCTCGTCCGCCGGCTCCGCAAGGTCCGCGACGACAAGCGCCGCAGCCGCTTCGACGGCCGCTCGGCCGGGGAGCCCCCGCAGCGATGAAGCCCGGACGGTATGCCGCCGCCGACGGATCGTTCGCCCGGTCTGCCGGCGGCGCCGGCGCGCGTGGCCTTGCGCTCCTCGCCCTTGCGCTGCTCATCGGGGTGGTGCTGTTGAACGCGACCGACGCCGACCCGCCCGGCACCACCGTGTCTGCCGACGGCGACGCCGACTCGCCCTCTGGCGACGGCGGCGACAGCGATGCGGCCGGCGAGGGCACGTCCCCGGCGCCTACGACCACGGTGCCTCCCACGACGCTGCCGGCCCGTGCCGCCAAGGACGTCAAGGTGATCGTGGCCAATGCGTCGGCCGTCAAGGGTGCCGCCGGCAACGCCAAGAAGGTGCTCGACCCCGCCGGCTACAACAACCTGGCGCCGGCCAACGCCGCGCCGGTGGAGACGACGAGCGTCTTCTTCGTCCCCGGCTACGACCGTGATGCCGCCGCCGTGGCCGTCGTCCTCCAGCTGCCGCCCACGGTCGTCAAACCGATGCCCGCCCCTCTGCCCTTCGACACGAAGGGGGCCCAGGTGGCCATCGTCCTCGGTGCCGATCAGGCCGCCAAGTTCGCCGCCGCGCCGGGCGCAACTCCCGCCCCGACCACCACCGTCGCCGGCGGTGCTGCCCCCTCCACCACGGTCGCCGGCGCCGCCGCCACCACGACCACCAAGAAGCCCTAAGCCGGTTTTCCGACCGGCTGCTCTTCGGCCCACACCCGCAGCTTGGAAAGGCTGCCGGAGAGCAGGCGCGAGACATGCATCTGGCTCACGCCGATCCGCTCGGCGATCTCCGCCTGGGTGAGCTCCTGGTTGAAGCGCAGGTGGATGATCTGGCGTTCACGTACGGGAAGTCGGTTGATGAGGCTGGCCAGGGCCGACCGTTCGTCGATGACACCGAATCCCGGGTCGTCGCCGCCGAGTTGCATGCCGGCCCCGGTCTCGCCGTCGTCGCCGACCGTCGTGTCGATCGACGCCAAGCGGTAGGCCGACCGGGCTTCGAGGGCCTCGAGCACCTCCTCCTCCGTTGTCCCGACTCGCTCGGCGAGCTCGGCGACGGTGGGCGAC
>JBKJKM010000241.1:0-11588 GCA_046597375.1 Acidimicrobiales bacterium | reverse complement strand
GGGCGTGGCGCACCTGCAGCTGCTCGGCGTCCGCTACTACCTGGCGACGTCTCCCGAGGCGCAGGCGGCGGCGTTGGCCCACCCCGACCTCGACCTCCTCACGACGACGACGCCGCGGCAGATCTCCTACTCCGATGGCGCCAAGGAACGCACCTGGCAGGTGTTCCGGGTGCGCGATGCCGAGCTGGTGGCCCCGCTCTCCAACGAGCCCGTGGTCGCCGGCGGCATGTCGTCGAAGGAAGGGTTCTTGGAGGCGTCGGTCGCGTGGTACCAAGACGAATCCCGATGGGACATCCCGCTCGCCGTCGACGGGCCCTCGTCGTGGTCGCGCGTGGCCGACGCCGACGAGCTCGCGCCGCCCACCGCCGTGCGGAGAGCCAAGGTCAGCGACATCCGCTCCGATGACAACGGACTGTCCTTTGCCGTCGATCGGCCCGGTACGCCGGTCGTGGTGCGTGTCCCGTACTTCCCGAACTGGAAGGTGAAGGGCGCAGACGGGCCCTACCGGATCTCGCCCAACCTCATGGTCGTCGTGCCGACGGCGACCCGGATCGAGCTGCACTACGGCTGGACGGGCCTCGATCTCGGCGCCTGGGGCCTCACGGCGCTGGGCCTCGCCTCCCTCGTCGTGCTGGCCCGCCGCCGCGCCGTCCGCCTGCCGCTGCCGCCGCCCCCGCCGCCCGCCCTCCACGTCGACCCCTTCGCCGTGGATGAGCCCGTCGAGGCGCCCGTTGGGGTGGCTGTTCCGGTCGCCATCACCGCCACCTGAACGCCTCGGACCAACCGAGAGCGGCAGCCCAACGCCGATAGAGTCGGGCCGCCATGGCGTCCCTCGACTCGATCTTCAAGGCCTACGACGTGCGAGGCGTCGTGCCCGAGCAGTTCGACGCCGACCTCGCCTATGCCATCGGCGGTGCCTTTGCCCGCTTCGCAGCTCCGAGTGGGGGGCGGGTTCTGGTCGCCCGCGACATGCGGCCTTCCGGAATCGAGTTGACCCGGGCGTTCACGGAGGGCGTGACCGACCAGGGCGTCGACGTCGTCGACCTCGGCCTGGCCTCCACCGACCTCCTGTACTTCGCGTCCGGAAAGCTCGATGCGCCCGGCGCCATGTTCACCGCCTCACACAACCCGGCCCAGTACAACGGCATCAAGTTCTGTCTCGCCGGCGCCAAGCCCGTGGGCCAGGACACCGGACTCGGTGAGATCAAAGCGCTCGCCGCCCAAGGCCTGGGTCGGGATACGTCGAAGACGGGGGGCTCGGTGTCGAGCCAGGACCTCCTGGCCGACTTCGGCGAGCACGTCATGAGTTTCATCGACGTGGCCAACATGAAGCCGCTCCGCGTGATCGCCGACACGGCCAACGGCATGGGCGGCCACGTCGTCCCCGGCGTGTTCGCCAAGTTGCCCTTCGACCTCGAGATCCTCTTCCAGGAACTCGACGGCACGTTTCCCAACCACCCGGCCGACCCCATCCAGCCCGAGAACCTCGTCGACCTCCAGAAGCGTGTGCTCGAGACCAAGGCCGACATCGGGCTCGCCTTCGACGGCGACGCGGACCGCGTCTTCCTCGTCGATGATCTGGGCCAGCCCGTGTCGGGCAGCCTCACCACGTCGATGGTGGCTGCGGCGATGCTGGCCAAGAAGCCGGGCTCGACGATCCTGCACAACCTCATCTGCTCCAAGGCGGTGGCCGAGGTCGTGCGAGAGCACGGTGGCACGCCCATCAAGACACGCGTCGGTCACTCGTTCATCAAGGAGGAGATGGCCAAGACGGGCGCCGTCTTCGGGGGCGAGCACTCGGGTCACTACTACTTCCTCGACAACTACCGGGCCGACTCCGGGCTCATCGCCGCCGTCGTGATCCTCGAGATGCTCTGCACCTCGGGCCAAAAACTCTCGGAACTGCGCAAGCCCTTCGATCGGTATGCGGCGTCCGGAGAGATCAACACCACGGTCGACGCCCCGCTCGCAGTGATCGACCGGGTGGCTGCGCACTTCGAAGGCGCCGGAGCCGATCTCGACCACCTCGATGGCCTCACCGTCGATCTCGGGAACTGGTGGTTCAATCTCCGGCCGTCGAACACCGAGCCGCTCCTCCGTCTCAACCTCGAAGCGCCCGACGCCGCCAGCTGCGCGGCACATGTCGACGAGGTCACTTCGCTCATGAAGGGAATTGCCTGATGGCCCTCAACCCCAAGCTCCTCGAAGTGTTGGCGTGCCCAGAGGACAAGGGCCCGCTCCTCTACCTCGAGGACGAGGACACCCTCTACAACCCGCGCTTGAAGCGGCGCTACACCATCAAGGACGACATCCCGATCATGCTGATCGACGAGGCCGAGACGGTCGACGAAGCCGAACACGGGCGGATCACGGCCAAGGTGGAGACCGACGGCATCAAGCCCACCTTCGACGAGAGCGTCTGAAATGGCGGCATCGGCGGAGGAGCGACTCGACACCGTCGGGATGTTCGACCTCACGGCCGGGTTGCCTGAACAGGTCCGCACAGCTGCCGCCGACGCCCGGAACCTCGACGGACTACCGGACAAGGCGACGGTCGAGCACGTCGTCGTGCTCGGCATGGGTGGCAGCGGCGTCGCTGGCGACATTCTGGCGGCGTCGGCCGGCCCCTTCATGTCCGTGCCGGTCGTGACGGTGAAGTCCTACGAGCTACCGGCCTTCGTCGGCGACGGCTCGTTGGTGTTCGCCATCTCTTGCTCGGGCAACACCGAAGAGACGCTGGAGGCGGCGACCGAGGCGGCCATGCAGGGCGCCAAGATTATCGCCGTCACCCAGGGCGGCGAGCTGGCCAAGTTGGCCGCCGGCTGGGGCGCGCCGGTCATCCACGTGCCCGCCATCCCCCAGCCCCGCGCCGCCCTCGGGGCCATGGCCATCCCGCCGTTGGTGGTGCTCGAGGAGATCGGGCTCTTTCCTGGCGCGACTCAATGGATCAATCTCGCCATCGAGCAGCTCCAGCGCCGCCGCGACGCGTTGCTCAAGGACGGCAACCTGGCCGAGCGATTGGCCGACAAGATCGGTCGCACGCTCACGTTGATCCACGGCGGCGGAGCCATCGGCGCGACGGCGGCCCAACGGTGGAAGACGCAGATCAACGAGAACGCCAAAGCACCCTCGTTCTGGGCGGCACAGCCGGAGCTGTGCCACAACGAGATCCAGGGCTGGGGTCAGCACGGCGACGTCACCCGTCAGGTGTTCACGCTCCTGTCGCTGCGCCACGACGCCGAGCACCCGCAAATCATGAGGCGCTTCGACCTCACGGCGGAATACGTCCGAGAGGTCGTCGGCAGCATTCAGGAGGTGCGAGCCGAGGGCGATGGTGACCTGGCGCAGTTGCTCGACCTCATCCTCATCGGCGACTTCGTCTCCCTCCATCTGGCCTTCCAGGAGGGCATCGACCCGGGTCCCGTGCCCGTGTTGGCCGAGCTGAAGCAGCGGCTCGCAGGCCCCTGACATGAATCGACTGGACGGTCGCGTGGCCGTCGTGACGGGTGCCGCCAGCGGCATCGGCCGGGCGACGGCGACGGCGTTCGCCGAGGCGGGAATGAAGGTGGTGTTGTCCGACATCGAAGTCGGCGCCCTCGACATCGCGACGGCCGAGCTGCGCGTGGCCGGCCACGACGTCCTCGGCGTCGTCACTGATGTGGCTGACGGCGAGGCGGTCGAGGCACTGGCGACGCAAACGGTCGAGCATTTCGGGGCCGTCCACCTCGTGCATCTCAACGCCGGCGTGGCCGCCGGTGGTCCGGCCTGGACGCTGAGCGAGAAGGACTGGGCGTGGGTTCTCGGCGTGAACCTCTGGGGCGTCATTCACGGTATTCGCTCGTTCGTGCCCCGGATGATCGATCAGGGCGAACCGGCTCACGTCGTGGCGACCGCATCGATGGCCGGTCTCACCTCGAGTGGATTCATGGCCGCCTACAACGTGTCGAAGCACGGCGTGGTGACGTTGGCCGAGACCTTGCTGCGAGATCTGACGATGATGAACGCGCCCGTCGGCGTCTCCGTGCTGTGCCCGGGATGGGTCGACACCGGCATCGGCGAATCGGGCCGCAACCGTCCGGACGAACTGCGCAACGCCGACGGCCCGAACCTCCTCGAGGGTGGTGCGGCCTCGCCCCTGAAGGCGATGCTGGAGGCCGGTCTGGCTCCCGCCGCGGTGGCGGCCATGGTGGTCAACGCCGTGCGGACCGAGCAGTTCTACATCCTGACCCACGACGATTGGCGGCTCATGGTCGAACAACGGATGACCGACATCCTCGAGGGCCGCACGCCGTCGCCCACCTTCTTCCCCACCTGACGGCGCGACCCTGAGCGACATTCCGGAAGTTGTCGAAGAGGCACAAGACGTACCCCCGCTGCGTTCTGGTCCGTCGTTGCTCCTCGCCGGCTCGGCGTTCGTCCTCGGCATCCTCCTCGCCGGAATCCTGGGCGGCATCGCCATCGCCATCAGCGGCGACGAGGACGGCCCCGCCTTGCTCGTCGGCAGCTTCGTCGGGCTCTGGATCCCCTTGGTCGGAGCTGCGCTGCTGGCCAGCCGGCGCTTCGGCACCGGCTCGCGGCGCCGAGACCTCGGGCTGGAAGTCGTGCCGGCGGATCTCGGCTGGGGAGTGCTCGTCGGCATCGCCGGCCTGGCGGCGGCGACCGCCGTGCAGTTGGCGCTCTCGGCCTTCCCTGACCTCGTGGGGTCGAACACGGGCTTCGTCGAGGAGCAGTCCCGGAGCGCCATCGGCGCCGCGGTGGTCGCCAGCTCGACGATCATCGGCGCGCCGATCGTGGAGGAGCTGTTCTTCCGCGGCTTGATCCAGCGGGCCCTCGCCCGGCTCGGCTTCGCCGCCGTCGTGGTGCAGGCCCTCCTGTTCGGGCTGATCCACGTCACGCCCGGCGAGGGTGTCGGCAACGTGGGGATCGTCGCCGGCGTCGGCGCGTTCGGCTTCGTGCTCGGCCTGGCTGCTCGCTACTTCGGCCGGCTCGGTCCGGCGATCATCGGCCACGCCGTGTTCAACGCCGCCGCCGTCATTCCGCTCATGGTGAGCTGACCAGGTAGCCTGAAGGAGTTGCAGGGCTGTCCAGCGTGGAGTCAGCAGACCCCAGCCCGCTTCGTACGATCCTCGACCCTCTTGGGTCTCGTCCGACGCGGAGACTGATTGCTCATGACCATCACCGACACTCCGGCCGACTTCAAAGTCGCCGACCTCTCCCTGGCCGACTTCGGCCGCAAGGAGATCCAACTGGCCGAGGAGGAGATGCCCGGCCTCATGGCGCTGCGGGCCGAGTTCGCCGACAGCCAACCGCTGGCCGGGGCCCGCATCGCCGGCTCGCTCCACATGACGATCCAGACGGCCGTCCTCATCGAGACGCTCACGGCTCTCGGCGCCGAAGTCCGCTGGGCGTCCTGCAACATCTTCTCCACCCAGGACCACGCCGCCGCCGCCATCGCCGCCGCCGGCATCCCCGTCTTCGCCTGGAAGAACGAGACGCTCGAGGAGTACTGGGAGTGCACCGAGCAGATCCTCCGCTGGCCCGCCAAGAACGGTGAGCCCAGCGACGGTCCGAACATGATCCTCGACGACGGCGGCGACGCCACGATGCTCGTCCACCTCGGGACCGAGTTCGAGAAAGCCGGCGCCGTTCCCGCCGACACCGAAGACGACTCCGACGAGTTCAAGGTCGTGCTGGCGACGCTTCGGCGCACGCTGGCCGAGACGCCCAACCTGTGGACGCAAATCGGCAACGCCATCAAGGGCGTCACCGAGGAGACCACCACCGGCGTCCACCGGCTGTACCAGCGCTTCGAGGCCGACACCCTGTTGTTCCCGGCGATCAACGTCAACGACTCGGTGACGAAATCGAAGTTCGACAACCTCTACGGCATCCGCCACTCGCTCATCGACGGCATCAACCGGGCCACCGACGTGATGATCGGCGGCAAGGTCGCCGTCGTGCTCGGCTACGGCGACGTCGGCAAGGGCTGCGCCCAGTCCCTCAAGGGCCAGGGCGCTCGCGTCATCGTCACCGAGGTCGACCCGATCTGCGCGCTGCAGGCGGCCATGGAGGGTTTCGAGGTCAACACCCTCGAGCGGGTCCTCGACAAGGCCGACATCTTCATCACTGCCACCGGCAATCGCGATGTCATCACGGCCGAGCACATGGGCAAGATGAAACACAACGCCATCGTCGGGAACATCGGGCACTTCGACAACGAGATCGACATGGCTGGCCTGTTCAAGATGTCGGACGTGCAGCGGGTCACGATCAAGCCGCAGACCGACGAGTTCGTGTTCCCCGACGGCCACGCCGTGATCATCCTGGCCGAGGGTCGCCTGTTGAACCTCGGCTGCGCGACCGGCCACCCGTCGTTCGTGATGTCGACCTCGTTCACCAACCAGGTCCTGGCCCAGATCGAACTCTTTCTCCGCCTCGACCAGTACCCGATCGGCGTGCACCGCCTGCCTCGCGAGCTCGACGAAAAGGTCGCCCGCCTCCACCTCGCCAAGCTCGGCGCCCGCCTGACCGAGCTCACCGACAAGCAGTCGACCTATCTCGGCATCCCGGCGAACGGCCCCTTCAAGCCCGAGCACTACCGCTACTAAGCGCAACCCAGGATCTACGCGCGCTTCGGGGGCCCAACGGCCCCCGATCGCGCGTAGATCTGGAGTGCTACTCGGCCGGGCCGGCGAATTCGGGCTGATCGATGCGGACCGGGATGCTCAAGCGGTCCAGGAAGAACTGCACGAGCGGCCCGATGGACAGGGCAAAGAGCAACGTGCCGATGCCGACGGTACCGCCGAGGGCCCAACCCGCCGCCAGCGCCGTGAGCTCGATGCCGGTGCGGACGAGGCGAATCGAAAGGCGGCCTTCGCGGCGGGCGGCGATACCGGTCATGAGGCCGTCTCGTGGACCGGGTCCGAGGCCGGCACCGATGTAGAGCCCGCTCCCGAAACCGAGCAGCACGATGCCCAGAGGCACGAGGGCGATGCGCACGGCGAGGTGCTCGGGGCGGTCCACCACACCCAGCACGGCGTTCGTGGTCAGGCCGATGAGCACGGCGTTGCTGATCGTGCCGACGCCCAGCGGCTGGCGCAGCGGAAGCCACCCGACCAGCACCACGAAGGCGACCAGAATGCTCACCGAGCCAATCGTGAGCCCGGAGCGTTCGGCGATGCCCTGGTGGAGCACCTCCCACGGACCTAGTCCGAGCCCGGCGGTGACCATGGCCGCCACCCCGCAGCCGCACAACACGAGGCCGAGAATGAGGCGCGGAAGCCGGCCGATCAGGTCGCCGGCGGGAGGGAGGCGGAACACGCGGCGGCCAGGGTAGGGGCCGGCCGTCGACATCCCGAATCGACTGTCCTACCTCCTCCGTAGGCTCGGCTCATGGGGTTGGCGGCGACGACGATGGCGTGGATCCTTCCCGGACGTTGCCCGGTCTGCGAGGCGCCCGGCCCGGCCCCGTGTACTGGGTGCTGGCGCCTGCTCCGACCGGTGGCGCTGGGCGGGCCGTCCCCACCTGGGGTCGATCGCAGCGCGTCGCTGCTGCGCTACGAGGGCGCCGGCCGGGAGCTCTTGGCCCGGCTGAAGTACCGCAACGCCCGGGCCACGGTGCCCTGGCTCGCCGGCGGGATGGCGGAACTGGCCCGGGTCCTGGTCGAGGCCGGGTCGCTGGAGGTCGTGACCTGGCCACCGACCAGTGCCGAGCGCCGGCTTCGGCGGGGCTTCGACCAGGCCGAAGTGCTGGCCCGGGCCGTGGCCGCCGAGCTCGGCCTCCCGTGCCGCCCCTTGCTCGTCCGCCGGCCGGGACTGGCGCAGACGGGGCTCGGACGTGAGGCCCGCCGGCAGGGCCCGGTGTTCGTGGCCCGGAGAGGGCCGCCGGCGCGCCGAGTGCTGGTCGTCGACGACGTTGTCACCAGCGGGGGAACGCTGGCGTCGGCGGCTCGGGCGCTGCGCACCGGCGGTGGCGAGGTGGTGATGGCGGTCACGGCCGGGCGGACGCCGCTCAAGGTTCACGGCCCTTCGGCCGACCCCTAGAGCATCATGGCCGAAGCTCGTCGCAACGGACAGGACCCAACCATCCCCGAGGGCCTGCTGGCCCGACTGGCGGTTCGGCAACCCGACCCGGTCCGGCCCGCCGAAGTGGCGAGGGGCCGGCGCCGAGCACGAGATCGCGCCTACGACGACGGCGACGTCGTCCGGGCGATCGCCTCGCAGTTGCTGCTCCTCTCGGAGTAGCCGGGTACGCTCCTGGCGGGGCCGCGTGCGGGTCTGTGGTTGCAAGTCGATGCCAGTCGCAGGCGAAACGACCCACGTAAGGCAACCCGTGGTTGCTGAGCATGGTGCGGCTTAGGAGTAAGCCCTGCCTGGCCCGAGTCCATTGGGGGCGGAGGCACGGAGAAGGGGCGAAGCGGGCCAATTCGGGCGTTGTTGGGTCAGCGATGGCCGCCGACGACCGGTCCGTCAATCCCTCTGCAGGCGAGTGTGGGGACAAAGACCAGGTCAGCCGCACGCGACCCCATGACCGACGTCATCCCCGGTGGCCCGATCGCGCGTCACTACACTGCGCCTTTTCGGTGGAATCTCTGGTCAAGGCCGGCGTTCCCGCCGAGAAATGCATGGGCAGATCGGACGGCTCGTATCGGGCTCGCGCGAATGGGCGCCGACCGCTGAGAGGGGATACGTGGCCGAAGAACACGCAGAGGGCGCCGGATTCATCCGGGTGATGATCGCCGATGACCAACCGCTGTTCCGCCGAGGGCTGAACGTCGTCCTCCACACGGAAGACGGCATCGAGGTCGTGGCCGAAGCGGAGGACGGCGAGGAGGCGATCGCCAAAGCCGAGGAGTTCGCCCCCGATGTCGTCTTGATGGACGTGCGGATGCCGAGGGTCAACGGCATCGAAGCGGCCCGAGCCATCCACGACCGGGTGCCGTCGACCAAGATCCTCATGCTCACCGTGTCCGACGAGGACCAGGACCTGTTCGAGGCCATCAAGGCCGGCGCCAGCGGGTACCTGCTCAAGGAGGTCAGCGTCGAAGAGGTGGCCGACTCCGTCCGGGCCGTGGTCCAGGGCCAGACCTTGATCAGCCCGTCGATGGCGTCGAAGCTGCTCACCGAGTTCGTCGCCCTCGAGAAGCGCGTCAACGAGAAGCACCAGTACCCGAGCCCGACGCTGACGACGCGCGAGCTCGAGGTCCTGAAGCTGGTGGCCAAGGGGATGTCCAACCGCGAGATCGCCGATGCCCTCTACATCTCTGAGAACACCGTCAAGAACCACGTTCGCAACATCCTCGAGAAGCTGCACCTGCACTCGCGGATGGAAGCCGTGATCTACGCCGTACGCGAGCGCCTCCTCGACATCAACGAACCAGATTCGTAACACCGGCCTCGCTCTGCGTCGCTGGCGCTCCTTTCCGCTCGGCTGCCGGCTGCTCGCTGGCGCTCCCGACGCCGGCGACACCGGCCTCGCTCTGCGTCGCTGGCGCTCCTTTCCGCTCGGCGGTCAGCGGGCCGCTCGGCGCTTCGCCACCAGGACCTGGTCGTCGGCGGTGAGAACGACGAACTCCGAGCCGGGTGCGGTGAGGCGCGACCGCAGTGCCGCCTCCTGGTCGACGACCAGGTCGAGCACGAGGTAGTCGACGCCGGCCGGGTCGTCAGGGTTGCGGTTGGCGATGCCCCAGTTGCCGGGGATCCAGGGGTTGGGCCACTCGTAGACGACCACTCGATGAGTGGCGTGGGGGACCAGGTAGTAATTCGTGGCCAGGCCGGCGTCCGCCGGCACCAGTGACAGCGCCCGCTCGAAGGCGGCAGGGCGGGGGCTCGGGCCGGCCCAGATCCCGGAGCGGAACGGTTTTCCGAGAGGCGACGGCGACCACTCGCGATGGGTCCACACGGCGCTCACGGCCAGAAGGACGAGGCCGAGGCGCAGAGCCGCAGGACGCCATCGGCGCAGCCGTCCGAGCCCATGCACCGTGGCTGCGAAGACCCCGACGGTCGGCACCACCGAGTAGTGGAACCGGAAGTCATAGGTGGTGGAAAGAGACGACAGGGCGTTCGCCCCGAGCTGCGGACCGGCGATGACCAAGAAGGGCAAACCGGCCAGAGCGAGGAACCCGGACGGGGCGAGGAGTCGTCCGTAGTAGGCCACGCGGTCGGCGTCGGCCAACAGCGACCAGGTGCGGGCGGGGTCGGTGACGATCGTGACCAGCACCGACACGGCGTCGTCGCCGAACTGCGGAAAGAACTCCTGGACGTAGAAGGGCGGCTGTCCACCGTTGAACGCCGGCATCACGACCTGGGTGGCCACCACATACCAAAAGAGACCGACGGCGGCGGTGACGACCCCCGGCCGCCAGGCGCCCTGGCGGCGATGGCGCAGGACCAGAACGATCCCGAGGACGCTGACGGCGAGGGCGATGTCCTCCTTGGTCGACAGGGCGATCCCGACAGCGAACGCGAACCAGCCCCACCGCCGGTTCCGGCCGAGCCAGACAGCGAAGAGCAGCGGCGCCACCGCCAGCGTCTCCGGGTGGAAGTGCCACCAGTTGATCCAGTTGAGGGTGGGGTACGCCAGGTAGGCGGCGGCCGGGACGAGGGGGAGCCATCGGTTCTCGAAGAGGTCTCGACCGAGGAGGTAGATCGGGATGGCCCCCAACGCCAGGGCCACCGTCTCGACGAGATAGAGAAAGGTCGGACCCGCCCCCAGCCAGTAGGCCGGCACCAGCGTGAGGCTGATCAGGTTGAGGTGGTGACCCAAATAGTGCAGCCCCCGCACGGTCACGAACGGTTCGCGGAACCTCGAGAGCAGCCAGATCCCCTGGTCGTGGATTCCCATGTCGAACCCGAAGGTGCCGAACCGGGCCTGCTGGCGGACGGTGAGGACGCCGAAGACGACGACATAGGTTGCCACCAGGGCCACCAGGAGGAGGACGGGCGCCCGGCGTGCCACCCCGGGAGCGTAGGGGCCTGCCCTGGCGCCCGATCTGCACCACCGTCAGCCGTAGGATTGGTGGCGTGAGTGCCACGTGAGCGTCTTCAGCAAGATCCTGCGCGCCGGGGAGGGCAAGAAGGTACGGGCGTTGCAGGACATCGTGCCCGAGATCAACGCCATGGAGCCCGAGATCGAGGCGCTCAGCGACGACGCCCTCAAGCACAAGACGGTGGAGTTCCGTGAGGAGCTGGCCCGCCGCATCGCCGATGGCGAGGAGGAGGCCGACGTCCTCAACGACTTCCTGGTCGAGGCCTTCGCCGTCGTCCGGGAGGCGTCGAAGCGGGTCATCGGCCAGCGCCACTTCGACGTCCAGCTGATGGGCGGCGCCGCCCTCCACTTCGGCTGGATCGCCGAGATGAAGACGGGCGAGGGCAAGACCCTGGTGTCGACGCTGCCCGTCTACCTCAATGGTCTCACCGGCCGGGGCGTCCACCTCGTGACCGTCAATGACTACCTGGCCAAGTTCCACGCCGAATGGATGGGCCGCATCCACAACTGGCTCGGTCTCACGGTCGGCGTGGTCATCCCCGAGGTGCGACATGACGTGGCCGCCAAGCAGGCGGCCTACGCCTGCGACATCACCTACGGC
>JBKJKM010000163.1:0-25273 GCA_046597375.1 Acidimicrobiales bacterium | reverse complement strand
GCCGTCGACGAGGATGTGCACGACGTCGGGCTGGAGCGCCTGCAGGATCCGCTGGTAGTGCGTGATCAACAGCACGCCCATCTCGGGACGAGCCGCTCGGACCTCGTTGACGCCCTTGGCCACGATCCGCAAGGCGTCGATGTCGAGACCGGAGTCGGTCTCGTCGAGGATGGCCATCGTCGGCTCGAGCATTGCCATTTGCAGGATTTCGTTGCGCTTCTTCTCTCCGCCCGAGAACCCCTCGTTGAGGTACCGGTCGCCGAAGGCCGGGTCCATCTCCAGGCGCTTCATCCACTCGATGATGGCCATGCGGGTCTCGAGCACGCTCATGTCGTCGAGACCCTTGCGGGCACCCATGGCCTGGCGGAGGAACTGGATGACGGGCACGCCCGGCACCTCTTCGGGGTACTGGAAGGCGAGGAAGAGGCCGGCTTTGGCCCGTACGTCGGTCGGCCAGGCGGTGATGTCGTCCCCCTGGAAGACAATGCGACCGGACGTGACGGTGTAGTCGGTGTTGCCGAGCAGTGCGTTGGCCAAGGTCGACTTGCCACTGCCGTTGGGACCCATCAGGGCGTGAACCTCGCCGGCGCCGACCGTGAGGTCGACCCCGCGGAGGATCTCCTGATCGTCGACACTGACGTGAAGGTCCTCGATCTGGAACAGGGGAGGATTCGGGTCGGCCACGAGGTCCATCCTATTTCCCCTACGCGGGTAGGGGAAATAGTCCTCGGCGGAAACGAGGGGTGGCCAGGAGCCGAATCGGGGCGTACCGTAAGACGCGACAACCGAGGCAGGAGAAGGGCGGGACCCGTGCAGCTCCTCACCCCCAATCATCCGCGTTACGAAGTCGAACGCGCCGTCTTCAACGCGATGGTCGACAAGCGTCCGGCCGTCATCGCCGAGTGCGCTGGCGCGGCCGATGTCATCCTGGCACTCGAGCACGCCACGACCAACAGGTATGCCGTCGCCGTTCGCGCCGGGGGCCATTCCGTGGCCGGGATGTCGATGAACGACGATGGCCTGGTCATCGACGTCCGCCCGATGAAGGACATCTCGGTCGATGTCGGGCGACGAGTCGTTCGCGTCGGCGCCGGGGTGACCTGGGGCGAGTTCGACGCGGCCACCCAAGAGCACGGGCTGGCCACGACCGGAGGGCGGGTGTCGACGACCGGCGTCGCCGGCCTCACCCTGGGCGGCGGATCGGGATGGCTCGAACGGAAGTATGGCTTGGCCTGCGACAACCTCATCTCCGTCGATCTGGTCACCGCCGACGGCCGAGAAGTCACGGCCAGCGCGACGTCCAACCCCGACCTCTTCTGGGCACTCCACGGCGGCGGCGGCAACTTCGGCGTGGCCACCTCCTTCGAGTTCCAGCTGCACCCGGTCGGGCCGTTGGTGTTGGCCGGGTTGCTGGCGTGGCCGGGCGACGCCGGCTCAGACGTGGCCCGCGCCTATCGCGACCTGGCGGAGGGCGCGTCCGAGGAGCTGGGTTCGGGGCTCGTCTTCCTCACGGGTCCGCCGGAGCCCTTCATTCCCGAGCACCTCCAAGGCACCACGATCATCGCCACGGCGATCTGCTGGACCGGTGAGATGGACGAGGGTCGCGACGCCATCAAATCGCTGCGCGATCTCCAGCCCGAGGTCGACCTCGTCGAACCGATGCCCTACGCCGCCTTCAACTCCATGCTCGACGATCCGCCGGGTCTACGGAACTATTGGACGGCCGACTTCCACGACACCTTCCTGGACGACGCCCTCGACGTCTACGTGAAGTACGGGATGAACCGTCCCTCGCCCCAGACCCAGCAGCTGCTGTTGCCCTGGGGCGGTGCCGTCGCCCGAGTGGCCGACGGGGCCACGCCCTTGACGAACCGATCGGTGCCGTGGATCACCCATCCGTTCGCCGTCTGGGAGAACCCGGCCGATGATGCCACCGCCATCGAGTGGGCTCGAAGCTTCCGGCGCGACATCGCCCATCACGCGTCGGGCGGGATCTACCTCAACTTCATCGGGAACGAGGGCGAGGATCGGATCCGGGCGGCGTTCGGTGAGGCCAAGTACGCGCGGCTCCAAGCCATCAAGGGTGCATGGGATCCGCAGAACATCTTCCAGGGAAACCAGAACATCACGCCCGCATAGGCGCGACCGCGTCGATTGCCCCCAGTAGCGTCGGGCGACCGTGGCCGACCCGTGGAACTTCGCCGGCGAGAGCCCGCCGTTGGGGACCTCGAGTGGCACGGTCACCCTCGTCCAGGGCAGCGCGTTCTGCATCAGCGGCGCGGACGGCGACATCCGTCCCGGCACCCCGGACGGCCTGTACTTCCGCGACACCCGCATCGTCAGTCGACTCGAGTTGCGCATCAACGGCCACCCTCCCGACGCGCTGGCTGGCACCGCGGTCGAGCCCTTCAGTGCCTCGTTCATCGGGCGAAGCGGAAGTCGACTTCTCGTGCGCCGCAACCGCTACATCGGGAGGGGCATGCGGGAGGACCTCCTGGTCCGCAATTTCGGGGATGAGGCCGCGTATTGCGCCGTGGCCTTCGCCATCGACGTCGATTTCGCCGATCTCTTCGGGGTGAAGGAAGGCAAGATCACACTCGACCCCGACCGCACCACCGAGACCCGGTCGGACGGTGTCGTGCACACCGTCCGACGCAATGGTGTGCGGCGCGGCGTCCGCATCGCCCTGCCCGGCGAGAAGGTGCCGGCACTGACCACGATCGAGGTGATCATCCCGGCCCACGGCGAATGGACGACGTGCCTGCAGGTGACGCCGATCATCGAGGACGAAGAGATCCAGCCCCGCTACCTCTGCGGCGAGCCGGTCGAACGGGCTGCGCCGGCCGAGCGGCTGCAGAAATGGCGGAGTTCGAGCCCCGTCCTCACCACCGACCACGACGGCCTGCGGATGGCCGTGGCCCGCAGCGTCGACGACCTCGGGGCCCTGCGCATCTTCGATCCTGAGTTTCCGGAGCGCACGGTGGTGGCCGCCGGCGCACCCTGGTTCATGACGCTGTTCGGTCGCGACAGCCTGCTCACCTCGTGGATGGCGCTCCTCGTCGATCCCGACCTGGCGCTCGGTGTTCTGCAGACGCTGGCCCGGTTCCAGGGCGCCGAGGTCGATGCTCGCCGCGACGAGGAGCCGGGCCGCATTCTCCACGAGATGCGCTTCGGTGACGCCGCATCCCTGTCGCTCGGAGGTGGCAGCGTGTACTACGGCACCGCCGACGCCACGCCGCTGTTCGTCATGCTCTTGGGTGAACTCCGCCGCTGGGGTCTGGCTCACGAGGTGGTCGACCAACTGCTGCCCCACGCCGATCGGGCGATGGCCTGGATCGAGGACTTCGGCGACGTCGATGGCGACGGGTTCGTCGAGTACCGGCGGGCCAGCGACCGGGGGCTCCTCAACCAGGGTTGGAAGGATTCCCACGACAGCGTGCGCTTCGCCGACGGCGAGTTGGCGAAGACGCCGGTGGCCTTGTGCGAGGTGCAGGGGTACGTCTACGGGGCCTACCTGGCGCGCGCCCACTTCGCCGATGAGGTCGGCGATGTGGCGACGGCCGTTCGCTACCGGGGCCGGGCGTCCGACCTGAAGGAGGCCTTCAACCGAGACTTCTGGTTGGAGGATCGGGGTTGGTTCGCCATGGCCCTCGATGACCGCAAGCGTCCGGTCGACGCACTTGCCTCCAACATGGGGCACTGCTTGTGGACGGGCATCGTCGACGAGGACAAGGCCGCTCGCGTCGCCGCCCATCTCGTCGGCCCCGACCTGTTCAGCGGGTGGGGGGTGCGCACCTTGGGCGCATCGATGGCGGGCTTCAACCCGATCAGCTACCACAACGGGTCGGTCTGGCCCCACGACAACGCGCTGATCGCCGCCGGGTTGATGCGCTACGGCTTCGTGGAAGAAGCCCAGCGGATCGTGTTGGCCATGCTCGACGCCTCGGACTCGCAAGGCGGGCGTCTGCCGGAACTGTTCACCGGGCTCGGTCGGAACGAGTTCCCCACCGTCGTCGGCTATCCCACGTCGTGTTCGCCTCAGGCTTGGGCCGCGGCGTCACCGCTGCTCTTCGTGCGAACGCTGCTCCGCCTCGAGCCTTGGGTGCCGCACGGGAAGGTGTGGCTCTCACCCGCCGTCCCCACCGCCATCGGTCCCCTCCGCGTCGAAGGGATCCCCCTGGCTGGCTCGAGGGTGACGGTCGTCGTCGACGCCGAGGGCGGGTTCACCGTCGACGGCCTCCCACCTGGCATCGACGTCCTCACGGATCCCCGGAGCCCCCTCACCGCCACGCCATAACCCGCCTGCCGAGCCGGTTGGTGTTACCGTCGGTAACACGTCACCGCCGCATCTCTTTGAGGGCGGGACCAAGATCGTTGGGGGCATCATGGGGAGCACCACGGCGCGTGCGCCTTCACCGACGGACGCGGCCGACCTGGAGGCCGCCCGCGCGGCGATCCCGGCACGGGTCGAGGAGCTTCTCGGTCCCGGCCACCCCCTGGCGCGAGGGCGCCGGCTGGTGCGGGTGCTCGGCGTGCTCTTCGGCCGGCTCGTGCTGTTCGTCGTCGTCGACCTCGTCCGTACGACCGTGCGTTCCGAGTCTCGTGGCGCCGCCGGCGCCGTCCGGCTGCGCCAGGGTTTCGAGCGCCTCGGGCCCTCGTACCTGAAGCTCGGACAGTTCATCTCGTCGGGTCGAGGGCTGTTCCCCGACGTCGTCGTCGATGCTTTCGCCGTCTGCCGTGACCGGTGCCCGACCATCCCGTGGAAGGACGTGCATCGCATCCTCGAGGCCGAGCTCGGTCCGATCGACGCGACCTTCGCCTCGATCGAGGTCACCCCGCTCGCCGCTGCGTCGATCGCGCAGGTGCACGTGGCCACCCTCGTCGACGGCACCGACGTCGTCGTCAAGGTGCAACGTCCCGGAATCGAGCGGGAGGTCGTGTCGCACCTCCGGTCGATGCCGCCGCTGGCCCGGCTCCTCGCGCGAATCTTCCCCAACGCCCCGGTGGCCGATCCGCTCGCAGTGGTGAAGGTGTTCGCCGCGACGATCCTCCAGGAGCCCGACTTCCGTCTCGAGGCCCAGAACATGGTCGAGATCGGCCAAGATCTGGTGACGGCCGGTGTCGATGACGTCGTCGCCCCGCGACCGCATGACGCGCTCGTGACGCGGCGGGTGCTCGTGATGGAACGGCTCGTGGGCGAGCGCTTCGACGATCTCGACGCCATGCAGGCGTCCGGGGTCGACACGACGGCGCTGCTCCTGGCTGGACTCCGCTCGCTGGTCGAGGGGGCCACGGTCTTCGGCCGGTTCCACGGCGACCTCCACGCCGGCAACATCCTCTGCCTTCCCGGTGGGCGGTTCGGACTCGTCGACTTCGGCATCTGCGCCCGACTCGACGAGGCCGAGCGTGGGGGCATTCGCGATCTGCTCCTCGGGATCGCCACCCGCGACGTCGCCACACAGCTGCGCGGCCTCGATGCATTGGGTGCCCTCCCGGAGGGCGCCGATCGCCGCAAGCTGCTGGCCCAGCTCTCGGCCCGCCCCGATGAACGGGAGACGCTGTCCGTCGACGACCTTCGTGACGGCGCTCCCGCGGTCATGGGGGTCTTCGTCGAGCACCGTCTCGCCCTTCCGCCAGCGCTCGTCCTGTTCTTCAAGGACGTGCTCTACCTGAACGGCTCGACGCGGTTGCTGGCCCCTGACCTCGATCTGCTGTCGGCCTTCGGAGGGCTGCACGAGCACTTCACGGCGAAGTACGGCGACGACGCGGCCGCACCCGTGGTCGAGGACATCTACAGCTCGCCGCTGACGGAAGACGAACGAGAGCGCTACTGCCCCGAGGCGTCGACACTGGTGACACGGCCCGAGGCGCCGAGCGTCCGGTCGGTGCTGAGCCGCTTCGGACCGGAGGCCCTCGTCTCGGCGGTCGTCCCGATGGTGATCTTCGCCTCGCTCGATGCCGCCCGAGGGCTGACGGCGGCGATCCTCGGCGCAACACTGTGGAGCGTGGGACTGGTCGTCGCGCGGCGCCTCCGAGGTCGCGCCGCCGGCCCGTTCGTCTGGATGACCATGGTCCTGGTCCTCGTGCGTGGCGCATCCGGTGTGCTGACCGGGTCGGGGCTCGTGTACTTCGGGCCTGACATCGCCAACAACTTCGTGATCGGCCCGCTGCTGCTGCTGTCGGTGGCTCTTGGCCGGCCGGCCGTTGGGTTCGCCGCACGGCTCTTCTACCCGTTCCCTCCGGTCGTGCGGCGCCACCCGACATTTCTCGCCGTGTTCGGCCGGCTGACGATGGCATGGGGCATCTTCCAACTGTTGATGGGCGTGCTCCAGGTGTGGCTCGTCCTCAACGTGTCGCCGGGCACGTTCCTGCTCGTCAAGCGGGGCATCAGCATCCCCATCTCGTTGGCGCTCTTCGTGATCTGCCTGCGTTACCCACGTCGCGTGTTCGAGCGCGACCCAGAGATCGCCGGCTTGCTCGGCGTGGAGGTCTTGGCATGAGTCAGCAACGGATCGCCGAAGCGACGTTGGGCTTCGACACGACGGATGCGGCGTTCGTCCGGAATCCCTATCCGCGCTACGACGAGCTGCGCGAGTCCGACGAGCTCCACCGCACTCGGGACGGGCTCTGGATCCTTACCCGGCATGCCGACGTGCTCGCCGCCCTTCGCGACCCGCGGCTGTCGAGCAGCCCGCGCCATGTGCCGGCCGAGCGCCGGCCCGAGAGCGGGGGGAACCTCCTGTTGCTGGCCGACGACACGATCTCGTTGATGCTGACGGCCGACGCCCCTGACCACACCCGCTTGCGTCGATTGGCCAACAAGGCGTTCACGCCGCGCGCCGTCGAAGGGTTGCGACCGCGGGTGATCGAGCTCGTCGACGGGCTGCTCGATTCGGTCGAGGGCGCGGCGACGTTCGACGTGATGGCGGCGGTCGCCGAGCCCCTGCCGGTGATGGTGATCTGCGAGTTGTTGGGTGTGCCGGCCGGCGACTGGGACCAGTTCAAGCCCTGGTCGACGGCCATCGGCAAGGTGCTCGATCCCGACGTGGATGGGTCGGCCGTCAACGACGCCATCCCCGCCGTCATGGGCTTCGTCCAGTACTTCGGTGAGCTGATCGAGCGCCGACGAACCGACCCGCAACCCGACCTCCTCAGCGCGCTGATCGCCGCCGAGTCGGAGGGTGACAAGCTCTCGCCCGGCGAGCTCTTCGCCATGATCATCCTGTTGTTCATCGCCGGCCACGAGACGACGACCAACCTGCTCGGCAACGGCACCCTCGCCCTGCTCCGCAACCGGGATCAATTCACGGCGCTGCAGCTCGACCCGGGTCTGGTCGTCGCGGCGACCGAGGAGCTCCTGCGCTACGACTCGCCGGTGCAGATCACGGCCCGAACGGCCGTCGAGGCGATTTCGCTCAACGGCCTCGAGCTGGAGGCGGGCGAGGGCGTCATCTGCGGTCTCGCCGCCGCCAATCGCGACCCCCGCTACATCGAACGGCCGAACGAGCTCGACCTCTCGCGCGGGACGATGTCGCACGTCGCCTTCGGCAACGGCATGCACCATTGTCTCGGGGCGCCCCTGGCCCGTTTGGAGGGTCAGATCGTGTTCGAGCGGCTGACCCAGCGTTTCGGGTCGATGGAGCTGGCCGACGACCGCCCGCCGTATCGAAGCCACTTCGTGTTGCGCGGGCTCGAATCGTTGACCGTGTCCTCGGGCCGTTAGGCGCTTGCGTCAATCGGGCTGGTGGTCCCGGAGGTCTTCCTTCCAGCTGCGGAAGCGCTCGTGGCTCGCCCCCGAGGGTCCCGTGCCCTCGCCCCGTCCGTTCGGAAAGAGACGGATGGTGTGGGTGCGGGCGAGGTCGTCGAACCAGATGGCGAGGTAGGCGGCGTCGGCTTTGGTGGCCGGCCCGGAGCGCCACAGCAGCCAGCCACCGATGCGGCGCTTGTAGAGAGCCTCATCGCCGGCGAAGGGTTGACCGAGGGTGCACAAGGTGTTGGGGGCCTCGACCCAGGCGGAGGCGGGGATGTTCCGGTCGCGCTGGGGGAGGGGAGGAAGGTCGGCCGTGTGGACCGGCGTGGCGTCGACGGGGCGCTGGTCGTACGGAAGGGCCATCCCCGTATCCTCTCCGACATGAGCGAGACCGCCTCCGATGTCAATAACGTCAGCTGGGACCTGTCGCACCTCCTCGACGGCCGGGAGGACAGCGAGACGGCCCTCTTCGAGCTGCTCGACGAGGCCGACGCGAAGGCCGATGAGCTGGCGGGCCTTCGCGGCACGCTGGGCACCATCGACGCCCGCGGGCTGGCCGACGCGATGGCGGAGCAGGCCCGCCTCGCCGAGCTGATCGGCAGGGCCGCCGCCTACGCCTCGCTCCGGTTCGCCACCGATACGACCGACGCCTCGCGTGGCGCCCTGATGCAAAAGGTGCAGGAGCGCTACACGGCCATGGGCACGAAGTTGATCTTCTTCGAGCTGGAGTGGGCCGCCGTACCCGACGACCGGGCCGACGCGTTGCTGGCCGACGAACGACTCGAGTTCTGCCGGCACCATCTGGCCAGCGCCCGCCGGTACAAGGACCACCTGCTCTCGGAACCCGAGGAGAAGATCCTCACCGAGAAGGGTGTCACCGGTCGCTCGGCCTGGACCCGCCTGTACTCCGAGCAGTCGTCCACCATCGAGGTCGTCCTCGAGGACGGGCGGGTCGGCCAGCTCGAGGAGGGGCTCTCACGATTGTCCTCGCCCGACCGTTCGGTGCGGGCGGCGGCGGCTGCTGCGGTGACCGAGGGGCTGAAGCCGGGGCTGCGCACTCGGGCCTTCATCTTCAACACGCTGCTGGCGGACAAGGCGACCGACGACCGGCTGCGGGGCTACGAGACGTGGATCTCGTCGCGAAACCTGTCCAACGAAGCCCCGGACGAATCCGTCGTCACGCTGGTGGAGGCGGTGCGGAAGCGCAACGACATCCCACAGCGCTGGTACGCGCTGAAGGCCCGCCTGCTCGGACTCGACCGCATTGCCGACTACGACCGCATGGCGTCGGTGGCCGAGTCCGAGGACGAGATCAGCTGGGACGAGGCCCGTTCGATCGTGCTCGACGCCTACTCGTCGTTCTCGCCGGAGATGGCGGCCACGGCGGCACGGTTCTTCGACGAGTGTTGGATCGATGCACCGCCCCGGCCCGGCAAGCGAGGCGGGGCATTCTGCTCGTACACGGTGCCTTCGGTGCACCCGTACGTGTTCCTCAACTGGACCGGCCGGCGGCGCGACGTGATGACGCTGGCTCACGAGCTGGGGCACGGGCTGCATGCGTTCCTGGCTCGAGAGCAAGGAATCTTCCACCAGTCGACGCCGCTGACGGTGGCCGAGACGGCGTCGGTGTTCGGTGAGACCGTGACGTTCGGGCGGGTGCTCGAGTCGGTCACCGATCCGGCCGATCGGCTGGCGCTGCTGGCGACCAACATCGAGGACGCCATCGCCACGATCTTCCGCCAGACGGCCATGAACCGCTTCGAGGACCTCGTGCACTCGTCGCGTCGCACCGAGGGCGAGCTGTCGATCGAGCGCTTCGGGGACCTTTGGGCCGAGTCCCAGTCCGAGATGCTCGGTGACGCCGTCGAGATCACCGAGGGCTATCGCACGTGGTGGTCGTACATTCCGCACTTCATCTCGACGCCGGGCTACGTCTACGCCTACGCCTACGGCCAGCTCCTGGCCCTCTCCGTCTACCGGCAATACGCCGAACAGGGCTCCGACTTCGTGCCCCGCTACCTTCACATGCTGTCGTCGGGCGGCTCCATGGCCCCCGAGGACCTCGGCAAGATCGTCGGCTGCGACCTCGCCGACCCCCACTTCTGGGACGGCGGCCTCGACATCGTCGAACAGCAGCTCGATGCGGCCGAGTCCGCCGCCTTTGACGCCGGCCGCCTGCAGCGCTGAACCTCGAACCTTCCTGGACCTCGAAACCCGGCGTTGTTGTTGCCCTTCGGGTCGCCCCAAGGGCAACAACAACGGGATTTCACGACCGCAGGGGCAACTCCAACGCGCCAGGTCAGGCGGCCACGGGTCGCCGGCGCGCCTGGGTGGCGATGGCGTCCAGGCGGCGAGCGGTGTGGAGCCGGTGGGCCGTGCACTCCGTCCACGTGAACCGACCGACGAGCCAACCGGTAGTGGCGACCACGAGGGTCTCGCGGCTGGCGTCGTAGAGGGGCTGGCCGAGGTGGTGCTCGCCGTCGAGCTCGAGAAACAGGCCGAGCTCCGGCCACGCCAGATCGACCCGAGCAACGAACCGACCCCAGCGGTCGTAGACGTCGACCTGACGCTCGGGCGGTGGGAGCCACGGTACGAGGCGGGCGATCTGGACCATGAGTGTCTCGAGCAGGCTCTCCGTGGGTGGTGCGCCGGCGGGGCGCTGGAGCAGAACTCGCCGAATGCGGCGGGTGCCCTTGATCCGCATCCGGCCCAGATGGGGGAGTTCGGCGTCGACGTCGGGCACCGAGGTCCATCCCTGGCGGAGGGCCGACTCCAGGGCCTGCTCCCAGAGGTCGTCCGAGAGTCGGTGGGCCTGGTCGACGAGGGTCTGCAATCCGTCAGTGCACCGGAAGCCGGCCACCTCGATCACGCGCTCGGGGTCCAAGAGGCGGTGCCGCAGGCCCGTTCGCTTGGCGCTGGCGGTGCGGTCGACGGTCACGTCGGGGACGGCCAGGGCTCCGGTGTCGAAGCGAAGGAGCACGGCGGCCAAGCGTCCGCTCACGGTCCCGTCGGTCGCGACCGCCACGCTGATCGCCCGTTCGAGGTCGGTCGGCTCGTGCCCGCCCCTCCGGTAGACGTCCTGGTCGAGGGGCCGCCACCGCCCTGCGGCCACGCCCGAGCGCAGTTGCCCTCGGGTGAGTCCCGACCTCGAGCCGACGAAGTAGTCGTCTGCATGCATTTGAAGTTGCCCTTCCGGTGGTTGAGATGCATTGGCGTTGCCTTTGGGGCCGCCCTAGAGGGGCAACCGCAACGCGATGGGAGGAAGGGCGTTGGGGTCACGGTAGGGCGGGGGTGAGACATCGGGCACGCCGGCAGGCAGGAGTTCGGCATAGGTTGGACGAACCTCTAGGGGAGGGCTTTCGGGGGCCCTCTTGTCGTCAACACCCGTAGCTCAAACAATCGAGGGGTCCATGCGTCGCTCTACTCTCCGCCTTTACGCGCCCTTCATCGCGCTTGCGATGGTCCAGGCCGCGTTCGTCGTGCTCTCGCCCTCCAAGGGCGAGAACCCGCAGAACGTCTTTGCCGGGCAGGGCGCCCTCAGCGCCAACGCCCCGCTTCCGGTCGAGGACGGCACGGCCGTCACCACGGACACGGTGGCCGGCGAGGCCGGCGCCGTCGATTCGGCCGGGGCTCCGGTCGCTGGGGGCACGACCACCGGCAGATCCGCGACGGGCGGCGGAGCTCGGCCTGCAGGGACGACGGGTGGCGCCACCGCGGTTGGCGGCGCACCGGCCGCCGGCGCTCCGGGCGCCGCACCTGCAGGAGGAACGGGCGCGACGGCCACCGTCGCGGCCGGCGACACCAGCCACTGCAAGGGCACGCAGCAGTCGGACGTGATCTTCAACACGCCGCCGTGCGCCCCGAAATTCACGGGCAACAACGGGGGCACCACCTACCCCGGGGTCACCGACAAGGAGATCCTGATCGTCAACTTCTCCTGCCAGCCCAACGAGCAGGTGAACGCCATCCTGGCCACGCAGGGCCTCGCCGCCACGGAAGAGGAAACGGCGGCGATGACGGCCGCGGCGTTCAAGTTCATGAACACGCAGTACGAGTTCTATGGCCGCAAGCTGGTCGTGAAGCGGGTCATCGGCGACTGCCCGAGCGCCCCGGACGATCCGGCCAAGACCCGCATCGCCGCCGCCGAAGTCGTCAAGATGAAGCCCTTCATCGTCTTGTCGGGCGTGCCGGTGTCCGGCCAGGACGTGTGGTCGCAGAACGGCATCATCAGCGTCGGTGCGCCGTACCAGGCCGCCGAGCTCTACGCCGGCCGCCGCCCGTACCGCTGGGACATCTTCCCCACGGGTGAGGAGGGCGCCGAGTCGATTGCGGAGTACTACTGCAAGAAGCTGGTCGGGAAGCCGGCCAGCAACGCCGGCTCGGTCATCCACCCGCAGATCGGCGGCCGGACCACGGCTCGCAAGCTGGCCATTGTCACGCCCGACAACGGCGACGGCTCCACGCTCCCGGCCGCCCGACGAGTCAAGTCGCTGGTCAACGAGTGCTCGAGCGGCAAAGAGAGTCCGGCGATCTTCACCTACGCCTCCGACATCGGACGGGCGGAGGAGCAGACCCGGGTCACCGTTGCCGGCCTGATCGAGAACCGGGCCACGACGGTCGTGTGCATGTGCGACCCGATCGCCCCGACGTTCCTGACCAAGGGCATGACGCAGAACAGCTACTTCCCCGAGCACATCGTGCCCTCGGGCGGCCTGCTCGACTACGACGTCCTGGGCCGCCTCTACGACAACGCGCAGTGGACCCATGCGTTCGGACCGAGCCAACTCGTGAACCCGGTGCCCTTCGAGCAGTCGGACGCCGCGAGGATCTGGAAGGCCGCGGGGAACTCGGGCCAGCCCTGTGCCTCGTGCAACCTCATCACCGGGTACCTCGGCTTCATCGGCGCTGGCGTCCAACTGGCCGGCCCGAACCTCAACCCCCTCACGTTCGAGCGGGGCTACGTGGGGGCGAAGTACACCCGCGGTGGCTGGCAGCAGACCGGCGGGGACGCCGGTGTGTATCTGATCAAGTTCGGACCCGGCGACTACAACGCCATCTCCGACTTCCGTGAGGTCTTCTGGGATGCCGCCGAAATCTCGAAGATCGACGGCAAGCCGGGCGCCTATGTGCCGATCGATGGCGGACGGCGCTACGCCAACGGTGAGCTGGACGGGGCGTTCAAGGTGGCGGCGAAGCCGTCGTGACCGCCCTCCTCAGCAGCAGTGGGCTGGGGGGCCAACTGAAGAAGGTCACCGACCACCGGATCTTCGGACCGGGGCTCAAGCTGCTGATCGCGTACGTCGTCCTCATCGAGGTCGTCGTCCAAGTGATCTTCGGGCAGCTCAGCATCGGTTCGTTCGTCATCGGCATCCGCGACGCACCGGTGCCGAGAGCCATCTTTCTGAACGGCGCGACCATCGGTCTGCTCTACGCCCTGCTGGGCATGGGCCTGATCCTCGTCTACCGCGCCAACCGGATCATCAACTTCGCCCAAGCGCAGCTCGGTTCGGTGCCGGCAGTGACGGCCCTCCTGGTGATGCTCCGCAAGGACGTCAATTACTTCCTCACGTTGCCGATCGTGCTGCTTGGCGGCATCGCCCTGGGTGCCCTCGTGGAGCGCACGATCATCCGCCGGTTCCGTGACGCGCCGCGCCTGATCCTGACCGTCGCCACCATCGGCGTGCAGCTGCTGCTGCTGGCGGCCGAGTTCGGCGTGCAGACGGCCATCGTCGGCAAGCAGATCTCGAGCAACAACTTCACGACACCGTGGTCGACGCTTGTCGGCTTCGACGTCGGCCCGCTCCGCTTCAACGGCGACTTCATCATGGCGGCCGTCGTCACGGCGGTGATCTGCGCCCTCCTCGGTGCCTTCTTCCGTTTCACCGACATGGGCATCGCCGTGCGGGCGTCGGCCGAGAACGGCGAACGAGCGGCACTGCTCGGTATCCCCGTCGCCCGTGTCTCGACGATCGTCTGGATCATCGCCGCCACGCTGTCGGCCGTCGCCGTCTTCCTGCGGGCGCCCCTGACCGGACTCACGCTCGGCTCCTCGGTGGGTGCGTCGGTGCTCTTGTACGGGTTGGCGGCTGCCGTCATCGCGCGCATGGAGAGTCTGCCGATGTGTGTCATCGCCGGCATGGGCATCGGCATCATCGACCAGTCGGCTCTCTATGGCACCCGCCGAGCCAGCTTGGCCGTCGCCACCATGCTCGTCGTCATCCTCGTCGCCCTGCTGTTGCAGCGCGGTCGCCTCGCCCGCGCCTTCGACGCCGCCGGCGGCACCTGGCAGGCGGTGAAGGAGTACCGACCTGTGCCCGCCGTGCTGCGCCAGTACCCGGAAGTGGTACTGGCCAAGGGGATCCTCGCCAACATCGTGCTTTTCGTGGCAGTGGTGTTGCCGCTCATCCTCCCCGAGCGTTTCGCCGCTCGGTTCGCGTTGGTCGTCATCTTCGCCATCGTCGGCGTCTCGCTCGTGATCCTCACGGGCTGGTCTGGTCAGATCTCCCTCGGCCAGTGGGCCTTCTCGGGCATCGGTGCGGCGGTTGCCGGATCGATGGCCGTGCGTGGCTGGGACTTCTTTCTCTGCATCCTCGTAGCCGGACTCGTCGGTGCCCTCACCGCCGTGCTCGTCGGATTGCCGGCGCTGCGCATCCAAGGCTTGTTCCTGGCCGTGACGACGCTCGCCTTCGCCTTCACGGTGCAGAACTTCGTGCTCAACCGCGACTACTTCGGCGACATCCTCCCGAAGACCGGCGACATCGTCGCCCGACCCAAGCTCTACGGGGTCTTCAGCACCAGATCGGACGTGCGCTTCTATTTCGTCTGTCTGGCCTTCCTGGTGCTGTTCCTCCTCGTCGCCCGGTCGATCCGAAAGAACCGGCTCGGCCGCATCCTCATCGGCGTGCGCGACAACGGCAAAGGCGTACAGGCCTACGGCGTGAACCTGGCCCGCACCCGGCTGGCCGCCTTCGCCATCAGTGGCTTCATCGCCGCCGTCGCCGGTGGGCTCTACGCCTTCCTCAACGAGGCCGTGTTCAACACCGCCTTCCGGCCCGAGCGATCGATCACCGTCTTCGCCATCACCGTGATTGGCGGGCTGACGTCGCTTCCCGGCGCCGTGCTGGGCTCGATCTACGTCGAGGGCGTCCCGGTGTTCTTCGGGGGTAACGAGACGATCGCACTCCTCACCTCGAGCGTCGGGCTCCTCGTTCTGTTGCTCGTCGTCCCGGGTGGTCTCTCCGAGGTCTTCTACCGCAGCCGTGACAACTTCCTCCGGTGGGTGGCCAACCGCCACGACGTCCACGTCCCGAGCCTCGTCGCCGACTCGTTGGTACGGGCCGAGGAGCAACCGCAAGACATCATCGCCGGTGCCGAAAGGGCCGTCGAGGCGGCCGAACTCCTCGTGGGCCTCGAACCGCTCGACCTCATCGGCTGCCCGGTGTGTGGCGCCAACATCCCGGTCGTCGAGGCCAAGGACCACGACCACTTCCGAATCCAGACCGAAGCGGGGGTGCCGGCATGATCGCCAAGTACCGCGACCGCTTGAAGGAGATGACGGGTGGCGGCACGATCGCGCCGCTGCTCGTCTTGTTCGTCTTGAACCTGGTCGACGAGTTCGACCAGGTCGCCTTCGGTGTCTTCGCCCCGGAGATCCGCGACACGTTCGGTATCTCCGACGCGACCTTCACCCGCATCACGACCGTGCCCGGCGCGCTGTTGATCATGTTGATCGTGCCCGTCGGCGTGCTCGCCGACCGTTACAACCGCGTGAAGCTGGTCATGATCGCGGCGGTGGCGTGGGGCTCGATGACGATCCTCACCGGCGCTTCGGGCTTCATCGGTGGAGGCGTCCTCGCACTTCTGGTTCTGGCCCGTCTCGGCTCGGGCCTCGGCCGCCTGATGAACGAGCCGGTGCACGCCAGCCTGCTGGCCGACTACTACGAGCCGTCGACCCACGGGCGGATCTACTACTTCCACCGCCTGGCCAACCCGATCGGCGCCTTCCTCATCCTCATCGGCGGGTTGCTCGGTCAGCTGCTCGGCTGGCGCGTCGCCTTCATGACCCTCGCCATCCCGACGTTCGTCGCCGTGCTCTTCGTGAGCAAGTTGAGCGAGCCGGTGCGGGGCGCGTCCGTCAACATGAGTCTGGCCAAGATGGCCGAGGCGGCCGGCGAGAAGATCCCGTTCTGGGAGGGCGTCCGTCGCCTTTCGGCCATCAAGACCTTCAAGCGCTTCTGGATCGCCGCCTTCTTCCTCGGTGGGCCCGTGCTCGCCATCGTGTCGTTCTTCTCGTTCTTCTTCGAAAAGGTCTACGGCATCGAGTCGCCCGGCGTCTGGGGACGCGGTGGCATCACCGCGCTCTACGCGGCCGCGACCTTCGGCGGCACCATCTACTGGGGTCGCCTGTCGGACAAGACCATCAACCAGTTCAAGTTGGCCCGTCTCACGCAGTTCGGCGGTCTGGCGCTGGCCGTCACCGCCGGTTCCCTCGTGCTGACCGCAGTCTCCCCGTGGCTCCCCCTGTCGATCTTCTTCGTCATGGTCGTCGGCTTCGGCAGCGCGGGGTTCCTCGTCTTCCACCTCCCGGTCACCGCTCTGGTGGCACCGCCCCGACTCCGCTCGCTCGGCTTCGCCCTCTTCGGCTTCTGGTTCGGCATCGGTGCCATCACCATCTCCGGCTTCGTCGCCGGTATCGGCGAGAACCAGGGCTACCGCTGGGGCATCGGCGTCCTCGCCGTGATCGTCGGCGTGGCCGGCGCCATCTACGCCAGTGCGGCCAAGTTCGTCGAGCGCGACGTCCAGCAAGCGCTGAACTCGTTGCAGACCGAGGCCGACATGCGCACCGCCCTCGACGACAGCGGACAGCAGGCGCTGCTGGTGTGTCGGGGCATCGAGGCGGCCTACGACCAGGTGCAGGTGCTCTTCGGCGTCGACATGGAGGTGCGACAGGGCGAGATCGTGGCCCTCCTCGGCACCAACGGCGCCGGCAAGTCGACGCTCCTGCGTGCCATCAGCGGATCGATGGACCCGATAGGTGGCGCCATCTTCTTCGACGGCCGCGACATCACCCACACCGACGCCCAGGCGACGGTGAAGCTCGGCGTCGTACAGGTCCCGGGCGGCAAGGCGGTGTTCCCGACGTTGACGGTGGCCGAGCACCTCCGGGCCGCCGGCTGGCTCTATCGCGACCAGCCGGAGTACCTCAAGGAAGCCACCGAGGAGGTGCTCGTCATCTTCCCGCGGCTGCGCGAGCGCATCGACCAGATGGCCGGAAACCTGTCGGGTGGCGAACAGCAGATGCTGGCCCTCTCGATGGCCTTCATCGCCAAGCCGAAGTTGCTCATGATCGACGAGCTCTCCCTCGGTCTCGCCCCGACGATCGTCGAGCAGCTACTCGGGATCGTGCGCCGCATCCAGGCCCAGGGGACGGCGATCATCCTCGTCGAGCAGTCGATCAACGTCGCCCTCACCGTGGCCGAACGGGCCTACTTCCTGGAGAAGGGTGAGGTGCGCTTCGAAGGACCGACGGCCGAGCTCATCGAGCGCGACGACATCGTGCGCTCGGTCTTCCTCCAAGGGGCGGCGAGCTCAACCAACGGTTCTTCGCCGGCGAGCGTGAAGAACGACGGTATCGAGCGCACGCCGATCGGTGAAACCGTGCTCGAGCTCGATGGGTTGACCAAGCGCTTCGGCGGCATAACGGCGGTGAACGACACGACGTTCCACTTGCGCGAGCACGAGATCCTCGGTCTCATCGGCCCGAATGGCGCCGGGAAAACGACGATCTTCGACCTGATCTCCGGCTTTCTGATTCCCGATTCCGGACACATCAAGTTCGACGGCGTCGACGTGACGACCATGCCGCCGGACAAGCGGGCCTGGCTCGGGCTCGGACGCTCGTTCCAGGATGCCCGACTGGTGCCGTCGCTGACCGTGGCCGAGAACATCGCCATCGGCCTCGAGCGGTTCATCACCGTGCGCGACCCGATCGCCTCGGCGCTCGGACTTCCTGGCGTGCTCCGGGCCGAGGAGGACGTAGCGTGGACGGTCGCCGACCTCATCGAGCTCATGAACCTCGGGTCGTACCGCGAGAAGTTCGTCCGTGAGCTGTCGACCGGCACACGTCGCATCGTCGACCTCGCCATGTGCATCGCCCACGACCCGAAGGTGCTCCTGTTGGACGAGCCGTCCTCTGGCATCGCCCAACGCGAGACCGAGGCCCTCGGCCCGCTGCTCCACCGCATCCAACGCGAAGCCGGCTGCGCACTTCTGATCATCGAGCACGACATGCCACTGATCATGAGCATCTCCGACCGGATGATCGCCCTCGAGCTCGGCCATCCGATCGTGGAAGGTACGCCGGAGGAGGTGACGACCGATCCCACGGTGGTGTCGTCGTACCTCGGCGGGGACATGGCGACCATCAACCGCTCTGGCGGCACCGCCACGGCGACGAAGCCGGCGACCAGCAACGCTCGCCGCACGCGGCGCCGCACGCCGGCACCCAACGGAAGGACCGACGCATGATGTCGCCTCGACGAGCCGCCCGCATCGCGGCCGCCCTCGCGCTGGCGGCCGGCACGGCGTTGAGCTGGGCGCCGAGCGCCTCAGCCGCGACCGTCGACGCCGTGGGGTGGTGGTGGCGCCCCAACACCGCAGCGGCGCCGGGCGAGGTGCCACCGCGCGCCGACGTATCCGCAGATCAGCTGCTCGTCGAGGGCGAGCCTGAGGGCCCGGTCGCCGTGGCGGCAGTGCGGTTCAAGCTTGCGGACGGGGAGACCAGCCCGATCCTCACCATCACGCCCAGCACTGACTCGGTGCTGCCAGACGGCGCCGTGATCCTCGGATGTCGCGTGGCGTCGGCGTGGGTCTCGGCCCAAGGTGGCAAGTGGGAAAAGCGGCCCACGCCCGACTGCTTCACGTCGGTGCAGGGAATCCGGTCGGACGGAAAGATCACCTTCGCACTGACGCCGCTGCAGTCCGGCCCCGACATCGAGGTGGCCTTCTACCCCGGGCAGGTGCCGAATCCGTCGAACGACGCGGCCAAGGGCTCGGCCTTCAGCCTCAAGTTCGCCAAGCCGACCGCCGCCGATCTCAAGACGACCAGCGGCGAACCCGGCGGGTTCTCGGGCACGGGCGGCGGGTTCAGTCCTCCGCCGGCCGAGTCCTTCGGCGCCGAGACCGGTGGCGGCGCCGGCGGCACCGAGACGGGCTCGACCGGCGACGGAACGACCTTCGACAGCGGTGACGGGGCGACGAGTGACTTCTCCGCTCCGACGGAATCGTCGTCGACGTTCGGCCCGTCGCCGGCGTTCTCCCAGCCCTCGACGTTCGCCGCTCCGACGGCGGTTGCGCCGGCGGCCGCCCCATCGGGTTTGACCGCCAATGAACAAGCGGGACCGACGGGCGTGGCGCCAACGGTGCAGGCGGCGCCGGTGTCGACCACGTCGGCTCCCCGCAAGGGCAAGACCCTCGGGATCATCGTGCTGCTGGCCGGCGCCGCCCTCGGCTTCTATGCCTACAGCGGCAACGCTTTGGGAGGCGGTCGCCCCGTGCCGGCGCCGGTCGCCCCGCCCGGGGCCGAGCCGGTGCTCGGTGGCCTCGGTCGGTTCTCCCGAGCGCGCAGCGGCCCGCCGCCCTCGCTGTCGTAGCTCCCGCCGCCGGACTACTCTCGGTGCTTCGAGTATCGAACCATCGGGGGAACACGTGAAGATCGATCCGGACGCCGCCGGCCTGGACGCCCGCCGCCTCGAGCGCATCACCGAGCACTTCGAAGGGCAATACATCGCCCCCGGACGGATCGTCGGTGGCCAGGTCGTCGTCGCCCGCCATGGCTCGGTCGGCTATTTCCGGTCGTTCGGTTCGATGGACCGCGAACGCGACAAGCCCGTCGAGGACGACACGATCTGGCGCATCTACTCGATGACCAAGCCGATCACGGGCGTCGCCCTGTTGAGCCTCTACGAACGGGGCCTGTTCCAGCTGAACGATCCGGTGCACCGCTACATCCCCGAGTGGAAGGGCCTCAAGGTCAAGGAACGGGCCGAGGATGGGACGTCACGCCTCGTCGACCCCAAGCGTCCGATGTCGGTCAAGGACGTGCTGATGCACATGTCCGGGCTGAGCTTCGGCGCCATCGGCGCCACGAACGCCGACGGCACCCTCGCCGGGTCGATGCTGGAGGGTAACGACACCCTCGCCGACGTGATGACGAAGGCGGCCGACTCCCCACTCGCGTTCCACCCTGGCACTCGCTGGCTCTACGGCATGTCGACCGATGTGTGTGGTCGGCTTGTAGAAATCCTCTCGGGTCAGTCCTTCGACGATTACCTGCAGGACGCGATCTTCGGCCCGCTCGGCATGACCGACACGGGGTTCATGGTCGGCGACGACCAACTCGACCGCTTCTCTGCCAGCTACTTCCGGCGGCCTGACAAGACCCTGAAGCTGGCCGACGATCCGCAGACCAGTCGGTACCGGACCCCCCGTGCGTTTCTCTCCGGCGGTGGGGGCCTCGTCTCGACGACCGCCGACTATCTCCGCTTCGCCCAGATGCTCGTCAACGGCGGCGAGCTCGACGGCGTGCGCATCCTCGGTCGCAAGACCGTCGAGCTCATGGCCTCCAATCATCTGCCCGGTGGTGGCTCGATGACCGAGTTCGCCATGCCCGGTGGGTTCGGCGAGGTCGGTTTCACCGGCATGGGCTTCGGGCTCACGGTCGCGGTCAACCTTGGCGCCGAGAAGACCGGCGTCGTCAGCTCGGCCGGCGACTACACGTGGGGCGGGTATGCCTCGACAATCTTCTGGGTCGACCCGGTCGAGGAGCTCACCGTCATCTTCATGACCCAGCTGATCCCGTCGGGCACCTTCAACTTCCGTGACCAACTGAAGACGCTGGTGTACCCGGCGATCGTCGACTGAGGTCGACGGGCGCCAGCTGGGCGCAGCGGTCAGCCGGCGAGGCGGCCCAGGAGTGTCTGGAGGTGGGCGTCGATGCGTCGGTGGATGGAGTCGGCGTCGACGGGGATGCGTGAGCCGACCTGGCGCACGATCGTCGACGACCACGAAGGCAGGAACACGACGGTCTCTCGGAGGTCCCACCACGGGTCGACCACCCGGCCACCGCTCTCGCGTTCGTAGCGACGCAGGAAGTCGTCGGCCACCTCCGTCCCGTACAGGATCACGAGGTTGAGTCGACAGTGACCAATGTCCGCATCGGGCGGCCGTGCGCTCGGCGCGTTCCAGTCGACGATCCCGGTCAGACGACCCCGTGACCACAACAGGTTGAAGTGCTGAAAGTCGCCGTGGGTGAGCACACTCGGCGTCGACGGAGGAGGCTCGGCCGCCACGATGGCAATGGCGTCGGCCCACTGCTCGGAATGGGCCGTCCATGGCGGGAGCTCGCGCGCCGGGAACTCGAGCGGCTCAGCGGGCACACCCGGCGCGACGGGCGGCAGGGAGTGGACGCGGGCCAGCGCGTGCGCCAGCTGTTGCAGCCAGGCATCCGGGTCGCGCGGCGCGAGTTCGATCCGGCCAGGGAGGCGGCCCATCACCATCGCCGGCCGGGCACCCGTGGCCGACCCGTCGGCGTCGACGGCCACGAGGTCCGGCGTCGGGAGCCCATGTCCGGAGACGTGGGCCAGCGTCGCCGCTTCGCCGGCGACGATCCCGGGATCCTCCTCGAGCGTGCGGGGCGAGTGCCGGCGCAGCACGACCTCCCGCCCCGACCGCAGCACCAGCAGGTGGCTCGAGGTCGAGACCCCGCCCGTCAAGCGGCGAGCGCGCACCACCGGACCTTCGCCCACCGCACGGGCGACCCACGCCAGCGTCCCATCATCGGGAGCGTCGGGACGCGCCCGGGGCGGTGGCGTCAACGCGAGCGGGCGGCGCGAAGGGATCGGCCGATGTCGAGCAGGTGGTGGGATGCGTCGTGCACGGCCCGCTCCGCCAGCACGCGCACCGTCCGCTCGGCGCCGCTTCCGTCGCTCGACAGGCCGATGCGTTGCCACTGGCCCTCGTCGAGTCGGCCGAGAAGATCGCCCAGTGCCGTTGCCTCTGCCGACACTCTGTCGGCCACCACCGTCGGGTCCTCCGCGTTGGCGGTCTCCTCTTCAGGTCGTGAGCCGAACGCCACGGCGTGCAACGTCGGCCGGGTGTCGGCCAGTACGCGTTCGATGCGTTCCCGGTAGAACGACAGGACGTCTCGCACGTGGGCGGCGTATTCGAGGGCGGACCACACACCCTCAGCGGGCCGGAGGCGGACCATTGCTCCTCCGTCTTCACCGGGAAGGAACCGGGTCAGCGGCGCCCGGAATTTCCGAGCGAACGACGAGCAGGCGGCAACGAGGTCCTCCTCCGACATCGTGCGGGCGTCGAAGCCGCACTCCTCACAGCTGAAGGTTCGCTCGGGCGCCATCACGGGCGTCACCGTACGCTGCCCGCATGGGGTTCGGGCGGGAGAGCAAGGTCGTGGTCGAACAGATCGACGACACCAACTGGGTGACGCGGGAACAGCTCGAGTACACGGGCAAGGAGGAGTCGTTCCTGGTGCCGACCGGCAGTGGCACCGATTTCGCATCGGTGCCCCGGCTGTTCGTGTGGTTGTTGCCGCGCTACGGCCGGTACACGAAGGCGGCGGTGCTGCACGACCACCTGTGGCGCGAGTTGGCGACGGAAGGTGCCATCTCCTGGGTCGACGCCGACGCGACGTTCCGGCGGGCGATGCGCGAGCTGGGGGTGCCGTTCCTGCGCCGGTGGTTGATGTGGGCGGCGGTGCGGTGGGCCGCCCTCCTCAAGCCCGGTGGCACCAAGGGTTGGTCGCAGGAGGCCTGGCGGGTCGTCCTGTTGTCGGCGGTGGCGCTCCCGATCGTGTTGCCCCCGGCGGCCACGATCGTCGCGTCGCTCGGTGTCTTCTACGTCGTGGAGTGGATTGTGTGGGTGCCGCTCACGGTCCACAAGATCGGGCGTCGACTGCTCGGTCGCCCGACGCGCAAGGCCGTCAACACACCGACGTTGGAGTGGAAGGCGCAGTAGGCCACTCGATCATCAGGCCATCGAGGGATGGATCGTTCGGCGGCTTGTCGCCTCCCTCGTAGGGCGTGCCGAGGTAGACGAAGCCGACGATGGCGTCATGCTCCGAGAGGCCGATGGCCGATTTCACGTGCAGGTCGAACACGATGTCACCGGTGCGCCACATCGATCCGTAGCCGAGGGCGGTGGCGGCCAACAACAGGTTCTGGGCGGCGGCGTTGGCCGCACCCACCTGGTCGTCCCACGGAATCTTCTGATCGTCGACATGGACGGCGGCCACGATCACGACGAGCGGCGCGCGGCCGAGCTTCGTCCGCTCCTTGTCGAGCTTGGCCGGCTCGGGGCGACCGTCGACCGCCGCCACCCGCTGGAGGTAGGCATCGGCCAACACCGAGCCGAAGGCGTCTTTGGCCTCGCCGCGCAAGACGACGAAGCGGAACGGTCGGAGCTCTCCGTGGTCAGGGGCGGCGGCCCCAGCCCGCAGGATCGAGTCGAGCTCACGATCACTCGGTGCGGGCTCGGTCAGGCGAGCGATCGAGCGCCGGCGGAAGAGAAGATCGAGGTCCTCACCACCCACGGTCGACCCATTCCTGGAGGTGTGGTCGCTCGGTGCCGACGGTGGTGTCGTCGCCATGTCCCGGCATCACGATGGTGCCGACGTCGAGCTTCGAGAAGATGCGGTCGTCGATCGAGCGGATGATCGACTCGAACGAGCTACCAGGGAACTTGGTAGCACCGGGTCCACCAGGGAAGAGCGTGTCGCCCGACAACAGCACCGGCGAGCCCTCGATGAGGAAGCACATCGATCCTGGCGTGTGGCCGGGCGTGGCGATGGTGCGCAGGCGGAGGCGACCGACCTCGATCACGGTGTCGTCCTCGAGGACGAAGTCGTAGGACGGGAGCATGGAGGCATCGGCGGCCGTGACGCCGACCTCGTAGCCGGCATCGCGCACGGCGGGCACGGCCTGGATGTGGTCCCAGTGGCCATGGGTCTCGCGCACCTTGCGCACGCCGAGGGTGCGACACAGCTCCAAGAGGCGGTCGTGCTCGTTGGCGGCATCGAGCAGAACGGCATCGCCCGTCGCCTTGCATCGCACCACGAAGACGTTGTTGTCGACCGGCCCGACCACGACCTTGTGGATCTCGACGTCGGTGTCCTCGTAGTGCAGAGTGCCCATCCCCCCAGTCTCTCAGTCGGCGGGAGGCGGCGCCGCAGAGCGAGACCATGTCACAGCGGCGAGACGACCTCGAAGCCGAGGGCGGCCGCGGCGGGGATCTGGTGACGGTCGAAGGTGAGGAACCGTACCGGGCGGGGAAGGCGGTCGGCGGCGGCGAGGTGGATGGCGTCGACGACGCGCATGGCAAAGGAGCTGCCGAGCTCGGCGGCGCGGCCGAGGCAGCGGTCGTCAACGGGCACGACGGCCATGGCGTCCCAGTCGTCCCGGAAGGCCGACCACAGGCGCGACTGCTGGCGGGGGCCGGCGGCGAGCTGGTGGAGCGTGATCATCACCTCCGTGCGGGCGAGGGCCGATGCAACCCATGTTGGGTCACTGGCCATCGCCTCCACCACCAGCGCGCGCCCTGGCTCGGCGACGTAGCGCTGTACCAACGCCGAGGTATCGACGAAGAGCGTCACCGAGGACTTTTGAACGCTGGGTACCCCGAAACCGACTGCTGAGGTCTCCAAAATCCCTGGAGTCGGGGTGTCATGCGCCGCGCAGCTCGTCGAGCACCCGGGTACTTCGGGTGTCGACCGGCAGGCTGACGGGGTCGGGCTCCGGTGGGTGATCGAGACGCCCGGGAGGGACGAGCAGGCCGGCGGCGATCAAATCGTCGATGGTGACGCCGGCGGGGTCCGGTGTGATCGGACCGAGCACCGCGACCGGCACTCCGCCCGAGGTGATGACGACCCGTTCACCCGACGCCGCCCGGCGCACCAGGGAGGCGACGTTGGCCCGTAGCTCCCGGACGCCCACCTTGGCCAGTGCCTCTGTCAGGGGGAAGGGGGAAATAGTGTCCACACGTGTACACGCTAGCAGTGGCCGATCTTCGAGGGTCGAAGTACGTTTCCGCTTCATGAACTTCGCCTTCTCTGAAGAGCAGGAAGAGCTGCGCAAGAGCGTTCGCCGATTCCTCGACACCAAGAGCCCCGAGAGCGCCGTGCGTGAGTTGATGGAGACCACGGACGGCTATGACAAGGCCGTCTGGAAGCAGATGGGCCAGGAGCTCGGTCTCCAGGGCCTCGCCATCCCCGAGGAGTACGGGGGATCTGGCTACACCTACGTCGAGCTCATCATCGTGCTCGAGGAGATGGGCCGTGCCCTCCTGGCCGCGCCCTACTTCTCGACCGTGGCCCTCGCCGCCAATGCCCTCCTCACCAGCGGCGACGACGCCGCCAAGAAGGAGCTCCTCCCGGGCATCGCCGCCGGCGACACCATCGCCACCCTCGCCATCACCGAGGACAACGGCCGCTGGGACCTCGACGCCGTCGGC
>JBKJKM010000030.1:0-4835 GCA_046597375.1 Acidimicrobiales bacterium | reverse complement strand
GTCGACATGCGACGGTTGCGCCAGTGGACCGAGCCTGGTGATCAGGTTGATGGCCGTGTCCATCCGGTCAAGAAGGTCGACGTGCCAAGGCACAGAGAGTCCCTCGTCGGGAAGTCGATCGCCCCGCAACCGGCGTCGAGGTCGGTCAGTGCCAGGGCCAACCGTTCCAGATTGTCCCGTCCGCGCTCGGGTGTCACATCGATGTCAGAGGTGCGGGCGAGCCCCTCGACGCCGTGGAGTTGGATGGCGAAGCCGCCGATGACGATGAACCGCACGCCGTGCCGGTGAAGAACGGAAACGATGCCGGCGGCCGCCTCGTCAGTCAGAGGCTCAGGATCAGCGGACGCCACTTGCCCGAGCCACCTTGCGCTTCTTCTGCTGGGCGTTGAATGCGCGGCGGGACGCCGCCGGCAACGTACGTTCATAACGCTTGAGCGAGCGGTCGTGATCATCTGTGGGGGCCAGGGACATTCGTAGCTCGAAGCCGGCGGCGTCCAGGATGCGTTCGAGGGTGGCCAGGTCCGGAACTTTGGCCCCGCGCTCGTAGGCGGAGATCGTCGGCTGCGTCGTGCCCGCCAGGTCGGCCAGTCGGGTCTGGGTGAAGCCAGCGGCGAGCCGGGCCGCAGCGATCAGGGCAGCGGCGCGGTTGGGCTCCATCACCTCAGTATATCCACACAGCACTAGATCTAGTCGGATATAGATGGGCAAGCAGGAATTGGTTGCCAGTCTGACCAAAGCAACTGACCACCGGTCTCTCCACGCGCGCGTCCCGTTCATGCTCATGCTCATGCTCAACGTCGTCGAAGCTGCGCACGTCCTTCGCGTCAGCCGGACATCGGCCTACAAGCTCGCCGAGGAGTAGCGGTCCACGCAGGGATCTTCTGGTCTGCCGACCGTGCGCCCTCGGAAGCCGGCTACTGGTGCGACGGGTCGACCTCGAGGCCATCGTCAGGGCAGTTCCGAGGGGATGACCCACTCACCCGTCGAGGTGGGACGCCAGCGACGCCGCCACGCCGACTTGGCCCTGCTCGATCTCCTGGGCGTACACGCGCAACAGGGTCTCCGGAGAGTGGCCGAGCCGGGCGGCGACGGTGCCGGGGTTGTGGCCATCGCGCAGCGCCGTACTGGTGGCGCAGGTCGTGGAGGACGAAGCCGGCCTGGCGACTTGGTCCACTCCCGCACCAGAGGTTCGCCTCCTGCGGAGTGACGTTGACGTCGGATGTGAAACGTGTCGCCGGCAACCTCGTCAAAGGCCAACGCCACCACCTCGGCCTCGCGAGCACCCGACACGGCGATGATCGGCAACGCCAGGCTCGGAAGCTCTCCTCGGCCGCGGCCGCCAGAAGGAGCATGCGTCTCGAGACGTGCCACGACGCGGCCGCCTTAGCGTCGCTGCTCGACCGCGGATGGCGCCGACGCCGACGCGAAGCAGAAGCGCGCCTTGTTTACTGGGATTCTTGAGCTATCCCAAGAGGCGTTTCGCCATCACGACGCGTTGGACCTGGTTGGTGCCCTCGTAGATCTGGGTGATCTTGGCGTCGCGCATGAAGCGCTCCATCGGAAACTCCTTCGTATAGCCGTAGCCGCCGAGGAGCTGTACGCCGTCGGTCGTGACCGACATGGCGGTGTCGGCGGCGAAGCACTTGGCCATGGCGCCGGCCATGGTGAGCTCGCCTCGCGGGTCACCCTCGTCGATCAGTGCACAGGCCTTGTGCACCAACAGTCGAGCCGCCTCGGTCTTCATGGCCATGTCCGCAAGCATGAACTGCAAGCCCTGGAACTCGGCGATGGGGTGGCCGAACTGCTGGCGGGACTTCAGGTAGGTCACGGCGTAATCGATGGCGCCCTGAGCGATGCCGACGGCCTGGGCACCGATGCCTGGGCGTGAACGGTCGAGCGTTCCCATGGCGATGTAGAAGCCCTGGCCTTCCTCGCCGATCAGATTGGCGACGGGCACGCGGACATCGCGCAGGATGATCTCGCCGGTGGGCGATCCTCGGACGCCGAGCTTCTTCTCGAGCTTGCCGATTTCGATGCCCCAGTCCTTCTCGACGACAAAGCACGAGATGCCCCGGTGGCCGGCCGTCGGGTCGGTCTTGGCGAAGATGGTGTACACCGACGAGATCCCGGCGTTGGTGATCCAGTACTTCGACCCGTTGAGGACATAGGAATCGCCGTCTCGCACGGCGCGCGTCTTCATGTTGGCGACATCCGACCCTGCATCCGGCTCCGAGAGGCAATACGAGGCTTGCCACTCGCCCGAGGCGATCTTCGGTAGGTAGGCCGCCTTCAACGCCTCCGAGCCCCACTCCATCACCGGGATCATCCCGAGCTTGGAGATGATCATCGTCAGCGCCGTCGTGGCGCAGACCCGGGCCAATTCCTCGATCATCACCGCCTGCGTCACCTGATCGGCGCCTGACCCGCCGTACTCGACGGGCAGGCCGAGGGCCGGAAGCTCCATCGCCTTGCAGTCTTCGAAGTTCTCCCACGAGTACTCGGCTCGCTCGTCGATGTCGGCGGCACGAGGCGCGATCTTGTCCTCGGCGAATTGGCGGAGCACCGAGCGGAACTGCCGCTGCTCGTCGGTCAGGGTGATGGACTGCACGCCCCATAGTCTTGCCGCGTGTTCGCCAGTTCGTTCGCACCGCTGGTGGCCCAGTGCATAGGAAGTGCGCCGTGCGACCTGCCCACTGGCCTGCCGTGGTACTTCGGTCTCACCGTCGCTGTTCTCTGGCTGGGAGCCGTGACGGGCGTGCTCCTCCTCAGCCGGCGGTTCCTCGCCCGCAAGCTCCGGCGACGTCGCCGCAGTCCGAGCGATCGGCTGGCCCTCGGCGAGACCACCGCCGGCGCCGAACTCGAGCACTGGTAGGCGAGCCCGGGCGAACGAGCCTTGGAAGCACCGCCAAGTGGGGAAGCGCCAGGTCGACGGCTTCGGTCTTCGTGTGCACGCCGTAGCGATCCATGATCGCGACACCCCGGGCAATCGGTTGCATTGCCCGTCGCCCGAGCGCCAGCTGCTCTACCTGTCTACCCTTGCGACCATCGGACGAAAGGACGGGACACCGATGGCGACTTCTTATGGAACGGTAATGATCGGACGGCTGGCCGACGGCGTGTCGGTCGAGGACTTCATGGCCAACGTGAAGGAATGGCAGGAGGCGCGACAGGTCGCCGGTTTCCAGGGCGAGTACTCGTTCCTGGCCGACGACGGACGGGTCATCAGCTGCGTCATCTTCGAGTCCAAGGAGGCCTACCAGGCGCTCTCGAACGACCCCGAACAGGACCGCTGGTGGAACGAGAAGGCCCGCCCGCTCTTGGCCGCCGATCCGGAGTGGATCGACGGCATCTGGCCGTAAGCCGCTGACCCTTGACCGGCGCCCGGCGCGTGGAGCCGTTGTTCGACGCCACGGCGCTCGACGGGACTGAACACGCCGGCGTTCACGGACGATCACAGCCGTCCGCGGAGGGCGCCGGTGGAGGGTTCGGATCGCCGACACGACCGCGTCCCCTCGCCGACGGCGTGGGCGCGGATGCGCCGAAGCCGTCCGCAACTCGTGGTGCGGGCGACGTTGCTGCCGGGGAGCCTCAGCCCGACCCGGGTGGGTCCCCACGCCCAACGCCCGCGCCGGCGGTCACGAGCTCGTCGACCTCGCCGAGCAACTCGGGGTCGATGCAAGCATTTGCGATCGCCGATCCGATCTCCGCTCGAGCCCAGGACGTCATTCGCTCCCCGCCCCATCGCCCACCCAGCTGCGATGCCCGATCGCCGTCGTCGAAGTCGAAGCCAAGGGCGTCGAGCCGCTCGACAGGGCGGCCGGAAGTTCGAGAGATCAGAACGTCCGCGATCGCGATCCCACCATTCGACGTGGAGGAACTGGCACCAACCGCAGCGGTATGTGACAACCGAGGAAGGCGCACTCGTCGTACGGCCCAGCGGGCGCGACCCGTTGCTTCGGGGTTGCGACCCGCGCACGGCGGCCGAGGTCAAGCGGTCGGTCGTGCTCGTCGACGACCATCGACGTGCATCCCATGGCTTCGACCAGTGCCGGCGGCAGGTGCACTCCGTTCCGAGGTCGATGGCGCCGTGCTCGTCGACGGCGGCGGAACCATGGCGCACGTGGAACGCGATCAGGAACCGATCGTCGACCGGGGACGGATCACGTTCGGCGTGCCTCCACCGGCGCCGAGACCAGGACGCATCCGCCGCATGACGCGCCGGCGCCAACGCCTGGGAGAAGGTCGGCGACACCCAACGGGCCAACCTCGCCCTCCACGGTGGGCAGCGTTTGCGACCGCCAAGGCATTGTTCGGTTCGCCGATCCGGGTAATCGACCGCTCCTTCGCCAACGCGGCCGAGTAGCGAGATGTGGGTCGGTGTGCGTCTTGGGTGACTGGACATCTCCGAGAGCGACACTTGACATGCGAACGTCTGTTCGTGTAGGGTCGGTCATGCCCGCTGGTTGCGGGCCACCTCGAGTAGCCGGGTGCGACGGCTCTCCTCTGAATCCCAGTAGCGGTGCGCTCGTGCTTCGAGCCGGCACCTTTGGTCGTGGTGAAGAGGTGGAGCTCGTGGTGCTGAGCGTTGTGTCAGTGGCGGTCGACTTCCGGGCGTTGGCTCGCCGCGTCGACGTCGGAGTGTTGGCGGGCGACGAGTGCGCGTTGTTGGCGGAGGAGTTCGCTCGCGTTGAGAAGACGTGCGCCGCTGTCCGAGCCATGGCGGCAGCACGAGCCGCAGCCTGCGGGGCCCACCGGACGCGAGGGTTCACCGGCGCCGAGGACTGGATGGCCGGGGTGACCGGGACCTCCCGGCACCAAGCCAAGTCCGAGCTCGA
>JBKJKM010000302.1:0-5523 GCA_046597375.1 Acidimicrobiales bacterium | reverse complement strand
TGGCACCTTGGCTGATGACCGAGCCGTTGGGGCCGGCCGACACGGCCAGACCGCCGGCGGGCGCCGAGGAAGCCGCCGGGTTGCTGGTCCACCAACCGACGGCGCTGATCGACACGGGGTTGTCGGCCGTCTGGGCGCCGGCCGCCGCCGGGACCAGCGCCAGCGCCCCCACGATGAGGCCCCACCACGATCGCTTCATCGAACGTCGCCTCCGGTCGCGGCACCGGACAGGGCGGCCCGTCGGGCTCGGCGTTCGGAGCGCCGGTCGCCGTTCGACGGCGGCGGCAGCTCGCCCGATCGGTTGATGACTACGTCACTGCCGCCCAGGTAACTCTCGATCACCCGCGGGTGGTTGACGACGTCGTGGGGGAGCCCACGGGCGATCACGGCACCGAGCTCGAGAGCAACCATCTCGTCGGAGATCGAGGTGATAAGCGGCATGTCGTGCTCGATCACCACGATGGCGGCGCCGGTCTTGTCGCGCAGGTCGAGCAGTAGCGGCCCGAGGGCCTCGGTCTCGCGTTGGGCGATGCCCGACGACGGCTCGTCGAGCAACAGCACTTTGGGGTCGTGGGCCATCGAACACGCGATGTCGACCACCCGTCGCGACCCGGTCGACAGCTCACCGACGAACTTGTCGGCGAACGCCTCGAGGTGCATGAGTTCGATGAGACGGTCGACCTCGGCGGCCACGATCTTCTCCGACGCCCGCGTCGACGGTGACGCCAGCGCCGCCGCCAGTGGATCGCGCGACGGGATGTGGCGTTCGAGGCCGACGGCGATCGTCTCGCGCACGGTCATCGACGGGAAGAGTCGAGCGTCTTGGAACGAACGGCCGAGCCCGAGGATGGCCCGCTGGTCGGCCGATCGCTGGGTCACGTCTTGGCCGAGGAAGAAGATCTGGCCCCGGGTCGGCGCCAGGAAGCCCGACATGAGGTCGAAGATCGTGGTCTTGCCGGCGCCGTTGGGCCCGATCAGGCCGAGGATCTCGCCCTGGCGCACCGACAGATCGACGCCGTTGACGGCCCGGATGCCGCCGAAGGACACCGCCAATTCCTCCGTGGCCAGGGCCACGGGATGCGAGGAACCACAGTGCTCGCACTCGGCCTCGAACACCGGCTTGGCCCGACCTCGCACTTCGACGGCCGAGGTAGTGGCCGGGCCAGAGCGGGCCGCATCGGCTCCCTGCAGGAAGACGGCGCGCAGGATCTCCGGCTCGTTGAGCAACTCGGCCGTGGGCCCGTCGAAGCGCACCTCGCCCTTCTCCATGAACACGGCCCGCTGAGCCAACGACATGGCCACGTTCACCGATTGCTCGACGAGGATGATCGTCGTTCCCTTGGCGTGGATGGCCTTCACGATCTCGAGCAGCTGCTCGACGATCACGGGCGCCAACCCGAGCGACAGTTCGTCGATCATCAACAGCTTGGGCTGGGCGATGAAGGCCTGCCCGAGGGTGAGCATCTGCTGCTCGCCACCGGAGAGGTTGCCGGCCTTCTGGTCCCAGCGCTTCTCCAGGATCGGGAAGTACTCGAGCACCTGGGCGACGGCTTCCTTCAGATACTCGGGCTCCTTGCGGAACAGCCAGCCGGCCAGGTTGATGTTCTCCTGCACCGTCAGGGTCGGGAAGACGCCCTTGCCGCCGGGGACGAACACGATGCCGGCGGCGACGGTCGCGTTCGCATCCGCCAGGGTGAAGTCCTGACCGTCGTAGACGATGGCGCCGGCGCGCGGCTCGACCAACCCGGAGATGGCGTTGAGCAGCGTCGACTTCCCGGCGCCGTTGGTGCCGAGCAGGGCGACGATCTCGCCCTCGTCGACGTGGAAGTCGACGTTGAACAGCACCTGCGTCTGGCCGTAGGCGACGTCGAGGTCGCGAATCAACAGGAGCTTCGGGTCGCCTTCCAAACGCAGGCGGCGGGCCTCGGACTGGGCGAGGGTCGCCGTCTGCACCTTCTTCATGTCGTTGTTGACGAACGAACCCGCCGAGGCCAGGAGAAAGAAGCCGACGAGGAGAACGGGCAGCAGCAGGAAGATCACGCCGCGGATGCCACGGTCATCGGCCAGCGCACTCAGAAGGATGATGATGAATCCGGCCGGGATCAGGTACACCGACCCGATCGAGAACCCGGTCGCCCGCACGCGCGGCGGCATCGTGAGCGAGATGCCGGCGTAGAGGCCAGGGAGCAGGATCGACAGCACCGACGACGACAAGATGTTCATGGCGACGGCGAACTGCACGTTCGGGGCGATGGCGAACAGCCCAACGAAGACGGCGCAGAGGGCGCCGGCCACCGCGACCAACTTGATCACAAGGCCCGGGTCGCGTTGGCTGAGACGGGCGGCGATCGGGATGCCGACGGCGAGGCCGAGGAGCTGGAACGGTTCGGTCGCCGTCGCCACCAGCGCCCGCTGCACCTCGTTGAGACCGAACACGTCGTTGTACTGGATGGAGTAGAGCGCCGGCAGGCCGCCGAGGGCGACGCCGAGGAACGGCAGCGAATAGAAGATCCGCCGCAGGGTGCGAATGCTGTGGGTGAGGCGCCACGCCTCGCCGAGACTCGGTGGCGCTTCCTCGAGAGCGGCGGCCTCTTCGTCGCCACCGGCCGCTCGCCGCTCGTGGGCACCGCGCACCGGCTCGCGCAGGCGGGCCCCGGCGTAGATGACGAGGGCGATGGTCGGCACGGCGAAGATGATGAACGGCGCCCGGAACCCGAGGAAGTAGGCGAGCAACCCGGCCGCCAGCGGTCCGACGATCTGGCCCACCGAGTTGGCGGCGCGGTGGAACCCGTAGGCCTTCACCCGCACCTCGGGCTTGTAGTAGTCGGCGATCAGCGAGTTGTGGGTGGGATCGATCACCGCTTTGCCAAGGGACGAGCCGACGCGCGCCATCCCGAGGATGAGAATCGTTGGGGCCAGGCCCGTTCCGAGGGTGAAGGCGGCCCAGACGGCCGCGCCGACCGTGGCGATGCGAACCCGGTTCGAACGATCGGCGTAGTACCCGATGAACACCTGCCCGGCGAACGACAGGATCGTCACCAGGCCGATGAGGGTGAGGATCCCGCCGAGGCCGACGTCGAAGTGGTCACGGATCTCGGGGGTCAAGATGTTGAAGGCGGCGCGATCGAGCTCGTCGACGGCGTTGAGACCGAAGAGGATCAGCAGCGGCAGCACGGGTGCACCGTCGACGATCTTGGACAGACGGAACCGTTCGAACATCACCGCACCTCCAGCAACTCGAGCTCGACGCCCTCTTCCATGCCGGCCCGGTTGAGGTCGAGCGCCTCCGCCGGTCGTGGCGGTGCATCTCCGTCGTCGGCGTCGCGAGAGTCGGCCAGCAACGACGGCACGACGAGCCCCTTGGCCTTGGCGATGCGGCGAAGGATGCCGTCGCGCACGTCGTAGAACAGGCCACCGAGTCCGGCAGGGAGGAACAACAAGATGACGAGCACACCGACGCCGCTGGCGAGGAGCTGTACGGCCGGCAGGCGGGTCAACGGCGAGTAGTACAGGAACGTCAGCAGGGCGGCGCCGAGCATGGCGCCGGGCAGCGACGCCAACCCACCGATCACGGCGATGGTGAAGATGAGGATGCTCTGCGGCGCTTCGAGCACGGAGCTGGTGAGTCCGTGCTGGTGGAAGACCTGCAGGCCGCCGGCGATGGCGGCGATGAAGCCCGAGTAGGCGAAGGCCGTCAGTTGGGCCTTCACCGGACTGATGCCGTAGGACTGGGCCGCCCGACTGTTGTCGCGTGTGGCGACGAGCACCCGTCCGGCGCGGCTCTGGCGGAAGGAGCGGGCCGAGGCCAGCACCAGCAGCAGCGCAATGAGGACGACGAGGTAATACGTGTGCTCCGACTCGAGGTCGAACTTCCCGAAGATCACCGGCCGCACGATGCGGCCGTCGGGCACGAGCCAGGGGAAGAACTCGCGGTTGAGGAAGAACGAGCCCGTGGCCAAAGCGAAGCCGAGGGTGACCACGGCGAGGAACGGTCCGCGGATGCGCAGTGCCGGCAGCCCGATGAGCACGGCCACGAGGGCGCCCACGACGCCGGCGGCGAGGAGGGCGAGGAAGAAGTCCCAGCCGATGAGGTAGAGCTTGCCGGTCACGGACGCGCCGACGGCGACGAAGGCGATCTGGCCGAGGCTGATCTGGCCGGCCCAGCCCGTCAGCACGGTGAGCGAGACGATGGCAATGGCGAGGGTGAGGCCGAAGCTGAAGAGGTTGACCCGGCTGGCGTTCCAGGCCAGCGGGAGGAGCACGAGCACGGCCAGGCCGAACAGGTTCAAGCCGGGCACGCCGAACTTGAGCAGCGGCAGTCGCTTGAGTTCACGCGGGATCGGTCGCACTTCTCGTGTCGCTTCCCACGTCGACGCCCCGGTCTCCTCGGCCCTTGACGCTTTGCCGCGGCGCTGCAGGAGCAGGGCGCCGAGGATGATTCCGAAGAGGATGGCGTCGGAGAGCAGCGTGCGCCGGGTGACCCAGAACGTCGCCCGTTCCATCATCCCGAGCACGACGGCGGCGAAGAACGTGACGCTCAGGTTCTCCATCTTGCCGATGACGGCGGCGGCCAGTGCCCGCAGCAGCAACGTCGGGCCGAGGACCGAGCCGATGGGCACGCCGAGCACGGGCGCCCGCAGCAGCACGGCCATGGCCGACAGCGCCGCCGCCAGCACCCACACGAGGGTGCCGATCCGCTTGACCGGGATGCCGAGCAGGGCGGCCCGATCGGCCCGCTCGGCCGATGCCCGCACGGCCATGCCGATGCGGGTGAAGCGGAAGAAGGCGGCCAGTCCGACGACCAGGAGGGGGACGGCGAGCAGGATCAACGCGTGGCCCGACTGGTAGACGACGGGGAACCAGTCGACCCGCACGTTGAAGGGCAACGAGATGTCCTGCGACACCAGGGTGTCGCCGAAGAGGCGGGGCACCAGCAGCGAGAGGCCGGCCAGCAGGGCCGACAGCGAGATGGTGGCGACCGTGAGGATCAGGCGGGGCGACTTGGCGAAGCGGCGGATGATCAGGAACTCGACGATGGCACCGATGGCGACGGCGACGGCGAGGCCGACGGGTACGGCCAGGAGGAAGGGCCAGCCGGGCCCGGAGACCAGGCAGACGGCGAGCACGCCACCGATGGCGCCGACGTCACCGGTGGCGAAGTTGATGATTCGGTTGGCCCGGTAGACGAGCACGATCCCGAGGGCGATCAGCGCGTTCAACGAGCCGGTGATGGCGCCCAGGAAGAGGATCGACGGCGGCGCCGGGAAGAGGAAGCCGACGAAGATGAGGAACCCGAGGGTGCCGACGAAGGCCAGCATCCCCGCCTTTGCGTGTGGATTCTCGAGGGCCTTCGTCGCCCGGCCGAACGCCTCCATGCGAGGCGAGCCCCCTTCGAGTGCTGCGGTTGCCATGCGACCCCCCGGTCCGAGTGCAAGCGGCCCCGAACTTTCCGGCCGCAGGGCAGGACACTTCGACGGCGGCGGCGAATACTCCTGCCAGAGCGTGACATTCGTCACGGCCGCG
>JBKJKM010000262.1:0-36505 GCA_046597375.1 Acidimicrobiales bacterium | reverse complement strand
GTGCAGGAAGCGGGGCCCGTAGCCGGCGGTGACCGGGGCCCCGCCGAGCCGCTCGCGGACGGTGCGCCGCAACGTCTCGAGGGCGTCGTCCTGGCCGAAGGGGAGGTAGGCCTGGATCGACACGTAGTCGCCGTCCTCGAACTCCTCGGCCAGCCACTCGAGGGAGCCTCCGGGATCCGCGAGCTCGGACTCGGGGAGTGGAAGGCTGTCGAGCACCCGCTTCGTGTTCTCCTTCGACTCGGTCACGTTGGGTTCGTCGAAGGGGTCGATGCCGAGCACGTGCCCGGCAATGGCGGTGGCGATCTCCCACCGCAAGAACTCTGCGCCCAGATCGAGCGCGTCGCCGATGGCCACTGACACTCCGAAGCGATCCTCGCCCGACTCCGCCTCGGTCGTCGGGACGGGGATGCAGCCCTTGCCCTGCTTGCCCGTCGACTCGGCCACGAGCTGCTCGACCCAGAGGCCGAAGGCCGCCGCCGTCGGCGCCGTGCGAATCGTCACCTTGTCCTGCCCATCGAGAGCGGCGTGGCCCATGGCATCGCCGAGCGCCGCCGCCTCCTCCCAGTCGACGTCGATGGCCCGCTGGAGGAGCGATTCGAGGTCGTAGCCCAACAGGGCGGCGGGAACGAGCCCGAACAGCGAGAGCACGGAGTAGCGGCCACCGATGTCCGGAGGGTTCACGAAGGACCGTGCAAAGCCGCGCTCGGTCGCCAGGGCCGCAAGCGCAGTACCAGGATCGGTGACGGCGGCGTATCGGCGCCCATCGGGCACCTTGGACCAGGCGTGGGCCAACAGCGCCTGCACCTCGATGGTGCCGCCCGACTTCGACGAGACGAGGAAGAACGCGTCGTCGAGCTCGAGCGAAGCAATCGTGCGCGGGTCGGTCGTGTCGAGCACGACGAGGCGATCGCTTCCGGCGCAGGCACGGAGCACCTCAGGCCCCAGCGACGACCCCCCCATGCCGAGCAACACGATCTTCGGGTGCTCGATCGTGGCGGCCCAGGCCTGGACCTCGGCGGCTTGCCCGCTCGCGCGCAGGTGCTCGGCGACGTCGATCCAACCCAGGCGATTGGCAGCGACGCTGTCCGATGGCCAGAGGCCGACGTCGCGAGCTCGCAGGCGCTCAGCCGGCGAGGTCATTTATGGCCGCCCTTCCCCGGCATCCCACCCATTCGCTTTGTCCTGCAGGGTCTGAAGCAGCTCGTCGAAGGACTTCGCGAAGGCGGCGACGCCCTCCGACTCGAGGGTGGCGCTCACGTCGGACAGCGACACGCCGACGGCTTCGATGCGATCGAGCACGGCCTTGGCCTCGGCCACGCCATCGTCGATGGTGCGAGCCACCGTGCCGTGGTCGAGGAAGGCGTCGACCGTGGCGTCGGGCATCGTGTTGACCGTGTCCGACCCGATCAGCGTGTCGACATAGAGGAGGTCGGTGTACGCCGGGTTCTTGGTCGACGTCGAGGCCCAGAGAGGTCGCTGCACCTTCGCGCCGCGCGCGGCGAGCGCCTCCCAACGGGGCCCGGAGAAGCGTTGCCGGAAGAGGTCGTAAGCCACCTTGGCCTGCGCGACCGCCGCCAGGCCCCGTAGCGCCAGCGCCGCCGGCGTCCCGACGGCCTCGAGGCGTCGGTCGATCTCCGTGTCGACCCGGCTGATGAAGAACGAAGCGACGCTGGCGATGGCGGAGAGGTCGCCGTCACGTGCCTCGAGGCCGGCGAGGTAGGCCTCGATGACCTCGGCGTAGCGGGGGAGGCTGAAGATGAGGGTCACGTTGATGCTGACCCCTTCGGCGATCATGGCCCGGACGGCGGGAATGCCGGCAGCCGTGCCCGGAATCTTCACCATGAGGTTGGGCCGAGCGATGCGGTGGGCGAACTCACGGGCGGCCTCGACGCTGGCAGCCGTGTCGTGGGCGAGGGCCGGCGCGACCTCGAGGCTGACGTAGCCGTCGACACCGCCGGAGGCCTGGTGCACGTGGAGCATCACGTCGAGGGCGGCGGTGATGTCATCGATGACAAGGGTCCAGTAGGCCTCCTCGACCGACCCGGCGCGCAGGAGGGTGGCGAACTGTTCGTCGTAGTCGGCGCTGCCGGCGATCGCCTTCTGGAAGATCGTCGGATTGGAGGTCACGCCCCGAACGCCACTCTCGACGAGCTTCTGGAGGTGGCCCGACCGGAGACCGGTGCGGGTCAGGTTGTCGATCCACGGGCTCTGGCCCTGTTCGTCATACAGCTCGTGCAGGCGGGTCGGCGGCATGACTCGACCCTACCCAGGCCGCTGACTACCTCTTCGTCAGGGCGCGGACGGCGTCGGCGATGGCCGCGGCGTCGATGCCGGCGCCGGCCAGGAGCTCCTCCGGCTTGCCCGATCCCGGCAGGTCGCGGACCGCCAGCTTCGTGTACTTCAGAACGATGCCGGCGTCGGCGATCGCATCCAGCACGGCGTCGCCGATGCCGCCCTCGGGCCAGTGGTCCTCCACGGTGACGAGGCGGCCGTCCGTGGCGGCGACGGCCGTTCGCAGTCCGTCGGTGTCGACGGGCTTCACCGAGTACAGGTCGACGATCCGCACGCTGATGCCCTCGGTGGCCAGGGCGTCGGCCGCCTTGACCGCTTCGGGCACGGTGATCCCCGCGGCGACCACGGTGACCACGTCGTCGTCGGACGAGCGCACGACCTTCGACCCGCCGAGCTCGAAGACCTCGCCGGTCGGGTAGATCACCGGCGTGTTGCCGCGCGTTGTGCGGAGGTAGGAGATACCGGGCGTGTCCGCCATCAGGGCCACGAGGGCAGCCGTGGAGGTGGCGTCGCAGGGGTAGAGCACCGTGCTGCCGTGAATGGCCCGGAACGAGGCCAGGTCTTCGAGGGCCATCTGGGACGGCCCGTCCTCGCCGATCGACACGCCGGCGTGCGAACCACAGATCGCCAGGGTCGCCCGGCTGACCGCGGCCATGCGCACGAAGTCGTAGGCCCGCGACAGGAAGGCGGCGAAGGTGGAGGCGAAGGGTCGGTAGCCCCGCACCTGCATGCCTACGGCTGCGGCCAAAAGCTGCTGCTCGGCGATGTACAGCTCGAAGAAGCGATCCGGATTGACGGCCTTGAAGTCCTCGGCGTGGGTCGAGTTGGAGACCTCACCGTCGAGGCAGACCACATCGGCGCGGGCCTGGCCGAGTGCGGCAATGGCCAAGCCGTAGGCCTTCCGGGTGGCGACCTTCTCACCGAGCTCCCACGTCGGGAGGGCGAGGGGAGTGGTGTCGGCGACGAACGGATTCGCGTCGTCGGGCTTGGCTGTCTCGATCGTGAGCGAGCGCCGTCCGCCCAACTCCTCGATGGCGGCAGCTTCGTCGGGCACCGGTTTGCCGTGGGCGTTGTCCTGGTCCTCGACGGCGGCGACGCCCTTTCCCTTCTTGGTCTTGGCGATGATCACCGTCGGCTTGCCAGTGGTCGCCGCCGCCTCGACCATGGCGGCGTCGATGGCGGCGCAGTCGTGGCCGTCGATCTCGATGGTGTGCCACCCGAACGCCTTGGCCCGCGCCGAGTAGGCGCCGAGGTCCCAGCCGTGCATGGTCTCGCCCCGCTGGCCGAGCCGGTTCACGTCGATGATGGCGGTGAGGTTGTCGAGGTCCCGGAAGCCGGCGGCCTCGAAGGCCTCCCACATCGAGCCCTCGGCCATCTCGCTGTCGCCGCAAAGCACCCACACCCGATAGGGAAGGCGGTCGAGTGTCTTGCCGGCCATGGCCACACCGACGCCGATCGGCAGGCCCTGTCCGAGGGAACCGGTGGCGACGTCGACCCAGGGCAGCACGGGTGTGGGGTGCCCCTCGATCTTCGAGCCGTACTGCCGGAAGCTCAGCAGGTCATCGTCAGTGATCGCCCCGCAGGCCTTGTAGAGGGCGTAGAGGAGCGGTGACGCATGGCCCTTGGAGAAGATGAGGTGGTCGTTGTTGGGGTGGTCGGGTCGATTCCAGTCGTAGCGCAAATGATTCGCGGCGAGGACGGCAACGAGGTCGGCGGCCGACATCGACGACGTCGGGTGGCCGGAGTTGGCGGCCGCCGCCGCCCGGACGGAGTCGACCCGCAGCTGCTGGCCCAGCTCCGAAAGGTCTTCGACGGATGTCGCTCGCTCGCTCACGACCCGACGCTACCCGGCGTTCCGGAGCTCCCTGAGAAGTGCGATCGATGCGGTGAAGCCGTGCACGAAGTTCCTCCCGCCGACCGGTCCGAACTCGCCGGCGCAGAACATTCCGGCTGCCGGTAGGCGGCCCAGGTACTCCTCGACCACGCCGGCGTCATGATGCGGCGCATCGAAGAGGTGCACACCGCGCCCGTTGCATGTGAAGACCAGGGCGGCATCGGCGAGACGTCCGGTGAGCATCGCCCGCAGGTCGTCGTCGGCGGCATCGGCGTCGCGTAGGTGGAACTGCAGGGTCGCGCCCACCGCCACCTCGTCAGCGACCGAGATCCAGCCCTCGGTCTCGTTGGCCCCGACGAGGTTCCGGACGAGGAAGTCGCCCCGTCCGAAATCGACCTGGTGCTCGTCGATCACCCTCCCGACATGGAGACCGCCGCCGTTGATCGTGGCGACCTGCTCTTCGTTGAGGGCATCGGTCGCCAGGTCCTTTAGTCGCTCCATCGCCGGCCGCCCGGCCAACTCCCGCACGACGTTCCCTTCGGCCGCCGTCACTGTGTAGGGCCGGCCAATGGGGGTGCACCCCTGGCTGACGACGACCTCCACCTCGACGCCCGGCCCGAGGAAGGCGCCGACCGCACCGGAGGTCATGACCCGTTCGTCGAGGAGGAGACGGTTGCCGTCGGGACCTCGGGCGGCCGACGCCATGCCTCCCACCACGGGAAGACCGGGCCACCGACGGGCGAGGGTGGTGAAGGCCTCCTCGGCGTCAAAGGTGAAGGGGTCGGCGACGAGGAGGAGTGCTGACGGCGGGAAGGGCGGGTCGATAGTCCCGGCGTCGTTCCCGAACACCAGCGGGTGGACCTCCCCGAATCGTCCCGCCCACAGCGTGACGGCGGGCGTCTCCTCGACCTCCCGGCCATTGGCCAGCACTGACACCGCCGTGGCGCCGAGCAAGGTGCGCGGCCGGAGGACGCGGCGGAGCACGCCGCCGGCCTCGACCACCGCCCCGACGTGATGCCCGGTGACGAGGAGAACGGCGAGATCGGGCGGCTCATCTCCCAGGACGTCGAGCACCTGCCCCGTCACCTCGCCGATGGCGTGGGCGGCGAGGGGATGCTCGGAGATCGCCGCCGCGAACGGCACCTACGCCGGGGGCAGGAGGGTGAGGGGGACGACGGTGACCGGCCCGCCGTCGATGTTGCAGTGCGCCTCGATGGTGCCGTACTCCTCATAGGTGAGCTCGGCCTTGACCAGCCGATAGCCGAACTTCCCGGGCTCGACCTGAAACGGCATGACGTTCTTGGCGACTTGCTCGCCGGCCTCGTCATGGAACAGGACCTCGAGGGCGGCGAACCCGTTCTCGTCGGCCCGGCACCGCACGAGCACGATCAGGTGGGGCGAGATCGTCACCGGAGGCGGGCTCGGCGCAGCGATCGAGAACATGACGCCGATCAGGTCGATGCGGGTCGAAGGACCGGCCACCTGACGCAGTTCGATGTTCTCGGTGAAGGTCGCCGACACGATGTCCATGCCGCCGAACCTAGGGCGTTGCTGTTGCCCTTGCGGTCGTCGATCAGCGCTGAAGTTGCCCCTGGGGCCGCCGGAAGGGCAACCGCAACGTCTGGGTGCTCAGCCCTCGTCCTGGTCGAGCTCGCGGGTGACCCGCTCGCGCACGAAGTCGACGACCGACTCGATCTGCGACGGCGAGAGGTCGGCGCCGACGATCCAATCGTCGTGGCGCGTGGTGAAGCGCTCGTACTCAGTGACCGTGAGCAACTCGCGGGGATCGTCGGATGGTCCGACCTGGATCTCCACCCGACGGCTTCGCCCCGGGCGGGGCGGACGCGGCGGCCGTGGCGGTAGGGGCGGTCCGCCGCGATGGCGGCTCTCACGGCGACCCAGAAACGTCTCGCGGATGGCGTCGGCCTGGCGGATCGCATCGGTCACGCCGCGGAGCTCATCCCCGAGGTTGATGCCGAAGGCGGACGGCCCGGAGGCCTCGTCGATCTCCACATCAGACTCGTCGGCGTCGGGCTCGGCCAGCAGATCGATGTCCTCGGTCTCGGCGTCGACGAGCTCGTCGAGGCCGAAGCGGAGGAACTCCTTCTCCAGCGCACCCGCCAGATCGGGGTCGCGCTCGAGCAGCTTCTTGTAGAGCAGGACCGTGAGGGCGGCCGCCACGGGACCGCCGTCGGCCGGCGGCCCGCCGTCGGCCACCTTGCGGGCCAGGCGCCGACGATGGCGGTCGATCGATGCGCTCACCGGCATGAGCTTCCTGGCGTAGTCGTAGCGCCCGGCCGCCGGCTCGCCGCCCCCGATGGCGTTCTCCAGAAAGGCCTGGAAGGCCTTCGACATGCCGCCCTTGCCTCCCGAGCCACGGGACGATTTCAACCGCTCGAGCTGCTCGTCCGTCACATACACCGTCACCTTGGCCATACCGACCCCTTACATGTCTGCGTTCGACGTGGCGTACATGCACGCCATACCTCGCACCATACGCCGAGTCGAGCGCGTGTCAACCTCCCAGGACGACGTCCTCGATCTCCAGGGTCGGGGTCAGCACCACGAGGTCGGCCCGGGCGCCCGGGACCAGCCGTCCGAGGTCCGGCCGGTTGACCAGGCGCGCCGGCGTGGCCGTCGCTGCCGTCACCACGTCGTGGAGTGGGAGGCCGGCCTCGTGCACCAGACGCCGAACGGCGGCGTCCATGGTGAGCGAGCTGCCGGCGATGGTGCCGTCGGCCAGGCGGGGAGCGCCGTCGACGATGGCCACCCGTCGTTCACCGCCCGCCTCGAGTCGGCCGTCGCGCCACGCCACGGCATCGGTGACGACGACCCACCCGCCCCGGCCCTTGGCCCGACCCGCTGCTCGCAGCGCCGCAGGATGGACGTGGACGCCGTCGGCGATGAGGGAGGGCGTGAGGCGGTCGTCGCTCAACGCGGCCCCGAGCAGGCCGGGCTGGCGATGGTGAAGCGGCGCCATTCCGTTGAAGAGGTGGGTGACGAGGCGGGCGCCGGCGTCGGCGCCGGCCACCGCCTGCTCCCAGGTCGCCGTCGAATGCCCGAGGCTGACGAGCACGCCCTTTCCCACGAGGAGCACGATCGCCGCAGCTGCGTCCTCCAACTCCGGGGCCAGGGTCACGACCCGGACGATCGGCGGGAGTGCGGCCAACCAGTCGAGATCGATGGGGATGATGTGCTCGCGGCGATGGGCGCCCGGCGCCCCGCCCAGGAACGGCCCCTCGAGGTGCACGCCCAGGATCTCGGGACGTCGACCCGTGCCCGTCCGCACCATCGCCGCGCCGATCCGTTCGAGGGGGGAGGCGAAGCGTTCGAGCGGGGCGGTGACGAGGGTCGGGCACCACGCCGTGACGCCCTGGGCCAACAACAGCTCATCCATTCGTCCCCACTGGTCGCCGGCCGCCGTTGCGCAGTTGACGTCGTCGTGGCCGTTGACCTGCAGGTCGACGAAGCCGGGGACGATGACCCGTTCGGGCACCGACGATCCCGCCCGAGCTGGGCGGACGGCCGTGATCACTCCGCCGTCGGTGACGACCTCGCCGGGCTCGAGCAGCCCGTCAGGGGTGACGACAGTGGAGGCGGTGATGGTGAATGAGGACACCTGGAGAGTGTGGTGCCGTCCCCAGGCAAAATCGACCAACCGGTAGCGTGGGCCCATGGCGGTGGCCCCGGCGACTACGACGCGACAAGCGATCCTCGACGAGGCCCTCGGTCTGTTCGCAGAACACGGGTACGACGGCACCTCACTCAACGACATCGCCCAACGCGTCGGTATTCGGCGGCCGAGCCTCCTCCACCACTTCCCGTCGAAGGAGCTGTTGTACCGGGCGGTCTTCCAGGGCTACGTCGTGGATTGGTTCAATCGCGTCGACGACGCCATCGCTGATCCCACGGACGGGTGGGAGCAGGTCGACCGCGTGCTGACGATGACGTTTCGGTTCTTCACCGAGAACCCGGAGTTCGTTCGCTTGGCCCGCGCCGAGGCGCTCGAGAGCGGAGGCACCCGCCTCGGTTTCGACCTCGGCGAGGCCCTCAAGCCGTACCACGACCGGGCCCTTGGATTCTTCGAGAAGCAGATGGACGACGGCACGTTTCGTCGCCACGACCCGGAGCAGCTGATCCTCACCGGCTACGGCGCCCTCATCAGCTACTTCAGCGACGTGCCGTTCCTGGAGTCGCTGATCGGGCGCGACCCGCTGTCGGCCGAGGCCCTCCAGCAACGCCTCGACCACGTCCGCACGTTCTTCCGGGCCGCCCTCGACCCCAACGGGGCCTAGCGCCCGTGGCTCCTCGCGATCAACGGGTGCAGGTACCGCCCAATTGCGACCTCACCCTGGGCATGGTGTGCATCAACAAGTCCGAGCCCGGTCGAAGCGTGTGGCAGATGCGGGCCGACGACCGCTTCGCCAACCCCGTGGGGATCGTGCAGGGCGGCTTCGTGGTCGCGTTCGCCGACTCGGCCATGGGGGCGGCGTCGGTGACCTTTGCCCGGGAGCGCAAGGTGTTCTCGGCCAATGTCGAGATCAAGGTCAGCTTTCTGAAGCCGGCCAAGGTGGGGTCGTTGCTCACGTGCACGGCCTTCGTCATCTCCGGCGGAAGCCGGGCCGCTTTTCTCGAGGCCGAGGTCACCGACGAGGACGACCGCCTCATTGCCAAGGCCACCAGCACCTATCTCCTCACGCCGCGCTGACTGCTCGCTCCACGATGAAGCCGTTCCGCTCGCGTGCCGGCTGGTCGCTGGCGCTCCTGGCGCCGGCGGTGCTGGCCCTCGTGTTCGTCGTGGCCGGCGCCTTCGTGGTGGCGGGGATGCGGGGGACGGGTTCGTCGCGTGGGACGGTGGTAGTGCCTCGGCTGCGCACGCCGGTGCTGTCGGCCCGGCGGGCTCCGGAGGCGCTGAGTCGAACCGTGGCCCACATTCGCCTCGCCGCCGAGCTCGACGCAGCGACGGCCGGACCGGCCAAGACCTGCCTGGCCGTTGAAGAGGGTGATGCCGCCATCTACGGGCGCCAGGCCGACCTCGCGCTGGCGCCGGCGTCGACCCTGAAGGTGCTCACCGGCATGTCCGCCCTCAAGCGCCTCGGCGAGGGGTTCCGGTTCGTCACCGAGGTCAAGGCCGATCGCGCCATCGCCGAAGGCGGCATCCTCGACGGGCCACTCTGGCTGGTCGGCGCCGGTGACCCCCTGTTGTCGACGCAGGCCTACGCCGACAGCTTCCGGAACCAACCCCAGGTGTTCACGTCCCTCGACACGCTGGCCGACCGGATCTTCGCCGCCGGGATCCGTGAGGTGCGAGGTGGGGTGCTCGGTGACGAGAGCCGCTTCGACACCGTGCGCTATCTGCCGAGTTGGAAGCCCGTCTACATCACCGAAAACGAGATCGGTCCGGTCTCGGCGCTCGTGGTCAACGACAACTTCGCCCAGTTCCGCCCGCGCAAGACCATCGCCACGCCCACCCCGGCCCGCCACGGGGCAGCCGTCCTGACCGAGCTCCTCCGCAGCCGGGGCGTCCTCGTGCCCGACGCCGGCGAGGGCGTCGTGCCTACGGGTGCGATGGCCGTCGCGTCCGTGACGTCTCCGCCGCTCCCGGAGATCGTCGGGGAGCTGCTGCGGGAGAGCGACAACATGACCGCGGAGGTCTTGACCAAGGAGCTCGGCCAGCGGTTCGGATCCGGAGGCACCTGGGCCGAGGGCACGGCCGTGATCCGGGCCACGGTCGCCGAGGCCGGACTTCCGGCCGAGGGGTACTCGGCGGTCGACGGCTCCGGTCTCGACGTGAGCAACCGACTCTCGTGCTCCCTCTTGATGGATGCCCTCGATCTGGCCGGGCCGGGTGGCCCGGTCGCCTCCGGCTTCGCCGTGGCCGGGCAGACGGGCACCCTGGCGAGCCGGTTCAAGGGCAATGCCGCCGAGGGCCGTCTCCGCGCCAAGACCGGGTCGCTCAACTTCGTGTCCGGCCTCGTGGGCTTCGTCGACGCCGCCGACGATCGGAAACTCGAGTTCGCCTTGTTGGCCAACGACCTCCCCGACCGCACCGACAGCGGCCGAGCGCTTCAAGAGCGAGTCGGCGCCATCCTCGCCGGCTATCCCAAGGCGCCTCCCGCTTCGGCGCTTCAGCCGCTGGGGGCGCCGTGATGCTGCCGATGTTCCCGCTCGGCAGCGTCGTGTTCCCCCATAGTCTCCTGCCCCTGCGGATCTTCGAGGAGCGCTACCGCCAGCTCACGAGGGACTGCCTGGCCGGCGCACGCGAGTTCGGCGTCGTGCTGATCGACCGGGGCTCGGAGGTCGGGGGCGGCGAGCAGCGCAGCGGACTCGGCACCCTGGTGGCCATCGCCGAAGCGCAGGAGACCGAGGACGGACAGTGGGCAATGCTCGCTGTCGGCACCCGCCGGATCCGGGTCCTGCGATGGCTCGAGGACGACCCCTATCCCCGGGCCGAGGTGATCGAGGTCGACGAGCTCCCGTGGGATGAGCGCGCCGAGGAGGCGTTCGTCCCCGCCGAGCGAGCGGTGCGGCGGTCGTTGGCCCTCCTGGCCGAGCTCGACGAGCCGACGGCCCCGTTCAACATCGGGCTGGCCGACGAACGGGCGGCGGCCGCCTGGCAGCTCGCCGCCCTATCGCCGCTCGGCCCCCTGGATCGCCAGCTCCTGCTCGCCATCGACGAGCCGGCGGCCCGCCTCGGGCGGCTGTGCGAGCTTGTCCTGGAAGCGTGCGAGGTGCTGACCCAACGGCTGGAGAAGGGATAGCCGAGGGCGGGTCGTCGTCGGCGGTAGCCTGCGACGTCCCCAGCCCGCCCTCGAGTCAGAGGATCGTCTTGCCCGGTTCGTCCCCATCGTCGTCCAAAGGCATCCCGGCGCTCGCCGTCGAGCTCAAAGACCTCGTGGTCACCTACGCCAAGCAGGAGACGCTCGAGCCGATCAAGGGCCTCGGACGCTTCATCGCCTTCGGGGTCGCCGGCTCGCTCCTGTTGGCCAACGGCCTTGTGCTCCTCGTGTTGGCCCTACTGCGCGGTCTGCAGACCGAGCTTCCCGAGGTGTTCGACGGCAACTGGTCGTTCGCTCCCTACCTGATCACCTTCCTCCTCTGCGTCGTCGTCGTGGCCCTCTCGGCCTCCGCCATCGGCGCCGCCAAGCGTCGCAAGGGAACCCGCTCGTGACCCCGTCTCCCGACAACGACAAGACCGTCGACCGCTCCGACATCGAAGCCAAGCTCCGTGAGATCCGCGGCCAGGTCGACACGACGGCGACGGCGGCCAAGCCAGTTGCCATGATCGTCGCCGGTGTCGCCGCCGTCGCCGTGCTCGGCGCCGTCTACTTCCTCGGCCGCCGCAAGGGGAAGAGGAAGTCCACGGTCGTCGAGATCCGGCGGGTCTAGGTGGGGGCACTCGGCCGTCTGCTGTGGCGCACGGCCGTTCGCAAGGGCTTCTTCGGCGGCTCGCGCAATTGGATGACCCTCTTCGCCGTCATCGGTGCCGTGAAGGCCTTCCGTCGCGTCGCCGGCGGCACCGAGGACGTCGTCTACTCCGAGGAGCTGTTGGCCGGGCAGGCGCTGATCATCACGCACCACGCCGACGTCCGCCTCGGCGACAAGCCGTGAAGGTGCGGCTCCGCAACCCGAGCCGGGATCTCGAGGTGCCGGGCCCGAAGCGCGTCGCCGCCCTCCTGACCGAGTTGGGCCTGAACCGGGAATCGGTGCTCGTCATCCGAGGTGACACCCTCGTCGTTGGCGACGTCGTGCTGGCCGATGACGACACCGTCGAGGTGCGCCCCGTCATCTCCGGCGGTGCCGGTTGGGATGCCGGGGCGGGGCGGCGGCGATGAAATGCCGGCGATGTCGCGCACCGGAGATCGTCATCGAGCTGCGCCGCCACAACGCAGCGTTCTGCAAGGAGTGCTTCCTCCACCACACCCGAGAGCAGGTGAAGAAGGCGATCGACGAGTTCCGGATGTTCCCGCCCGACGCACGCGTGCTCGTCGCCGTGTCGGGCGGTAAGGACTCCCTCGCCCTGTGGGACATTCTCCTCGACCTGGGGTACGCCGCCGATGGGCTTTACCTCGGGCTCGGGATCGGGGAGTACAGCGACGAGTCCGGAGACCTCACGCGGGCGTTCGCGGCCCGGCGTGACGCCACGCTGATCGAGGTCGATCTCCCGAGCGAGCATGGCTTCGACATTCCCAAGGCGGCGGCCATAACGCGGCGCGTGCCCTGCTCGGCCTGCGGACTCTCGAAGCGTCACTTGTTCAACGCCGCCGCGCGTGACGGTGGCTACGACGTCGTGGCGACGGGCCACAACCTCGACGACGAGGCGGCGGTGCTCTTCGGCAACGTTCTGCGGTGGGAGGCCGACTACCTCGGTCGCCAGCTCCCGGTGCTGCCGGCCGCCGACGGTTTCGTGAAGAAGGTCAAGCCCCTGGTTCGCCTCGGCGAGCGCGAGATGGCGGCCTACTGCGTGTTGCAGGGCATCGACTATCAGGTCGAGGAGTGTCCGAACGCCGTCGGCAACAAGCACCTCGGCTACAAGGAGGCGTTGAACGCCATCGAGGACCAGTCGCCTGGCACCAAGAACGCCTTCTACTTCGGCTTCCTGGCCCGGGGCGCCGACAAGTTCGCTCCGACCGCCGAGGCATCGCGCGAGGACCTGCGGGAGTGCCCATCGTGCGGCTCACCGACCACCGGCGAGGTCTGTGCCTTCTGCAAGCTCGTGGCGCGAGTGGCCCCGCCTGACCGATCGACAACAGCGTGAGCCGCATGTTCGGCGCCGGCGACCGCGCCCTGCTCATCGATTCGAAGACCCGCCGCTACCTCGTGACGCTGGCACCGGAGGGGGAGTTCCACACCCACGCCGGGTTCATCCGCCACGACGAGCTGATCGGCCAACCCGAGGGCATCACCGTGCGTTCCACCGCCGGTGCGCGCTACCTCGCCGTGCGGCCGACCCTCAGCGACTTCGTGTTGAAGATGCCGCGCGGGGCCCAGGTCATCTATCCGAAGGACCTCGGCCCGATCCTCCTGCTGGCCGACATCTTCCCCGGCGCCAGGGTGCTCGAGGCCGGCGTCGGCAGCGGAGCGCTCTCGATGACCCTGCTGCGCGCCGGCGCCGACGTCGTGGGCTATGAGTTGCGGGCCGACTTCAAGGCCAAGGCCGAGGAGAACGTCGCCGCCTTCCTCGGCCCCTCGGCGCTCGAGCGCTACCGCGTGGAGGAGCGAGACATCTATGACGGCATCGACGAGACCGACCTCGACCGCATCGTGCTCGACCTGCCCGAGCCGTGGAAGGTGGTGAAGATGGCCGAGGTCGCCCTTCACCCGGGCGGCATCCTCGTCTCGTACCTGCCGACGATCGGTCAGGTCGCACAGTTGCGAGAGGCGATGGTCGAAAGCCGCTTCGACATGGCCGAGTCTCTCGAGGTGCTCCAGCGCACGTGGCACGTGGAGGGCCAGTCGGTGCGGCCCGATCACCGCATGGTCGCCCACACCGGCTTCTTGACCGCCGCCCGCCTGGTCGGCACCTGAGCGATCCCGGCCGGCGGGCTCGATGAACCTCCTCGACGTCGTGCTCATCGCCGCGGTGATCGCCGCCGCCCTCGGCGGCTTCCGTGTCGGGTTCCTGGCACGCGTGGCGTCGTGGATCGGGGTCGCCGTCGGCTTCTTCATTGCCCTGCGCCTCCTGCCGATCGTGCTGTCGTCGTTTTCGTTGCCGACGGCGTCGGGTCGCCTCCTCGTCGCCGTGACCGTGCTCATCGTCGGCACGTTCATCGGGCAGGCCATCGGACTCGTGGTCGGTCATCGCGTGCGGGGCGTGCTTCCCCTCGGTGGCGCGCGCACCCTCGATCGGGCGGTCGGCGCAGTGGCCGGTGCGATGAGCATCGTGATCGCGCTTTGGCTCTCACTCCCGACGCTGGCCGACGTCGCCGGATGGCCCGCTCGCCAAGCGCGTGGGTCGGTGTTGGCGAGAGGCGTGAACGCCTCGTTCCCCGACCCGCCGGACGCCACCCAGACGGTGCGCAAGATCATCGACGAGCGCGGCTTCCCGCGGGTGTTCGACGCGTTGCAGCCTGCGCCCGACGCCGGCCTCCCGCCCGTCGACTCCGGCCTCGATCCGGAGGTGCAGGCGACAGTGAGCGCATCGACGGTGAAGGTGATGGGGGAGGCGTGCGACCGGATACAGGAGGGCAGCGGCTTCGTGATCAGCGAGAACCTGGTCGTGACCAACGCCCACGTGGTGGCGGGCGAGGACGAGGTCGACGTCGTCCGTCCCGACGGCAAACGGCTCAGGGCCGAAGTCGCCGTCTTCGACGCCCAGCGCGACTTGGCCGTGCTGCGGGTCGACAAGCTGGGCCTGCCGTCGCTCGGTCGCGCCAACGCGGAAGCGGGCGAGACCGGCGCGGTGTTCGGCCACCCCGGCGGTCAGGAGATCGTGCGGGCGGCGCCGGCGCGCATCAGCGACGAGGTGACGGCCGAAGGCGAAGGGATCTACGGCGATCCGACTCGTCGACAAGTCTTCATCCTCGCCGCCAGCCTCCGGCCCGGAGATTCCGGCGGGCCGCTCGTCGACGGCGAGGGGAAGGTCGTCGGGGTGGCGTTCGCCATCGCTCCGGACCGGCCGGGCACCGCCTACGCGCTCACCGGGGCCGAGCTCGATGGCGTCGTCCAGACCTACAACAAGGCCCCAAGCGCCGATGCCGACACCCGGAGCTGCCTCAACCGGTGACTACTCGATCTCGATGAAGATGCACTCGCCGGGGCACTCTTCGGCGGACTCGATGGTGGCTTCCTCCATGCCTGAGGCGACGTTGGCCAGGCCCTCGGGGCCGCCCGGGTTGAAGATCTTGTCGCCCTCCTTCACATAGGCGAGCCCGTCGTCGAGCAACGTGAACACGGACGGAGCGATCTCCTCGCACAGACCGTCGCCCGTGCAGAGATCCTGATCGATCCAGACCTTCATGCCCATGGAAGTTCCTCACCTCGTGCGGTTGGGGTTGCCTTGGCAATTTACCCGGTCCGGGGTGCGTAAATGCAACTCGCCTGTCCATCGGTTGCTGATGACCCCCGTGTATGGTCCGTTCCAAAGGAGGTGTGCCCATGTCCGATGCCGAACTGGTCGAGCTGCGAGAGCACGCCATGGTGCTCGAGGAGGAGGTCAACACCCTCCGTCGCCGGCTCTCCGAGGCGCCGAAGCGGGTGCGGACGCTCGAGGAGAAGCTGCTCGAGACCAAGGGCCAGCTGGCCCAGGCCGTCTCGCAGAACGAGAAGTTGACCTACACCCTGCGAGAGGCGCGCGAGCACATCGCAACGTTGCGCGACGAGGTCGACAAGCTCACACAGCCGCCCTCGGCCTACGGCACGTACCTCGGCCGCAACGAGGACGGGACGGTCGACATCTTCAGCGGTGGGCGGAAGATGCGCGTCGCGTTGCATCCCGATCTCGAGGACACCGAGCTGCACAAGGGCCAGGAGGTCGTGCTCAACGAGTCGTTCAACATCGTCTTGGCGCGCGGTCCCGAGCTGACCGGTGAAGCCGTCACCCTCAAGGAGATCCTCGAGGACGGGAAGCGGGCGATGATCGTCGGCCGGGCCGACGAGGAGCGCGTCGTCGATCTCTCGGAGGCGCTCATGGACGGCTCGGTGAAACTGCGAGCCGGCGACACCCTCCTCATGGACTCCCGGACCGGATTGCTCACCGAGAAGCTGCCGCGACCGGAGGTCGAGGAGCTCGTGCTCGAGGAGGTGCCCGACATCTCCTACGAGGACGTGGGCGGCCTCGACGAGCAGATCGAAGCGATCATGGACGCCGTCGAGCTGCCGTTCGTGCACCGTGACCTGTTCAAGGAGTTCGAGCTGCCCCCGCCCAAGGGCATCCTCTTGTACGGGCCTCCGGGGTGCGGCAAGACGCTCATCGCCAAGGCCGTCGCCAACTCCCTCGCCAAGAAGGTGAGCGAGGTCACGGGCAAGGTCGGCGCCAAGTCGTACTTCCTCAACATCAAGGGACCCGAGCTCCTCAACAAATACGTCGGCGAGACGGAGCGCCAGATCCGGCTCGTCTTCCAGCGGGCCCGGGAGAAGTCGGAGGAGGGCGTGCCCGTCATCGTCTTCTTCGACGAGATGGACTCCCTGTTCCGCACCCGGGGCACCGGCATCAGCTCGGACATGGAGTCCACGATCGTCCCCCAGCTCCTGGCCGAGATCGACGGCGTGGAGACGCTGAAGAACGTGATCGTGATCGGTGCCTCCAACCGCGAAGACCTGATCGACCCGGCCATCCTGCGCCCCGGCCGTCTCGACGTGAAGATCAAGGTCGAGCGTCCCGACGCCACGAACGCCGCCCAGATCTTCTCGCGTTACCTGCGGGCCGACCTCCCGCTCGACGCCGATGAGGTCGAGTCCCTCGGCGGCGGAGACCCGGCCAAGGCCGTCGCCGTGATGATCGAGAAGACCGTCGAGGTCATGTACTCGACCGACGACGAGAACCGCTTCATCGAGGTCACGTACCAGAACGGTGACAAGGAGGTCATGTTCTTCAAGGACTTCTCCTCCGGCGCCATGATCGAGAACATCGTCCGCCGGGCCAAGAAGTTGGCCATCAAGCGGGAGATCGCCGGCAACGGGCGGGGCATCCTCACCCAGCACCTGCTCGATTCGATCCGCCAGGAGTACAAGGAGCACGAAGACCTCCCCAACTCCACGAACCCCGACGACTGGGCCAAGATCTCCGGCAAGAAGGGCGAGCGCATCGTCTACATGCGCATCCTCCTCAAGGACCGCGACAAGGCCGGCGAGACCACCGGCGGCAAGGCGATCGAACGCGTCGGCACCGGCCAATACCTCTAGCCCCGCATCCCATTCTGTGAAGGTCTCCTAACCGTATGGGTCGGTAGACCTTCACAGAACGGTAAGTTCGACCCGATGGCGTTGCAAAAGGTGTTCGGGCTCGAGACGGAGTACGGCATCCAACAGCGCGGCGTGGGCGAGTCCAACCCGATCGCCGCTTCCTCGGTGCTCATCAACGCCTACGTCCAGGAGCTCCAGCGCAAGGTCGACTGGGATTTCGAAGACGAGTCGCCCGGCCGAGATGCGCGCGGCTTCGCTCGCGAGGGGTCGATGCCGCCGGACATCGAGACCCATCTGGTCAACGCCGTCCTGACCAACGGGGCGCGGTACTACGTCGACCCCGCCCACCCGGAGTACTCGTCGCCCGAGTGCTCCGACGCCCGCCAGATCGTGGTGTGGGACAAAGCGGGAGAGCGCATCCTGGCGGCGTCGATGGACGCGGCGGAGCGCTCTCTGGCCAACGGTCAAGGCATCGTCGTCTACAAGAACAACTCCGACGGCAAGGGCAACTCCTATGGCACCCACGAGAACTACCTCATGGATCGCCAGGTGCCGTTCGGGCGCATCGTGCAACACGTCATGCCGCACTTCATCACCCGGCAGATCTACACGGGTGCCGGCAAGGTCGGCACTGAAGCGTCGTCCACGTTCGGCATGGAGGTGCCGTTCCAGCTCACCTCGCGTGCGGATTTCTTCGAGGAGGAGGTCGGGCTCGAGACGACGTTGAAACGGCCGATCGTCAACACCCGAGACGAGCCGCACGCCGACGCCCAGAAGTACCGCCGCCTCCACGTGATCGTCGGCGACGCCAACCTGGCCGAGGTCTCCACCTTCCTCAAGGTCGGGATCACGTCCATCGTGTTGTGCATGATCGAGGACGACGTCTTCGGCGATCGCGACTTCTCACTAGCGGCGCCGGTGCAGTCGTTGCGCAAGGTGTCCTACGACCTGTCGCTGTCGTTGCCGCTGGAGTTGGCGGACGGCTCGAAGATGACGGCCCTCGAGATGCAGTGGGAGTACTTCGACCTGGCCCGGAAGTATGCCGAGGACCGCGGCCTGCTCGCCGTCGGGCCCGAATCCGTCGGCGACGAGCTGTTGCAGCGGTGGGAGGCCGTGCTGACGGCCCTCGAGGCCGACCCCATGTCGCTGTCCGGACAGCTCGACTGGGTGGCGAAGTACCGGTTGTTGTCGGCCTACAAGGATCGCCACGACCTCGACTGGAACGACGCTCGCCTCGCCGCCATGGACCTCCAGTACCACGACGTCCGGCCGACCAAGTCGTTGTTCGAGCGGCTGAAACTCGAGCGAATCGTGTCCGAGGAGGAGGTGCAGGCCGCCGTCTCCGAGCCTCCCCGCACCACGCGCGCCTACTTCCGGGGCAAGTGCCTCCAGAAGTGGGCGCCATCCATCGCTGCGGCCAACTGGGACTCCCTCGTCTTCGACCTCGGCGCCGAGCCCCTCCGACGCGTGCCGATGATGGAACCGCTAAGAGGTACCGCTGACATTGTCGATACGTTGTTGGATGGATGTTCGAGCCCGGCCGAGCTGATCGCCCGGCTGGACTCCTAGGAGGTCGTTCCACACATGCCTGAACGTGAGCAGAAGAAGAAGCCGGCGCCGGCGCGTACCGAGGGAGTCGTCGACGAAGACGTCGCTGCCGCCTCGCCCCAAGGCGAGAAGCTGAAGGCCGAGCTCGACGAACTGCTGGACGAGATCGACGAAGTGCTCGAGGAAAATGCCGAGGACTTCGTGAGATCCTACGTCCAGAAGGGCGGTCAGTAGGTACGTACAGGTCGCTGACCTGGGAACTCATTGCCGCAGGGCCGCCGACGTTGTTCTGACGCCGGCCGCGAGGGGCAGAACATGGAGGCGATGCAGACCTTCGTGCCTTATCCCGACCTGGTCCGTGGCGCTGCCGTGCTCGATGACCGACGGTTGGGCAAGCAGCGGGTGGAGGTGTTGCAGGTCGTCCGGGCCCTCACGCGGCCGACGTACGGCTGGAAGCACCACCCGGCCGTCCGGATGTGGCAAGGCTGTGAGGCCGCGCTCGGCCTGTACGCACAGATCGTTTGTGCCGAGTGGTCGGGGCGGGGCTTCATCGACACGTGCGATCTGAAGATCCGCGTCGATCTGGCCGACGCCGGCTTCTCCGACCTGCCGACGCGCCAGGAGGTGGCCGATCTCCCCGCGTGGTGGGGCGACGAGGCCGTCCACCGCAGCCATCGCAGCAACCTGTTGCGCAAGGATCCCGAGTACTACCGATCCCGCTTCGAGGCCGACCTGCCGAACGACCTCGATTACGTCTGGCCGGTACCGGCGGTGAAGCCGGCGGACAAGAAGCGAGCCACTATCGTCCCGACGCAATGACCTTGCCCCTCTTTCCGCCCAGCGAGGACCCGGGTCCGAGCTTCTCGGCCCTGCTCCGGCGCCTCGACGGGTCACCGCCGCAACTGCCCGGAGCTGTGGATCGTGATCCCGGGTTCGGACCGATCACCCACGGCACGACGATCGTCGCCCTGCGCTACACCGAGGGCGTCATCCTCGCCGGCGACCGTCGGGCCACCGCCGGGTCGAGCATCGCCCACCGGGCCATGGACAAAGTGCACCCGGCCGACCGCTGGAGCGGCGTCGCCATCGCCGGCGCCGCCGGGTTCGCCCTCGAGATGGTGAAGTCGTTCCAGCTCGAGCTCGAGCATTACGAGAAGCTGACCGGCAATGTGTTGAGCCTCGAAGGCAAGGCCAACATGCTCGGCGGCATGGTGCGCAACAACCTGCCGATGGCCATGCAGGGCATGGTCGTCGTGCCGCTGTTCGCCGGCTTCGACACGCGGAGGCGCGTTGGTCGCATCTTCACCTACGACGCCACCGGCGGCCGGTACGAAGAGACGGAGTTCCACGCCGATGGCAGCGGCGGGCGCGATGCCCGCACCACGGTGAAGCTCGGTTGGACCGAGGGCATGGACCGCGCTAGTGCCATCGAGCTCGCCGTGCAGGGGCTCTACGAAGCGGCCGATGAAGACAGCGCCACCGGCGGCCCTGACGCCGTTCGCGGTATCTATCCGACCGTGGCGACCATCACCGGCGCCGGCTACGAAGAGGTCGTCGAGGCCGAAGTGTCCGAGCGCTTCGCCGCCCTCATCCAGCGCAAGAGCGACCAGGGGCTGAGCCGATGAGCATGCCGTTCTACGTTTCGCCCGAGCAGCTCATCGCCGACAAGGCCAAGTTCGCCCGCACCAACATCGCCAAGGGTCGCGCCCTGGTCGCCCTCCAGTACGAGGGCGGCATCCTGCTCGCCGCCGAGAACCCGAGCGCCACGCTGCGCAAGATCAGCGAGATCTACGACCGCATCGCCTTTGCCGGCGTCGGCAAGTACAACGAGTACGACCAACTCCGCCAGGCGGGCGTCCGCTACGCCGACGTCGAGGGGTTCCGCTTCAGCCGCGAGGACGTGCACGCCAAGTCGTTGGCCAACTCCTACGCCCAACTTCTCGGCCAGTCCTTCACCCACGACATGAAGCCGATGGAGGTGGAGATCCTCGTAGCCGAGGTCGGCTACGAGGCGGCCGACGACGAGTTCTTCCACGTGCTCTACGACGGCGTGATCCTCGACGAAGATCGCTTCACCGTCATCCCGGGCGACAACGAGGCGATCGCCGAACGACTCAAGGCCGGTTGGACCGAGGGCCTCTCGCTGGCTTCTGCGCTGGACGTCGCCGTCGGAGCCCTGAGCGGCCCGGAGCGCTCCCTCACGCCGACCGACATGGAAGTCGCCGTGCTCGAGCGCGGCGCCCGTCGCCGGGCGTTCCGCCGTCTCGACGAAGCCGAGTTGGGTGCGGTGCTGGCCACCGTCCCGGCGAGCGAGGTCACCGAGCCGGATGGCCCGGCGGCGGCGGGCGCCGAGCTCTAGACCGACAGGACCCGGGCCAGCGAGCTGGCCACGGCGATGCCGATGATGGCGATGATCGCCACCCACGGCGGGAGGCCAGCGAAGCGTCGAACGTTGGCATGGTCGACGCCGTCGGTGAAGGCCTCTTCGACCTCGTCGGCGAGCAGGAGCTGACGGGCGAGTTCGAGGTCCTCGGCATCGACGTGCACGTGGACATCTCCGAACGGGTACGGCCCGTCGACGGCGCCCTGCAGCGAGGTCACGATGCCTTCGGACCCGAGGCGAGCCACCAGCACCCGCGCCTGGAACGCGCTGCCCACGGTCACGAGGGGCACCATGCGGATCGGAGACATCCCATCAACGGTACCTTGGGGTCTCGCCACTCATAAGGGGTCACGTGGACCGTCGCATCTTCGGGTTGGAGAACGAGTACGGCGTCACGTGCACCCTCCGCGGCCAGCGCCGCCTCAGTCCCGACGAAGTCGCCCGGTATCTGTTCCGCCGCGTCGTGAGCTGGGGCCGCAGCAGCAACGTGTTCCTGGAGAACGGGGCCCGGCTGTATCTCGACGTCGGCAGCCACCCGGAGTACGCCACACCCGAGTGCGATTCCATCCACGACCTCGTCGTCCATGACAAGGCCGGGGAGCGGCGACTTGAAGACCTGTTGATCGCCGCCGAGCAGCGGCTGCGCGAGGAGGGCATTCGAGGCGTCATCTACCTCTTCAAGAACAACACCGACTCGGCCGGAAACTCCTACGGCTGTCACGAGAACTACCTGACGAGTCGCCGCGACGACTTCGGGCACTACGCCGAGGTGCTGATCCCGTTTTTCGTCAGCCGCCAGATCTACGCCGGAGCCGGCAAGGTGCTGGCCACGGCGCGCGGCGCCATGTACTGCATCAGCCAGCGGGCCGAGCACATCTGGGAGGGAGTCTCCAGCGCCACCACCCGCAGCCGGCCGATCATCAACACCCGCGACGAACCTCACGCCGATGCCGAGCGCTTCCGTCGCCTGCACGTCATCGTCGGCGACTCCAACATGAGCGAGTACGCCACCTTCCTCAAGGTCGGGGCCACGTCGATCCTGTTGCGCATGCTCGAGGACCCGAGCGTGGTACTCCGCGACATGACCCTCGAGAACCCGATCCGCGCTATTCGCGAGATCAGCCACGACCCGACGTGCAAGAAGAAGGTGCGGCTGGCCAACGGACGGGAACTCACGGCGCTCGACATCCAGGCCGAGTACCTCGCCCGCGCCGTGCGGTATCACGAGACCAAGGGCCTGAGCCCCCTCGAGGAGCAGGCCCTCGGGATGTGGCAGCACTGCTTGACGGGCATCGAGAAGGACCCGATGAGCCTCGATCGCGAGTGCGACTGGGTGATCAAGCATCAGCTCATCGAGGCCTACCGAGAGAGGAACGACATCCCGCTGACCCACCCCAAGGTGGCGTTGCTCGACCTGCAGTACCACGACGTCAACCGCCAGCGCGGGCTGTATTACAAGATGCAGGACAAGGGCCTGGTCGAGCGGATGTGCAACGACGAGGAGATCGACATCGCCGTTCACACCCCGCCGCAGACGACACGAGCCCGGCTCAGGGGCGAGTTCATCAAGAAGGCGACGGAGAAGCGGCGCGACTACACGGTTGATTGGGTGCATCTGAAGCTCAACGACAACGCCCAGCGCACCGTGCTCTGCAAGGACCCGTTCAAGTTCAAGGACGAGCGGGTGGAGAAGCTGATCGCGTCGCTTTGAATGCCCTCGCTCTGCGTCGCTGGCGCTCCTTTCCGCTCGGGTGGCACCTGCTCGCTGGCGCTCCCGACGGTGCCGTTGTGACTGCCCTCGTCGTCTAGTGCCGTCGTTTCGCACGGGTGTGGTGACCGAGATCCTCGAGGAGCGTTCCGGCCTGCAGCGCGTGCTCGTGGAGGGCGAACGGGCCTATGTGCTCACCCAACTCATCGGCACCGTGGCCATCGGTGAACGGGTGGTGATGAACACGACCGCGGTCGAGCTCGGTCTCGGCACCGGCGGGTGGCACGTGGTGCATTGGAACCTCGACCGTCCCGACGGGTGGAGCGAACCCGGGCCGGGGCACATCATGAAGCTTCGCTACACCAGCCTCCAGGTCGACACCGGCGCGTCGGAGGAAGGGGCGGGCGCGGAGCTGCCGGAGTCCCTCGGCGGGATGCCGGTCGTGGCCTGCGGGCTCCACAGCCAGGTTCCCTGCGTCGCCGTGGTCCTCAAGCACCTGCGCCCTTCGGTACGCGTGGCCTACGTGATGACGGACGGTGGGTCGCTGCCGATCGCTCTGAGCGACACGGTGCACCAGCTCCGCGCCAGGGGGCTCCTCGATCTCACGATCACCGCCGGTCAGGCTTTCGGCGGCGACCTCGAGGCGGTGAACCTGCACTCGGCGTTGGCGCTGGCGCGCCATCAGGGCGCCGATGTCGCCATAGCCGGTATCGGTCCGGGCGTCGTGGGAACGGGCACACGGCTCGGCCACACGGGGCTCGACGTCGTCGGGATCGTCGACGCCGCCGCCGCCCTCGGCGGCGTCCCAGTTTTGGCCGTGCGCTTCAGCGACGCCGACGAACGCGACAGGCATCGCGGCCCCAGTCACCACACCATGACGGCCGTCGAGCTGGCGGCGAAGCAGCTCGCCGTGCCCTCGCCCGACGACCAGGATGGTCCCGACGTGGGTGGGCTGCTGGAGGCCGCCGGGATCCAGGTGACGACGATGGGTCGAGGCCCGGCCGATGACCCGGCTTTCTTCTCCTGGGCGGGTGCGGCCGGCGTGGCGGCGGCCCGACTCCTCGGCGGGACCGACAGGGATCGGGCAGCCGGTAACGTCGGGCCGTCGTGATCGAAGCCCCGCCGACGGCCCCGCCTCCGCCGTCCCCCGCGTCCCCGCCGGCAGCCACCCGTAGTGGTCGCGCCCTCCGCTCGGCCATCGAGTGGGTCGTGATCATCGCCGCCGCTCTGCTGGTGGCCTTTCTGGTCAAGACCTTCCTCATCCAGGCCTTCTTCATCCCGTCGGCCTCGATGGAGCCGCAACTCCGGAACGGCGATCGCATCTTCGTCAACAAGTTGAGCTACCGACTCCACGACATCCACCGCGGCGATGTCGTCGTCTTCGAACGGCCAGCCTGTGCCGTCCCCGATCCCCGCATCAAGGACCTGGTGAAGCGAGTGGTCGGCTTGCCAGGTGACGTCGTCGAGGGCAAGACCGGCTCGGTGTTCGTGAACGAGCAGCGTCTCGTCGAGGAGTACCTCCCCGAAGGGCAGACCACGAGCGACTTCGGACCGGTCAAGGTGCCGGCCGGCAAGCTCTGGATGATGGGCGACAACCGGGAGAACTCGACCGACAGCCGCGTCCTGTGCTCGAACGCGCCGACCTTCATCGATCAGGACAGCGTGGTCGGGCGGGCCTTCGTCAAGGTCTTCCCGCTCAACGACTTGCAGCTGTTGTAGCTAGCGGGAGAACTCCCCGAGCGCATCGACCATGCGGTCGACGTGGTCGCTGTAGACGCCGTCGAGGCCGTAGCGCAGCAACTGGGTCAAGACCCGCTCGAACTGGGCATCCCACCCGAAGCAGTAGCGCTCGAATCGGTGGAAGAGGGTCGCCAACCCGAGGTTCCAGTCGGAGTGGTGGAGGTTGACGGCGTCGATCCCGGCGTCGGCCAGGTCGGCGGCGCGACGCTCGGCGCCACCTTTGATGCGTCGCAGCCGGGTGGAGTCGACCAGACGGACGTCGTCGGCCAGCCGTCGCCAGGTGCGCACCAGCTCCCAGTCGGGGTGACACAACCAGAGGCGGGAGAGCACACCGGGTCCGGCGGCCCTTGCGACGGTGATCGTGGCAGCGGCGGCGTCGTCGTCCTTGACGTCGAGGCTGAGCTCGAAATCGGTCCCGCACGTTGCATAAAGGTCCTCGAGGGTCGGGATCCACGATGGCAACTGGGCGCGGGTGATGGTGGCGATCGGCTTGCGCCTCAGCCCCACTTTGACCACGCCATCGTGGTCGAGCACTGCGACACCGTCCGACGTCAGCCACACATCGCTCTCGAGGCCGTCGGCGCCCAGCTTGCGGGCGAGAGCGAACGCCTCGATGGTGTTCTCGGGCGCGTGAGCGCGCGCCCCTCGATGGGCAAACCCGATCGGCGCCCGCAGCGAATCCACAACGCCGAAGTTACGCGCTGGCGGGGAAGGTCTCCACGTGGCTGGTGACGTGGTGAGGGCCGTCCTTGGGCAGGGTGAAGGCGAAGCGGCTGCCGACCCCGAGGCGACTCTCGCACCAGATCTTGCCGCCCTGGAGCTCGACGAGGCGCCGGCAGATGTAGAGACCGAGACCCGTGCCGCCGTGCGACCTCGTCGACGAGCCGTCCAGTTGGCGGAACCGCTCGAACAGCTGCGGGACGTCACCCGAATAGATGCCGGGACCGCTGTCGTCGACTTGGATCTCCACGGCCTCGTCGCCGTCGACGACCGACAGCACGACGTCGCCCTCGGTGTATTTCAGCGCGTTGTCGAGGAGGTGGTGGAGGATCTGGTCGAGCTTGGTGCGGTCGAGTTGCACCGGCAGGGGGCGTCGCGGCCGTTGGACGGTCACGCGCTCGGCGGCGAACTCGTCGAGCACCGTGCCGATGTCGACGGGCTGCAGGTCGAGGCTCGGGCGGCGGGACTCGATGGAGGAGACGAACAGGAGGTCCTCGATGAGGCGCTCGAGGCGGCCGGTGTTGGTGCCGAGGGCGTTGACGCAGGTGTCGAGGGACGCCGGGTCGATGGATGCGCCCTTCATCGACAGCATCTTCACGTACCCCTTCACGACGGTGAGGGGGGTGCGCAGCTCGTGGCCGATCACCGAGACGAAGTCGTTCTTGATCTTGTCGGTCTCCCGCTGTTTGGTGACGTCCTCGAGCACGAGGATGCGGCCGAGATCTCGTCCACCCGGCGCCCGCATGCGGCGGGTAGCGGCTAAATACAGGCGATCGGGCGGGGAACCCAGGAGGACCTCCATCTGGCCCTCGCCTTCTTCATCGACGAGGCTCTCGAGCGATTCGTGGCCGAGGCGCCCGGCCACGGGCTGACCGACGGCGAACGCCTCAGGGAGATGGAAGAGCTCGGCGGCCGCGCCGTTCACGAGCACGAAGCGATTCCTCTCGTCGAGCACCATCACCGGCGTCGGCGCACTATGGACGACGGCGGAGAGCCGCTGTTCGTGGTCGCGGAGGCGCAGCGACAGGTCAGAGGCCCGCATGATCGACGCCACCTGATTGGCGAAGGCGAGGAGGAGACCTTGGCCGATCTGATCCGGGGCCTCGCCGAGGAGGAGCACCAGGAAGCCCTGGCGACGACCTGCGGAAACGAGGGGCACCGAGACCGCGGTCTCGGCTCCCTGGACCAGACCGGCCACGACCGGATGGGTCGGAGGCTCGACCCGGAGATTGGCGCTGGCCACGAAGCCACGGAAATCGGGATGGCGGGCGGCATTGCGGAGGTCGGCGGCGGTGATGCCTTGGTACTGCGCGACCCGCCAGTTGTCGCCGTCGGGCACGACGCAGAATCCGCCGAGGGCACCGAAGAGCGACTCGGCCGCTTCGAAGACGCGGGAGAGGACGGCGGTCTGGTCGAGGTCGGCGCTGATCTGAAGGAGCGCGTCGGAGAAGTCGGGCACCGAGGCGCGTCCTACCGATGGACGTCGCGACAGGGCGAGGCCGGCGGCATCAGCGAAGAGGGGGAGCGGCGCGGCGTCGAGGTTGAGAGGGTCGCCGCCGATGGCAATGGCGCCGACGATGCGGTGACCCATGCGGATGGGCTCGGCAATGGCGCCCGTCCCGACGGCGGCGTCACGACGGCGGGCCAGCCGTCCGTCGGCGATGCACTGCTCGGCCGTGTCCATCACGACCTTGGGCGTCGATCCCGAGGACGCCACGATCGAGGCGGCACCGTCGACCAGCCCGACGATGATGCCGTGGCGACCGGCCGTGGCGGCGACGGCGCCACCCAGCGCGTCGTGGAGGAGCCGGATGGGGTCCGCACCCACCGTGAGGCCCCGAAGGACCTGCGCCAGGTACTGCGCCACGCCTTGTTGCATGCCTGGTACGTCGGGTGGAGGAGGGGTGATCCTTGAGACGTATTTCGCTCTAGCCCATCGGGACTAGTCGGTCCTGGTCACCGGCAATGACTCGTCTGCGACGTGCGATTGCACCCTGGTCGCCACCGAGAAGATGGCCCGAAGGTTCACTCAACCCGGGACAAGAACGAGTCGATGGGAAGGCCGAGGCAATGAAGGGAGAACTTGGTGGCAACCATCCGGGCCAGCTGCCCAACCTGCGGCGACATCGAACTGACGTCTCGTGATGTCAGCGTCCAGGTCTGTGCGTCCAACAACCAAGGCTCCTACGCCTTCCGCTGCCCGCAATGCGCGGTGGCGGTGTCGAAGATGGCCGAGCAACGAATTGTCGACCTGCTCGTCTCCTCCGGCGTCCGCTTGGCCGTGTGGAGCCTGCCGGCCGAGCTCGACGAGCCCAAGTCCGGCGATCCGCTCGACTACGACGACCTCCTCGAGCTCCACCTGCTCCTGCAGGAGGACGGCTGGTTCGAGCGCCTCACGGCATCGGTGTCCCCGGGCGACGACTGACGTTTCCTGCCCGACTCGGGGCGCCCGGCGCGTAGGGTCGCTTCCGTGATCTGGCTGGTGCCGCTGGCGCTGCTCGTGGTCTTCGCCGTCCCCATCGTCCTCACCGTTCGGCGCATCGCGCGTGAGGCCGGCGCGCTGGGTCGGGAGCTCACCCTGCTGGCCGAGATGCGCGATCCGATCGAGGCCTTGCAGATCGAGGCCCGTCAGGTGGCGTCCGGACTGTCCGCCGCCCGCGGTCGGGCACGTCCAGCGGCGACCCTCGCCCCGTAGACTGCAGAGATATGGGAAGCATCGGAGCGCCGGAGATTCTCGTGATCCTGGTCGTCGCCCTCCTCGTCCTCGGTCCCAACCGATTGCCGGAGGCCGCTCGCCAGGTGGGCCGGGCCATGGCCGAGATGCGGCGCATGAGCGCCGGCTTCCAAGCGGAGATCCGCGACGCGATGCAGACGCCTGTCGCCGGTCCGCCGGTGCCGCCGGCCTCGTCGACCGACGTGACCGCCACGCCCGGCCCGGTGGCCGAACAGAAATACCTGTGGAGCGATCTTCCCGGCGCTCCTGACGACCGGTCCACGTGACGGCGCTGGCGGACAACCCCCAACAGGAGGGTGCCGGCTTCGACCGGATGACCCTGGTCGAGCACCTCGGCGAGCTGCGGGGTCGGATCGTCAAGTCCGTCTTTGCCCTCGTGTTCGGCTCAACGATCGGCTTCGTCCTCTCGAACCGGGCATTGAACTTTCTCGTCGATCCCTACTGCGAAGCCCAAAAGGGCAAGGCCTGCCAGCTCGTCGTCATCGACCCCCTCGAGGGCTTCGGCACCCGCATCAAGTTGGCCGTGTTCATCGGCGTCGTGATCGCCGCGCCCGTGATCCTCTGGCAGGTGTGGCGGTTCGTCACTCCCGGTCTGCACAAGAACGAGAAGCGCTACGCCATCCCGTTCATCGTCAGTTCGATCCTGCTTTTCCTCGCGGGTGCCTTCGTCGCCGTCCTCACCTTCCCGAAGGCCATCGAGTTCCTCATCGGCGTCGGTGGACCGAACCTCGTGCCGCTGTTCAGTCCGTCGAAATACCTGCGGCTGTACATGCTCGTCGTGGTCGCCTTCGGCGTGTCCTTCGAGTTCCCGATCCTGTTGACCTTCCTCCAACTGGCGCGGATCCTCAAGAGTGCCCAGCTCCGGAAGTGGCGGCGCGGGGCGATCATCGCCATCGTGGTGTTCGCCGCGGTGATCACGCCGAGCCAGGATCCGGTCACCCTGCTGGCCATGGCCGGCCCGATGTACCTCTTCTACGAGGTCAGCATCCTCCTCGGGAAGTTGCTCAAGCGGTAGGACGGAGGTCGTGAACCGATCCGAGTTCGAGGCCTCCTTCGGGTTCGAGCTCGACGAGTTCCAACGTCGGGCCTTCGATGCGCTCGACGGCGGACGGTCGGTGCTGGTGGCTGCGCCGACCGGTTCGGGCAAGACCGTCGTAGCCGAGTACGCCGTGGCCAAAGCTCTGGCCGAGGGCGTCAAGGCGTTCTACACGACCCCGCTGAAGGCTCTGTCGAACCAGAAGTATCGCGACCTGGTGGCACGGCACGGCGACGAGGCCGTCGGCCTGCTCACAGGCGACAACGCCGTCAACGGTGATGCCCCGATCGTCGTCATGACGACCGAGGTGTTGCGGAACATGATCTACGGCGGGAGCCGCTCGCTGGAGCGGTTGCGCTACGTGGTGCTCGACGAGGTGCACTACCTCCAGAACACCTATCGCGGACCCGTGTGGGAGGAAGTCATCATCCACACGCCACCGGAGGTCGTTCTTGTCTGCCTGTCGGCGACGGTCAGCAACGCCGAGGAGTTTGCCGACTGGATCGGTACCGTGCGGGGCGCCACCGAGACGGTCATCGAGGAACGGCGACCGGTCACCCTTCACAACCTCTACCTCATGGGTGACCGCCACCTCGAGCAACCCCTGCTGCTGCCGACCCTCGTCGACGGCCGTCCCAACCCGGAGGCCGAGCAACTCGAGCGCGGGGACGCCAGATCGAGGCAGGAGGTACAGCCCCGGGTCGGGCGCGGTATCCGGCGCGGACGTCTCTTCACCCCCCGGCGGGCCGAGGTGATCGCCGTGCTCGGCGCCCGCGACATGCTCCCCGCCATCACGTTCATCTTCAGTCGTGCGGCCTGCGACGACGCCGTCTCGCAGTGCCTGAGCGCCGGCATCCGCCTGACCACGCCCGAGGAGCGGGCCGAGATCCGGGCCATTGCCGAGGCGAAGGTCAGCGGGCTCTCCGAAGACGACCTCCGGGTGCTCGACTACGGCGCCTGGCTGCGCGGACTCGAGGCCGGGCTGGCGGCCCATCACGCCGGGATGGTGCCGCCCTTCAAAGAGGCCGTGGAGGCCTGCTTCACTCGCGCCCTCGTGAAAGCGGTGTTCGCGACCGAGACCCTGGCCCTCGGCATCAATATGCCGGCAAGGTCGGTGGTCATCGAGAAGCTCACCAAGTTCACCGGGGAGGGCCACGAGAAGCTCACGCCGGGGGAGTACACCCAGCTCACCGGCCGAGCCGGACGGCGGGGCATCGACGACGTCGGCTACGGCATCGTGTTGTGGTCGCCGTTCGTGGCCGTTGACGAGGTGGCCTCCCTGGCCTCGACGCGCTCGTACGAGCTGACGTCGGCCTTCCGCCCGACGTACAACATGGCCGCCAACCTGGTCCGCCGTTACGAGCCGGCCCAGGCCCATCACCTGTTGAACCTCTCGTTCGCCCAGTACCGCTCCGACTCGGCCGTGGTGCGTGACGAGCGGCGCACCGCCACCCTTGCCGCCGAGGTGGCCGAGCTCCGGGCGGGCGTCGAGTGCGACCTCGGCGACATCGGCGACTACCGCCGGTTGCGGCAAGAGGCGGAGCAGGCGCAGCGGGTCAAGCCGGCGGCCAAAGCCGACGTCGAGCGGGCCCTCGACCGAATCGGGCCCGGTGACGTGCTCGTCGTGCCCGGTCAGTCATCCGGCGGACGGGTCGCTGTGATCACCACGGCCGCCCGCAAAGGGGGGAAGGTGCTGGGTGCCGTCAACCTCTCGGGGAAACGGGTGCAACTGACCAGTGGGGACTTTCCGGTCCCACCCCGCGCCGTCGCCAACATCGCCCTGCCGGTGCCGTTCCTGCCCAACAACCACACCTTCACCAGAGCCGTGGCCACGGCGTTACGGATCGTGGAGTTCCAAGGCGGGAACGACGTCGGTCCCGTGCACGGGAAAGCCGCCCGGGCGCGGGCGCTCGTCGAGTCGGTCGCGGCCCATTCGGTGACCACGTGTCCTGACCTCAAATCCCACCTCCGGGCGGCCTGGAAGGCCGACGAGAGGGAGCGGGAACTGCAGGCCATCCGACACGCCACGTTGCAACGGTCCGAGTCTCTGGCCCGGCAATTCGACCGGGTGTTGCAGGTGCTCGAATCGTGGGGCTACATCGACGGCTGGGCGCTGACCGAGGCCGGAGAACGATTGCGCTCGCTCTACCACGAGAGCGACTTGTTGGTCGCCGAGTGCCTGCGCACCGGACTCTTCGACGGGCTCGGCGTGGGAGAGGTGGCCGGACTGGCGTCAGTGTTCACCTACGAGAAGCGAGGGCCGGGTGATGCGCCGACACCGTGGTTCCCGCCGGGTGACGTGCGGCGACGGTGGTCGGATCTGGAGTACGTGGCCCGCGAGCTCCGCTTGGCTGAGGAGGGTGCCGGGCTGCCCGGCACACGGCCGCCTGATCCCGGTTTTCTCGGATTGGCCTACGCCTGGGCGACCGGCGCCGACCTCTCCGACACGATCGCCGAGGAGCAGATGACCGGCGGCGATTTCGTCCGCAACATCAAACAACTGATCGACCTGCTCCGCCAGATGGGCGACGCCGCCGGGGAGCCGGCCACCGCTCGGGCGTGCCGCTCGGCCGCCGAGGCGCTCTTCCGTGGGGTGGTCTCGGCGTCGTCGGTCGTCGGACCGCCCGAGCTGCGGTGACGATCCGAAAGGGTGAGGCCTGGGGCGAAGTCGGCCCCCTTCCGGTTGATGGTGTGGTCGTTCGCTCCGACGGCGAGGCCCGGGCGGCGGTGGAGGCGGCCCGCCGTGACGGGCGCCCGTACCCGGTTCTCGGGGTGGTCGGCGGCGACCTCGCCCGGACGCTGGGTGCGCCGGGCGACGAGGCGCGGCTGCGATCGACATCGGCCATGACGTTCCCCATCGACCTGGGCCAGGTGCTGGTCGACGGCCGCCTCCACCTGTTCGTCTCGCACCTGGTCGCCCGGAACCGGTGGTGGACCCGGGTCGTCGTCGCCATGAACGCCCAATGGGTAGGACCGTGGAATCTCGGCCCGCGCGCCCACCCCAACGACGGGTTGCTGGACACGTTCGACGCCCGACTTCCCGTCGGCGACCTGGCCAAAGTGCGGCGACGGCTGCCGACGGGCACCCATCTCCCGCACCCCGGGATCAAGGCGCGGCGGGGCGCCGCCCTCACGTTCGAACTCGCACGGCCCCTCCCGATCTGGCTCGACGGCGAGCGGGTCGACGAGGGTCGCACCCTCGTCGTGCGCCTCGAGCCCGACGCCCTGCGGGTCGTCATCTAGCCGGATCGGCGCCAACGGTAGGGTCCGAGGGTGACCTCGATGTTCTCGTGGATCCTCGACGAATCGCCGGGCGGCTACCGGTTCGGCACCATCGACGTGCCCGAGCCGGCGGCCGGCGAGGTCCGGGTGCGGGTCGTGGCGAGTGCGCTCAACCACATGGATCTTTGGGTCACGCGCGGCCTTCCCCGACCGCAGCTGCCCCATGTGCCCGGGGCTGACGGCGCCGGCGTGGTGGAGGCCGTGGGGGAGGGGGTCGAGGACGTCCACATCGGCGACGACGTGATCCTCAACCCGGCCGTTTCCTGTCGTCGATGCGCCGTGTGCCAGCGGGGCGACAGCCCACTGTGCCCATCCTTCGAGATCCTCGGCGAGCACCGTTGGGGCGCCCACGGGGAGCTGGTCGTGGTGCCAGCGGAGAACGTCGTGCCCAAGCCGCCGGCGCTCTCGTGGGCCGCCGCCGCCGCTTACCCCCTCGTGTACCTGACGGCCTGGCGGATGCTCCGCCGGGCCCGCCTGGCGGCTGGGGAGACCATGCTCGTCGTCGGTGTGGGCGGTGGCGTGTCGAGCGCGGGACTGGTCCTCGGACGGGCCCTCGGGGCTCGGGTCTTCGGTACGTCGCGTGACGAGGCCAAGCGAGTCCGCGCCGTGGAGTGGGGCGCCGAGGAGGCCTTCGACTCGGGCGAGGATTTCCCGGTTTCGGCCGACGTCGTGTTCGAGAACGTCGGGGCCGCCACCTGGCAGCGCTCGATCCGTGCCCTGGCGCCCGGCGGCCGGCTGGTGACCTGTGGCGGCACGGCCGGTTCCAACGTCGAGATCTCCCTACCCCGACTGTTTTTCAAGCAGCACGAGATCATTGGCTCCACGATGGGCTCCTACGCCGAGTTCGCTGAGGTCAGCGCCCTCGTGGCCGGCGGGGGCGTGGCGGTCATTGTCGATCAGGTTTTCGAGGGGCTCTCGACCTTTCCGGCTGCGCTGGAGCGTCTCGAACGGGGCGACCAACTTGGCAAACTGGTCCTGATGCACTGACCGTTTCGTGAGGCGAGGCTTCACGAAAGAGCCGGTCGGAGGTCATCCGCCGACCGCCGGACGGTGCGCCCTAACCTCGGCGGCGGTGCTCTACACGGCCGAGACGTTCTCGCCAGATGAGGAGGAGATCCTCCGGCGGTACTTCACGAACCTCGATCAGCCCGTGTTCGCCCTGGTGAACTTGCCGGAGGTGGTGAAGGGCGCCCTTTTCGCCCGGTACAGCCGCAGCCCGAAGAGCCTGCGGCGGCTCTTCCTTGACGAGTTCGTGGGGGAACTCGACATCGCCGGCGACGCCACCATTGACGCCTCCGTGGGCGTCGAACGGGCCGAGGAGCTCTACGACAAGGTCTTCCTCGAGTACGGCGACGACTCGATTGCCCAGCTGGCCGGTGTGCATCTGGCCTGCGAGCAGGCGTCGAACCTGCTGACCAAGGTCCTCGAGTGGGGGCGCCTCATGGCCTACCTCGAGCAGTCGACGCGCTACATCGCCTACGACATGCGCACCGAGGGCCGCTACCGCTACTACCGGGATCCCGAGATCCTGAGCGGCGACCTGGGCCTTCGCTACGTCGGCGACATGGACCGGATGTTCGACGCCTACGCCGAGGTCGTTCCCGTCCTGCAGCAATGGTTCGTGAACCGCTATCCCAAGGATCCGGGCGATTCCGACTTCGTCTATCGCCAGTCGATCAAGGCCAAGGCGTTCGACGCCGCTCGGGGCATCCTTCCCGCGGCCGCGCAGTCGAACGTCGGCATCTACGGCACCGGCCAGGCCTACGAGCAGCTCTTGTTGCGCATGCGGGCCCATCCGCTTCCGGAGAGCCGGGCCTATGCCGACATGATGCTCACCGAGTTGCGCAAGGTCATCCCGAGCTTCCTCGTGCGCGTCGACCGGGCCGATCGTGGTGGTGCCTGGTCCGACTACTTCGAGTCCAACCGTGAGGCCATGGAGGGCGTGGCTGCGGCGCTGTTCGGCACCGAGGAGGCCGAAGAGCGGCCCATCGTGACCCTGCTCGACTTCGATCCCGAGGGCGAGGACAAGGTCGTCGCCGCCATGCTCTACCCCTACTCGTCGCTGCCGGAGGACGCCATCCTCCGCAAGGTCGGTGCGATGTCGGCGGACGAGAAGCGGGCCGTCGTCCGGGCCTACGCCGGCGATCGCTCCAATCGTCGCCACAAGCCGGGACGGGCCCTCGAGCGGACGAGCTACCGCTTCGACGTGCTCTCGGACTACGGAGCCTTCCGCGATCTGCAGCGACACCGGATGCTCACGATCGAGTGGCAGTCACTCTCGCCCCGCCACGGGTACTCGCGGCCCGAGGCCGTCGTCGAGGCGGGCGCCGGCAACCGCTTCGATGAGGCCATGGAGCGCTCGGCCGCCCTCTACGACGCCCTGGATGCGGAGTTCGGCAAGGCTCAGGCCGGCTACGGGGTCGCGCTGGCCTACCGCATCCGCTACGTCATGGAGATGAACGCCCGCGCCGCGATGCACCTCATCGAGTTGCGGTCAGGGCCCCAGGGACACCCCGAATACCGGCGGGTGGCCCAGGAGATGCACCGACTCATCGCCACCCAGGCGGGACACACAGCGGTCGCCGACCTCATGTCGTTCGTCGACTACGGCACGTACGACCTCGAGCGTCTCGACGCCGAGCGCCGGGCCGAATCCAAGCGCTCCTCGAGGCTGTAGCTCAACGTCGAGCTCAAGACCTGTCACTCAAGATTTCGGGCCGGATGGCGATGTTGTTTCTGTGCTTGGTGTTGACAATGAGGTTTCATCCGGTAAGGTGAGCGTGGGCGGAGAGGGGAGACCTCTCATGAGAAGCGCGCGCCTGCTCGCCGTCGTTGTTCTACTTGCACTGACGGGCTCGGCCGCGTCGAGCACCTACACCCTCAAGCGGGGTGACTCGCTGTCGAGGGTGGCGTCGAAGTTCAAGATCCCGTTGCTGGCGCTCACCGCCGCCAACGCCATCGCCGATCCGAACAAGGTGCGAGAGGGGCAGAAGCTCAACGTCCCGGACGCGAAGGCCGCCCAGGTGGCCATCGCCAAGCCGATCTCGACCTCGGCCACTCCCGATCCCGAAGACGGCAGCAAGCTCTACGAGGTCCAGGAGGGGGACACCCTCTCCGGGCTGGCCAAGCGTTTCAACACGTCGGTGGCCGACATCGTGGAGCGCAATGGACTGAAGGGTGCCGACGCCCTCATCCGCGAGGGTCGGCAGTTGAAGCTGCACGCCACCGCCGTGGTGCCGCCGCCAGAGGGGCCTCTGTGCCCGGTGCGGGGCGCCGACAAGTTTTCCTTCTCCAACAGTTTCGGCGCCCCTCGTGAGGGCCGGCGTCTCCATGGCGGCAACGACCTCTTCGCCAAGCGGGGTACTCCCGTCGTGGCCGGCGTCGCCGGCACCATCCGCACCGTCAACGGCGGCCGTGCGGGTATCGGTTACTACCTCGACGGCGACGACGGGGTCACGTACTACGGCGCCCACATGAACGACATCCGGGTCAATGCAGGCAGCCGGGTCGGCCGCGGCGACGTCATCGGCAGCGTCGGCTCGACCGGCAACGCCGGCGGCACCCCGGCCCACCTGCACTTCGAGGTGAAGCCGGGCAACGGGACCTCGATCGACCCCTACCCGCTCCTGCGGGTCTGGTGTCGTTAATCAGGATCGCTCCCGCTGTCAACCCTCGACCATTCGTCGAGGCGAAATTTTCATAGCCCCTGACCAGGGTCGACGCGCGTCTGCGCTGGTCACAGACTTTTTTCGGGCCCGATCGGCAGTTGACGGCGACGGCTTGGTCGCGCCATAACTAGGGGGTCCTCGGCCGTCCGATCGCCTAGGCGGCGGGTGGTTGTCAGGGTAGGGAGCCCAGGAGTCCAAGTAGAGAACGTCCACAGGCTCGACCGTCTCTTTCGGGAGCGGCCGGGGGCTTGGGGACGGTACCAACGGACTCCTGGACTCCCGACACCTCCGCTGGCCGAGCCTGGCGCCGGCACGGCACGGCCGTAGCGCTCTCGTGCGGGTAGAGTCCGCCCGCCCCACCCCCCTGAAGGACCGCGCAATGGCTGATGAACTGGACGACGAACCGATCGACGAAGAAGTCGACGTGCCCGAGGACCTCGATGAGGAGGACCTTGACGAAATCGGTGATGACGATCTGATCGATGACGAGGTCCTCGTCGTCGACGACGACGACGCCCTCGACGATTCCCTCGACGTCGATGACGATGACGCCATCGAGGTGCCGGTGGCCTCGCCGGCGGCGGCCCTCGAAGGCGAGGACGACGACGACGATGACGACGACGCCCTCCAGCCGGACGAAGTGGAGGCCAGCCTCGACGAGATCCTCAAGGAGCGCCTCGTCGTCGTCGACGACGACGAGGAAGACGACGAAGAGAC
>JBKJKM010000303.1:0-5457 GCA_046597375.1 Acidimicrobiales bacterium | reverse complement strand
TCGGCACGCCCAACGACGCGCCGCCGAAGCTCGTGCTCGACGCCTTGGCCACGTCGAACGCCGAGCGGGGCTATCCGGCATCGATCGGATCGCCGGCGCTGCGAGAAGCGGCGGTCGAGTGGATGGGCTCGCAGTTGGGCGTCGCCGTGCCGGCCAAACAGGTGGCGGCGTGCGTCGGTACCAAGGAGTTCGTGGCCAGCGTCCCCCAGTACCTGCAGCTGCGGACGCCCGAACGCGACACCGTTCTGTATCCGGCCATCAGCTACCCGACCTACGAAATGGGAGCGATCCTCGCCGGTTGTCGGGCCGTCGCCGTGCCCGTCGACGAGCGGTGGCATCTCGACTTGTCGGCCATCTCCGACGAGGACGCCGCCCGCGCCCTCGTCCTCTGGGTCAATACGCCCGGAAATCCTGCGGGGCAGATCGACGACCTCGGGTTGGCGGCGGCGTGGGGGCGGACGCACGGCGTGCCCGTCTTCAGCGACGAGTGCTATGTGGAGTTCACCTGGGACGGTCCGCCGCACACGATCCTCGAGCACGGGCTCGACGGCCTCGTCGCCGTGCACTCACTGTCGAAGCGGTCGAATCTGGCCGGGGGCCGAGCCGGTTTCTACGCCGGCGACGGCGACCTCGTGCACTATCTCTCCGAGGTGCGCAAGCACGCCGGGCTCATGGTGCCCGGCCCGGTGCAGGCTGCGGCCGCTGCCGCCCTCGGCGACCAGGTGCACGTCGACGAGCAGCGGGCCCGCTACGACGAGCGCCTGCACTTTTTTGCCGGGGTGCTCGAGGCCTTCACCGGCCTGCCGGTCGCCCTCCCCGGCGGTGGCTTCTACCTGTGGTTCGCCGCGCCCGACGGTGACGCCTGGGGGTTCGCCGAGCGGCTGGCCTCCGCTGGCGGCGTGCTGGTCACACCCGGAGACACCTTCGGTGCGCAGGGCGCTGGCTTCGTGCGCGTCGCCCTGGTGCAGTCGATGGAACGTCTCGAGTTGGTGCAGCGTCGCCTCGCCGGCTCCTGACGTCGGCCACAAGCAGGTTCACGCCCGACGCGTTGGAGTTGCCCTTCGGGCGGCCGCCAGGGCAACAGCAACGCATCTCAGGCACCACAAGGGCAACATCAACGCGGCGTCAGGGGGCGAGGCGGCGAAAGACGGCCCAGGTCCCCCGGCCCGCCTCGGAGGTCACGCCGTCCCATGAACCTGGGAGGGAGGCCTCGACTTCGTCGGCGCTGAGGTGGATGGGTGTGCGATCACCGGAGGTGTTGACCCACACGAGGACGCCGCCAGGGGCGAGAACGCGATCCATCTCCGCCGGAAAGAGCAACGCATTGACGAGCACGGCGGCATCGATCGATGCCGAGCGGATGGCTGCGGCACTGGTGTCGACCTGGATCCGATGGCCGACGCCGGCCGCCGCATGGCGGAGCATCTCGTAGGACAGGTCGGCGGCGACGACAGAGTCGTGGCGAGCCGCCAGAAATTCGGTGTTGGCCCCGTCGCCGGAAGCGACCTCGAGACACGTGCCGCCGGCGACGATCCCGCCGCGCGCATAGGCGTCCTCGAGGGGCGCCGTGCGCTGCGGGTCGAGGCGGCGCTGGTGCCACTCCGCCGCCATCCCGTCGAAGAGGGCGGCCACCTTGGCTCGACGCTCCGCCGTCCACGCCGACGCCTCGCCCGATGCCACCTGTCGGGTCACGGCTCGCATTGGGTGCTCGGGTTCGCCGGCCGCAGGCACCGGGCGGGGCGGATCCTCGGGCACGGTCGAATCGAGGCGGCGGACCATGAAGGCGACGGTAGCGTTCCCGACCATGACCGACCTCCAACGATCGATCGAAGCGCTCTGGGATGCGCGGGCCGAGCTCCCCTCGGACGATGCCGATGCGCGTGCGCTCGTGCACGAGGCCATCGAGCTTCTCGATACCGGCAAGGCCAGGGTGGCCGAGATCATCGACGACGAGGTCGTCGTTCACCAGTGGCTGAAGCAGGCCATCCTGCTGCTCTTCAAGCTCTCGGCGATGCAGACCGAGGAGGTCGGGCCGTTCGAGTTCGTCGACAAGATCCCCTTGAAGCATGACTACGCCGGCGCCGGCGTGCGGGTCGTGCCCGGCGCGTCGGCTCGGTGGGGTTCGTTCCTCGAGCGCGACGTCATCCTCATGCCGAGCTACACGAACATCGGCGCGAGGGTCGGGACGGGAACGATGGTCGACACGTGGGCGACGGTGGGGTCGTGCGCGCAGATCGGTGCCAACGTCCACCTCTCCGGCGGTGTCGGCATCGGTGGCGTCCTCGAGCCGCCGCAGGCGGCGCCCGTGATCATCGAGGACGACGCCTTCATCGGCAGCCGCTCGATGGTCACTGAAGGGGCGAGGGTGGGTGCGGGCGCCATGCTCGGGGCGGGCGTCATCCTCAACCCGTCGATCCCGGTGATCGACGCCGAGACGGGGGAGACGGTGAGTCGTGGCCACGTTCCGCCCTGGTGCCTCGTCATCAATGCGACCCGGCCGAAGGAGTTCCCGGGAGGTACGTTCGGCATGCCCTGCGCGCTGATCATCCGCCGTTTCGCCGAGGGGGAGCGCCATGACAAGGCCAAGCTCAACGACATCCTCCGAGAGCACGGCGTGGCCACGTGAGCGACGGGACGGACCTGCTGCAGCTCACGGCCGACCTCGTGGCCATCCCGTCCGTCAGCCACGACGAGGAGGCGATCACCGACTGGTTGGAGGAGCAGCTCCGGGCCGTCCCGTGGCTCGACGTGACCCGAGTCGACCGCAACGTCGTCGCTCGAACCGACCTCGGCCGGCCGATGCGGCTGATTCTCGCCGGTCACACCGACACCGTCCCGGTGAACGCCAATGCGACTGCCCGGATCGAGGGAGACACGCTCTACGGACTCGGGTCGTGCGACATGAAGGGCGGGCTGGCCGTCCAACTCGAACTGGCGCGGACGGTCCGCGACCCCTCGGTCGACGTGACCTATGTCTTCTACGAATGCGAAGAGGTGGCGGCCGAGCACAACGGCCTCGTCAAGTTGTTGGGCACTCGACCGGATCTCCTCGCCGGCGACGCCGCCATCCTCGGTGAGCCCACCGATGCGCAGGTCGAGGCCGGCTGTCAGGGCACGTTGCGTGTCGCCGTGAGACTGGCGGGCGAGCGGGCCCACACGGCCCGCCCCTGGATGGGTCGAAACGCCATCCACCGCCTCGGAGCGGTGCTCGACCGGCTGGCGTCCTACGAGGAACGGCGGCCGGTGCTCAACGGGTGCGAGTTCCGCGAGGCGCTCCAGGCCGTCGGGGTGACCGGCGGCGTGGCCGGCAACGTCGTGCCCGACGCCGCCGAGGTCGCGATCAACCACCGCTTCGCTCCGGATCGTTCGGTCGACGACGCCTTGGCCCACGTCCGGTCGGTACTCGATGGGGTCTTCGACGAGGCCGGCGGCGACACCTTGACGTTGCTCGACTCGGCCGCGCCCGCACCGCCGTCGCTCGACCATCCGCTGTTGGCCTCGCTGGTGGCATCGACGGGTCGGCCGCCTCGGGCCAAGCTCGGCTGGACGGACGTCTCGTTCTTCGCCGCCGCCGGCATTCCGGCCACGAACTTCGGTCCTGGCGACCCGACGCTGGCCCACACCCGCGACGAACACGTCGAGCGGGCCTCCGTCGAGGCCGCCTTCGCCGCACTGCACCGCCTGCTGTCCGGGAGACTCGGCTCGGCTTGAGAGCAGGAGATCGCCCCGCAAGGGTCGAAACCTCCGGGCATGGTGGGGACCCAGCAGCTTCGACGCGGCAGTCAGCATCCTCCGGTGGGGAAGCGGACGACGAGCAGGAACGACGACTTCTTCGACGAGGACCAGCTCAGGGCGCTACGGGAGTACATCGCCCCGTTGCGCCGAAGTCGCCGGATCCGAGTGGTGCTCTCGACCATCATCGAGGTGGCGGCCGTGTTCGCCCTGGACCTCGGTCCCCGAGCCGCTGGCTGGGTAGGCGGGCAGGGATGGGCGGTCCGCCTGATGGTCGTCGCGGCCACCATCGAGATCATCGGCCTCGTCGTCGGTGCGCCCTTCTCGTATTGGGCCAACCTCGTCTACGAGAAGCGGGCCGGCCACTCGACGATGACGCTCGCGACGTGGCTCAAGGACCAGGTACTCGAGTTCGTCCTCGGGATCGTGCTGACGGCCGTGCTGCTGGTGCCGGTCTACGCCGCAATCCATGCCTTCGGTTCGTGGTGGTGGGCCGTCGGCGCCGCCATCCTGATCGTGTTGCAGATTGCTCTTGCCTTCGTCGCGCCGATCTGGATCATGCCGAGATTCAACAAGTTCACGCCCCTCGACCAAGGGCCGATCCGCTCCCGGATCGAGGAGCTTGCGGCCATGTCGGATGTGCAGATCGAGGGCGTCTACCTCATGGATGCGTCCAAGCGTACGAACCGTGCCAACGCCGGCGTGACCGGGTTCGGGAAGACCAAGCGCGTCATCGTCAACGACACCATCTGCGACTTCCCCATCGAGGAGCTGTCGCAGGTGATCGCTCACGAGCTCGGCCACTACCGGCTGAATCACATCGTGAAGTCGTTCCCGCTCAGCGCGCTGCAGATGCCGCTCGGACTGCTCTTCGTGCAACTCGTCGCCGGCAACGAGACCGTATTGGGCTGGGCTGGCGTCGCCGACCTCGGTGACCCAGCGTCCTTTGCGCTGTTCTCGCTCGTCTTTGGCATCCCGATGGCCTTCTCTTCGCTGCTCGGCAAGCGCCAGAGCCGGACGCATGAACGCGAAGCCGATCTCGAAGCCCTCGAGCTGCTCGGCGATCCGACGTCCTTCGTCGCCGTTTGGCCCCGGATGGTGCTCAATGACAAGGCCAACCTCGAGCCGACGCCGTGGGAGAAGGTCAAGTCGACGCACCCGGAGATCGCCGAGCGCATGCAGTTCGGTCTGGACTGGGCGGAGATGAACCAGGTCGCCGTCGTCCGTCCCGAGCGCCGGTCGGTGCCGACGGCGCCGACCGCCTAGCTGGAAATGAGCTTGGCGTCGAGCGTGATCTCGGCGGCGGCCAGCACCACCGAGACGGGGCAGGTCTCCTTGGCTTGACGGGCGATGTCCTGGAAGGCGGCGTCGTCGATTCCTGGCACGTCGGCCTCGGTGGTGAGGTCGATCTTCTGGATGCGGAAGCCCGCATCGGTCTTGCGAAGGTGGACGTTGGCCGTCGTGGCGACCGAGCGCGGCTCGTGACCGGCGCGACCGAGGGCGCCGGCGAACGCCATGGAGAAGCAGCCGGCGTGAGCGGCGGCGATGAGCTCCTCGGGATTGGTGCCCGTGCCCTCTTCGAACCGGCTCGTGAACGAGTACTGCCCCTCGAAGGCGCCGCTGCCGAAGCGCATCGATCCGCGTCCCTCCTGGAGCGAGCCTTCCCAACGGGCGTCGGCCTTGCGTTCGGGCATCTCGGTTCCTCCTGCGATCGGTGACGGGGCG
>JBKJKM010000261.1:0-6594 GCA_046597375.1 Acidimicrobiales bacterium | reverse complement strand
TGGAGCGGACGACCAGATTCGAACTGGCGACCCTCACCTTGGCAAGGTGATGCTCTACCAACTGAGCCACGTCCGCAGTGTTGCGGCGGCCAGCATAGCAACCGCCACCTCGGTCTCAGGCGCCCGACGACTTCTCCGCCGCCTTGCGGAGCTCGTCGAGGGCGGCGTCGAGGCCGTGGGCGATGTCCCAGACCTCGGGCACCGTGTCGGCGCAGGCGACGAGGCCGAAGAACATCGTCCCCATGTAGGACATGACCGTGATGTTGAGCCCGCCACCGTCGGCCACCGGGCCCATCGGGTACATGGCGACCATGCGCGACCCGGCCGAGTACAGCGGGAAGTTCGGGCCGGGGACGTTAGAGATCGTCACGTTGAACAGCGGACGGTGCCGGTCGGCCAGCTTCATGTTCGAGTAGAGCCGAGCGGCGCGAGCGGCAACGGCCGGCGCCGCGAACTCGGCCCAGTTCATCAGCGTCTCAGCGCCGATCGCCTTCTCCTGCTCCTTGGCACCGTCGGTTCCGCTGGAGATGGTGTGGAGCCGCTCGACGGGGTCGGCGACCGAGGTTGCGAGTGACACGAGCATCTGCGAGACCTGATTGCCCATGGCCCCCTTGAGGTCTTCGGTCCGCACGGAGATCGGCACCATGGCGACGAGGGGGTCGGCGGGAAGCTCGTCTCGGCCGGCAAGGTAGCCGCGCAGAGCGCCGGCGCACAGCGCCAGAACCACGTCGTTGACCGTGCCGCCGAGGGCGTTCTTGATCATCTTCACGTCGTCGAGCGGCAGCTGGGTGAAGGCGAACTTGCGGCGACCGGTGATGGCGCCGTTGAGCGAGGTGTTGGGGGCCGAGAACGGCGCCGGCGGCGGCGTGATCTCGGGCTGACGGTTCCGGCGGCGCAGCGTCACAGCCGCCTCGACGGTGCGGCGCACGGCCTTGACTCCCAGCACCGGCTGGCGGGCCAGCGAGTTCATGGCATACGTGAGCATCTCGAGGTCGGTCGGCACCCGATCGGGCTTCCACTCGGTGTCCGGCTCCATCACGGTCGGCTCGGGCTGCATGTCGAGGAGGTTGACCGTCAGCTCGTTCCCCGAGACGCCGTCGATGGCGGCGTGGTGGGTCTTGGTCACCGTGGCGATGAGGCCGTTCTCGAGCCCCTCGATCACGTACATCTCCCACAGCGGACGCGATCGGTCGAGGGCCCGGCCCATCACGTCGGCCGCGAACTCGGCCAGCTCCTGCTCGCCGCCCGGCGCCGGCAGGGCGGCCCGACGCATGTGGTAGTCGAGGTCGAAGTCGGGATCCTCGATCCACATCGGATGGTGCAGCTGGAACGGCACTTCGACGAGGCGCCGACGGAAGGGCGGCAACAGGTGTAGCCGTGACGCCACCAGCTCCTTGACGCCTTCGAACGTGTAGCCGCCGGGCACCGTCGACGGGTCGAAGACCGCGGTCGACGCCACGTGCATCAGGTTGCTGGAGGACTCCAGGTAGAGGAACGTCGCGTCGAGGCCGGACAGTCGTTGCATGCGACCATTCTTGCCCAAACTGGGGCACGTCTCACTTGAGCAGCCGGGACAGGCGCCGATCCGCCAACGGCTTTCCTCCGGTCTGGCAGGTTGCGCAGTACTGCAGTGATTTCGTGGCAAACGACACTTCCCGCACCTTGTCGCCGCAGACGGGACACGCTTCGCCCGTGCGGCCGTGCACCCGCATTCCCGAGCGCTTCTCCGTCTTCAGTCCGGCCGCTGGCAGCCCGGCCGAGCGGGCGACGGCGTCGCGTAGAACGCTGACGATGGCCTCATGCAGCCGCTCGACCTCGGCGATCAGGAGCTTGTTGGCCGGCTTGAAGGGCGACAGCTTGGCGGCGTGAAGCGCGTCGTCGGAGTAGGCGTTGCCGATGCCGGCGATGATGCGCTGATCGGTGAGGAGGCCCTTGATCTGGCTACCGGACGCGCCGAGTAATCCGGCCAACACCTCGACCGTGAACGCCGGATCGAGTGGGTCGGGGCCGAGTGTCGACACATGCTCGATGTCGGACGGGTCGCGCACGACGTAGGCGGCCAGGCGCTTCTCCGTGGCCGCCTCGGTGGCATCGAAACCGCTCCCGTCCTCGAACTTCACGCGCAGCGCCAGCGGGCCCTTTGGGTTGAGCTTGGCCGGACCCTTGGGGAAGGTGTCGCGCCACTTGAGCCATCCAGATCGAGCCAGGTGCAGCACGAGCCATGGGCCGCCGTCATCGGTGCGCAGGAGGAGGAACTTTCCGCGACGGGTGACGTCGACCAGCGACCGACCGTGCAGGGCGTCGACGGGCGGGTCGTAGGTCTTGAGGGCCGAGAGCGACGCCACCTCCACCCGCTTGATCACGCGGCCCGCTCCCACGTCGGTGAGAAACGTGGCGAGGGCTTCGACCTCAGGGAGCTCGGGCACGCGAGGTCCGTCGTCTACCGGCCGCTGTGGCCGAAGCCGCCGAGTCCACGCTCCGACGACGGCAACTCCTCGACGACGGCGAAGGACGCCTGCTCCACCCGCTGGATGACGAGCTGGGCGATGCGGTCGCCACGATGGACCTCGTAGTCCATCGAAGGGTCGAGGTTGATGAGGAGCACTCGAACCTCGTCGCGATAGCCGGCATCGACGAGGCCCGGCGAGTTCAACACCGTCACGCCGTGCTTCAGGGCGAGCCCGGAGCGCGGCTGGACGAATCCGCCGTAGCCCTCCGGAAGGGCCAGCGCGATTCCCGTCGGGATGGCCGCCCGGCCGCCGCCGGCCGCCAGTACGGCACCTTCCCGTGCGAAGAGATCGGCGCCGGCGTCATCGGCTCGTGCGTACGTCGGGAGCGGGAGTTCGTCGTCGAGCACCAGGACCTGCACGTCGAGCATCGGCTCGAGCGTAGAGAAATTCCCTTGCTCGGCGATACCGCCACCAGTCATGCTTCGTTGACCGACGAGAGAGGAGGAGTGCGACATGTCAACGCCTGTGCGAGCCGGAGTCCGCCGCGTCCCTGTCCTGCGCCCCTCTCCCCTGTCGATATGCCCTCGCTGAGCGAGCGCGCCGGCAGCCGGGGGTGCAACCACCTCCGGAAAGGTTTCACTCGTTGCTCATCCTTGATCCGTTCCAGCAGCGCGCCGCCGCTGCCATCGACCGCGGCGAGTCCGTCCTCGTCGCCGCCCCGACGGGCGCCGGCAAGACGCTTGTCGCCGACCACGCCATAGACCGTGCGCTCGCCTCCGGGCGCAAGGCGTTCTATACGACCCCACTCAAGGCCCTCTCCAACCAGAAGTTTCGCGACCTGTCGGGCCGCCTCGGCCCCGACCGGGTCGGGCTGCTCACCGGCGACCGCGCCATCCGTCCCGACGCACCAGTCGTCGTCATGACGACGGAAGTGCTCCGCGCCCTGCTGTACGACTCCGGCCCGATCCTCCAGCGCCTCGGCGTCATCGTGCTCGACGAGTTCCACTACCTCCAGGATCCCGAGCGCGGCCCCGTCTGGGAAGAAGTCGTGATCCACTCGCCGGGCGACGTCGCCATCATCGGATTGTCGGCGACGCTCCCCGACCTAGCCGCCCTGCACCGCTGGCTTCAGGAGACGCACGGCCCGACGTCGCTCATCGTGGAGGAGCAGCGTCCGGTGTCCCTGCAGTTCCTGTACGCCATCGGAAACCTCCAAGGCACCCTGCCGCTCGTCCTGCCGATGTTCGTGGACGGTCGGATCAACCCCATGGCCGAGCTCCAGGACGGCATCCGCAAGGTGGAGCGAGGGGAAGGCCGCCGAGTGCGCGACCGGTCGCGTCCGGTGACCCCGCGACGCGAGCACCTTCTCGAGCACCTCCACAGCACCGGCATGCTGCCGGCCATCTGGTTCGTGCTCAGCCGCAAGGGATGTGATCGCGCCGTGGCCGATCTCGTCGAGGCCGGCGTTCGCCTGACCTCACACGAGGAGACCGTCGAGCTCGCCGACCTCGTGCAACGCGCCACCGATGGACTCAGCGCCTCGGAGCTCAAGACCCTCGACTCAACCGGTTGGCGGTTGGCCCTTGCCTGTGGCATCGCGGCGCACCACGGTGGCCTGGCGCCGGTGCAGCGCGAGGTGGTGGAGATGGCGGCGGCGGCAGGTCTCGTGAAGGTGGTCTTCGCCACCGAGACCTTGGCCCTCGGTGTGAACCTGCCCGCCCGCACCGTCGTCATCGATCGCGTGACCCGCACGAACGCGGCGCTCGGCGGCGACACTCTCACCTCGGCGGAGTTCGCCCAGCTCGCGGGTCGAGCCGGTCGACGGGGTCTCGACCGCATCGGCAACGTCATCGTCCCCTGGGCATCCGAGGTCGGTCTGCACCGCGTCACCGGTCTCGCCGGCGGTCGTGACGACTCGCTCCGCTCGCACTACCGGGCGACGCCGGCGATGGTCGCCAACCTCGTGCACGCCTACGGCCCGCTCGAGGGTCGGGTGCGGTTTCGGCGCTCCCTCGCCCACCACCTTCTCGAGGGAAACCTCGTCGACCTGCGCGCCACGATGGCCGATCGCCAGAACGCCTTGGCCGAGCTCGAGGTCCACGAGCCAGTGGATGAACCAGGCCCCGACCAGGTTTTCGGTGAGGAAATCGATGGCGCCGTCGCCGCTCTCCGGGCCGGCGACGTCGTCGTCGATCCGGGACGGGCCAGCGTTGGACGGCTACTCGTCGTGGCGGATCCCCGCATCCGGCGCGGGCAGCCCACCCTCGACACGGTGAGGGCGGACGCTCGGCGCGTCGTGGTGCCAGCGTCGGAGTTCCGCCGTCCACCGCTCGTCGTCACCACGGTCTCTCTCGACGACCTGCCGACCACGGCGCGCGGCTTCGCCCGACGGGCCGCCGAACTCCTTCGCACCGTTCCCGACGCCCCGCACCCGACGGCTGCACCGCCCGATCGTCCGAGTGGGAGGAGCGGTGCATCGACCGAGGTGCGCCGTCGTCGCTTGGGCGAGGAGATCGCCACGATCGCCCGTCGAGTGGCCCTCGAGGAGCAAGCGCACGACCACGAATTCGACGCCGTGGCTGCGCTCCTCCGCCGGCGAGGTCACCTGGAAGGTTGGCACTTGACCGAGTCCGGACGCATGGTGCGACGACTCTTCCATGAGCGCGGCTTGTTGGTGGCCGAGTGTCTGGTTGCGGGCATCTTCGACAACCTCGATGCGGCGGCACTGGCCGCCGTCGTCTCGGCCTTCCGGTCCGGCAGCCGCCAAGAACTCGCCCCGTCGCCCTTCCCCACAGCCGAACTCCGTGACCGCTGGCGTCGCATCGAGGCGGTCGCCGACGACCTGCAGCGCAGTGAGAGCGACGCTGGTCTGCCTCTCACGCCGTCGCCCGATTCGGCGTTGCTGGCCCCACTGCACCGATGGGCGTCGGGCGCTCCCCTTGGGGACGCGTTGCGGGGGACACCACTTGGTCCCGGCGACCTGGCTCGCGAGGTCCGCCAGGTCCTCGAGCTCCTTGAACAGGTCGTGGCCGTCGCGCCCGCATCGATCGCTCAGCAGGCGGGACGTGCCATCGAGGCGATGTCACGCGGCGTCGTCGTCGCCACGGCCCACCGGGAGGGTAGGGACGACCTGGCCCCGCTCCCTGGCTAACCGGTCCTCCCGCCCGTCGACCAGCCTTGCCAGATTTTGAGACCCCAGTGGGGCGGATCCGTCCACTGGCATCTCAAAACCACCGGTGCCGGTGGCCGGCGGGGTTGTTGCCCCGCTCCCTGGCTAGCGTTCGTCGGGTGCTCGTCTGGATGGACCTCGAAATGACCGGCCTCGACCCGGCCCGACACGTGATCGTGGAGATCGCCACCCTGATCACCGATGACCAGCTCGAGGTCGTCGCCGAGGGGCCAGATCTCGTGATCAATCCAGGAGCGGAGGCGCTCACCCACATGGACAAGGTCGTGCGCTCGATGCACACGAAGAGCGGCCTCTTGACGGCCATCGAGACATCGACCGAAACCTTGGAGTCGGCGGGCGCGGCCACGCTCGCCTTCATCCGCGCCAACGTGCCCGAGGCCCGCACCATCCCGCTGTGCGGCAACTCGATCGGCACCGACCGCCGCTTCCTCGCGACCTACCTCCCCGACATCGAGAACTGGCTGCACTACCGGTCGGTCGACGTTTCCACCATCAAGGAGCTAGCCCGGCGCTGGTCGCCCGAGGTCGTTGCCGCTGCGCCGTCGAAGGCCGGTGGCCACCGCGCACTCGACGACATCCGCGAGAGCGTGGCCGAGCTCAAGTACTACCGGGAGCATCTCTTCAAGTAGCTCCTACCGCTGGATGAAGCGGCGGCTCCTGGTGATCTGGGAGACGTCTTGACCCGACGGCTGGACGGACGAGGGCACGACGAGGAAGGCGGCGAAGGAAGAGACCCCGCCGCCGACTGCCACCAGCGCACGAGGGCCGATGCGGTCTCGAGGAAACACGAGGACTCGGGCGCTGAACGTGCCGTCTGGCCCGACGAGAGCGAGGGTCTTCCCAAGGCCACCGGACCACGTCAACTCGACGGCGCCGGCCGGAAAGCCCGTGCCGAAGGCCCCCACGACCGCACCCGTCGTCCCCAATGTCGGCGTGACCGTGAGGGTGGCGCCG
>JBKJKM010000160.1:0-19110 GCA_046597375.1 Acidimicrobiales bacterium | reverse complement strand
CGAGAACGTCGGCGGCGGTCCCGTCGACGAGCTGGTGGCGTTCGCCAGGGAGACCGGCGCCTGGGAAGACGCCAACATCCGCCAGCGACTGGTGCAGGCCGTCATCGAGGGTCGCGTCCTCAAGACCACCAACTACCGCGCCGCAGCCAAGCGCAAGGCCGGAGCGGCCGGCCCCGAGGGCTCGGTCACCAAGCTCTTCCAGGCCCTCTACAACCAGCGCCTACAAAACCTGGCCGTCGACATCCTCGGCGCCAAGGGCATGGCGTGGTCGGTCGACGACGGCGCCACCAACGCCCGGATCCGCGGCTTCCTTCGTTCGCGGGCCAACACCATCGAGGGCGGCACCACCGAGGTCATGAAGAACATCCTCGGGGATCGCGTGCTCGGCCTCCCGCGCGAGCCGGACGGATCCAAGGGCATCCCCTGGAAGGACGTCCCCCGCTCGCAATAGCGCCTACTGATCGAGGAAGCGGAAGAGTCGGAGGCCGTTGGCGAAGGCCTCGGGCTCGGCGATCAGTCGATGGCTACCGACGCCGAAGTTCAGGTCCTCCGGGGCAACGAAAGCCACCTCGAGGAAGCCACTCTCGGCGAACCACTGCCGGATCCACACGGTGAGGTCGGGCGGCGTCGGATGGCGAGTCCAGATGACGTTGGCGCCCTCCGTGCAGAGGCGCGAGGCGTTCCGCACGGTGTAGTCGACATCGTCGTCGGGAATGTTGCCGAAGATCCCGCACAGCAACACGATGTCGGCCGGCACGGCGATGGCGAAGGTGTCCGTGGTGCCGGCGTCGCCGGCGATGACGGAGAGCTGACCATGCAGTCCGGCCTCGGCGATGGCCGTGCCAGCTCGATCGGCGAGCCGTGGGTCGGCTTCGACGAGCACCCCCCGCACGTCGTCGCGGCGAGGGTGGGCGCGGAGCACGCCGATCACGTCGCGGCCCTCGCCGGCGCACAGGCTCAGAAGGTGGATGGGGCCGGGCGGCCGGCGGTCGAGCGCGTCCACCAGGAATCGCTGCACGACCGCCAGCCGGTGGCTGAGCCGGGAGTCCGGGTCGTCGTATTCGGTGTGCCAACGCTCCCAGTCGCTCATGCGGGCAGGTCGGCGGCCACGACTTCGTGGAGGAGCTCCTCGCCCGCGGTATAGCGGCGCAGGTTCTCGACGAACAGCTCTGCCGATCGTTCGAGGCGGCCTGTCCCCCCGGCGGCGTCATGAGGGGTGATGGTGAGCCGCGGGTGGTTCCACAGCGGGGAATCTGCCGGGAGCGGCTCGATGGCGGTCACGTCGAGGACCGCGGACTCGATCGTGGTGCCGAGGTCGAGGGCGGCGACGAGGGCGTCCTCGTCGACCAGCGCGCCACGGGCGATGTTGACGAGCAGGCTCTGCGGTTTCATGGCGGCCAGGAACGCGGCATCGACGACGTGTCGAGTCTCGGCTGTCGCCGGGGCGGCCAGCACGACGACATCGGCCTCGCCCACGTGAGCCAGCACGTCGGCCGGGCGAATCATCAGATCGACGGGCTCGTCGCCGGTGGGCGACCGGCGCACCCCGATCACCTTCGCTCCGAAGGCCCGCGCCCGGACGGCGGTCGCGGCGCCGATGCTGCCCAGGCCGAGCACCAACCACGTCGTGCCGTGGACCTCGCGGAACTCGTGCCGGTGCCAGGCCCGCTCGGCGCTCGAAGCGGCCCACTCGCCCGGTCGCTGGTAGTGGTCGAGCACGGCTCGCAGCACGTACTCGCTGATCGGTATGTCGGTGACGTGGCTCGTGGTGAGTCGCACGCCGTTGCGCACCAACTGAGCGAAGACCGGGGCGTCGACGCCGGCCGCCGGCGACTGGATCCACCGCAGCGTCGTGCTCTGGAGGAGGAAGGCGAAGAACGCACGGAGGGGAGCGTCGGGATCGAAGAGGTCAGCGGTCGGCCAGGCGATCTCGGCGCCGGCGTCCTCCCAGGCGATCCCGCCGGCCAGGGTGCCGTCAGCCTGCATGACCAGGGCTTCCGCATCGGCCGGAAAGCGGTCGGCGAAGTGAGCGTGGGCGGGCGCCGTGAGGAGGATGCGCATGGAGACATTCAAGTGCGACTCGCCCGCCGGTAGCGTCGGGTCATGTGCCGAAACATCACGACGCTTCGGGGACTCGAGCCGCCCGCCTCCGACACCGAGGTCGAGGCGGCCGCTCGGCAGTACGTCCGAAAGATCAGCGGCGTCCAGAAGCCGACCGAAGCCACCGCGGTTGCTTTCGAGCAAGCGGTGCGGGCGATAAGCGCGGCGACGGCGACCCTGCTCGGCCAGCTGCCGGCGCGGCGCCAGCCGCCTCCGACGGTGCCGCCGCTGCGACGACCGGCGGTTCGCGCTCGCCTCGGGCTCGACGTATGAAGATCCGCCGCGTGGTCACCGGCCACGATGCCGACGGGAAGGCCGTCGTCGCTTCGGACTCCGCCCTCGATCCCGTCGTCACGGCGCTGACGCCGGGTGCCGAGTTCCACCGGCTCTGGGGCGTCGATGCGGCCCCCACGTTCCCAGATGACGGCGCTCCTCCGGCCATGCCGACCTACTTCCCGCCGGTCGGCGGCTTCCGGGTCGGATTCTTCTCGGTGCCGCCCGACGGGGAGTCGGCACCGGCCCCCGGCACCGACATCGGGGCCGCCTTCGCCGACTTCGAGGCGCAGCTACCTGGTCTCGCCGGCTTCATGGAGCCCGGAGCTCCGGGGATGCACACCACGCCCACCGTCGACTTCGAGGTCGTCGTGGAGGGTGAGGTGTGGCTCGAGCTCGACGACGGCGTCGAGGTGCACCTCCGGACGGGCGACTGTGTCGTGCAGAACGGCACCCGACACGCGTGGCGCAACCACGGCGCGACCCCCGCCCGCATGGTGGTCGTCCTCGTCGGCGCCCACCACACCACCGCACCGCCCGTCGCCTGACATGGCTTCGTCCAGCGTGGTGATCATCGAGCACCGCGCCGATCGGATCACCGAGCTCACACTCGACCGCCCGGAAAAGCGCAACGCACTGTCGTTGGAAATGATGCGGGAGCTCACCGCCGCCGTGCAGTCGGCCGACGGCGCCGTCGTGGTGATCAGCGGCAACGGGCCGTGCTTCTCGGCCGGCCACGACCTCGGAGAGATGGTCGGACGCAGCGGCGACTTCTACGACGAGCTGTTCACCGAATGTGTGGTGTTGATGGAGGCCCTCCACGCCATCCCTCAGCCGGTGATCGCCAAGGTGCACGGGGTGGCCACCGCCGCCGGTTGCCAGCTTGTCGCAGCGTGCGATCTCGCCGTCGCCGAGACCGGCGCCCGTTTCGCGACCCCGGGGGTCAAGATCGGGCTCTTCTGCTCGACACCGATGGTGCCGCTCTCCCGGGCGGTAGGGCGGAAGCGAGCGCTGCAGCTGTTGCTCACCGGTGACTTCATCGACGCCGAGACCGCCGCCGACTGGGGCCTCGTCAACCTGGTGGTGCCGGCGACCGACCTCGACGACTCGGTGAAGGCATTGGCCCGCCGTATCGCCTCGGCCAGTAGCGACACCGTCGCCATCGGCAAGGCCGCCTTCTACTCCCAGGTCGACCGCACCGAGACCGAGGCGTATGCCTATACGCGCGAGGTCATGGCTCGAAACGCTTCGACGGCCGACGCCCAGGAAGGTATCTCCGCCTTTCTGGCGAAGCGCTCCCCGACGTGGACCGCAACCTGATCGCCAGCCCGAGCGACGCGGTCAGGCGCCACCAGCTCCGGACGATGCAGCGTCGCGCGACGGCGTTGTTGGTCGTGGTGACTACAGCCTTCCTCGCCATCGCCGTGCTGGGCGACGAAGGTGTGGCTTGGATCGGCTATGCGCAGGCGGCGGCGGAGGGCTCGTTGGTGGGTGGCCTGGCCGATTGGTTCGCCGTGACTGCGCTGTTCCGCCATCCGCTGGGGCTGCCCATCCCGCACACCGCCATCATCCGGGAACGCAAAGACCAGTTCGGGGCCACCCTCGGCAGTTTCGTCCAGGAGAACTTCCTCAGTCCCGAGATCGTCAGCGAGCGCGTGCGCGCCTCGCGCCTCGCGCCTCGCGTGGCCGCGTGGATGCAGGCGCCGGAGAACGCCGCCACCGTCAGTCGGACGGCCGTTGAGGCTCTTGTGGCCGGCCTCGAGTTGGTCGGCGACGACGACGTGCACCGGTTGTTGCACGATGAGATCGAGCGGGCCGTGGGCTCGGTGCCGTTCGGACCTCTGGCGGGCCGCGCCTTGCGAGCCGGCGTCGACGAGGGCCGCCACCGACCGATGGTGGACGCCGTACTCAAAGGTGCCGTGACCTTCCTCGACGAGCAGCGGGAGCCGTTGCGTGCCCGATTCGGCGAGGCGTCACCGTGGTGGCTCCCCGGCGCCCTCGAAGACAAGATGTTCGACCGCATCATCGACGGCGCACGACTGTTGCTGTCGTCGGTCGCCGTCGACCCCAACCATGAGTTGCGGTCCCAGCTCGACGCCCGCCTGTCAGCGCTGGCCGATCGCTTGGAGCACGAACCGGAGATGGCGGAGCGGGCCGAAGGGATCGTCGCCGGCATCCTCGCCTCGCCTGATGTCCGGGCCTGGACCCGCACCCTCTGGACCGACCTCAAGGCTTCGCTCCAGCGCGAGATCGACGGCGAGGGTCGCCTTCGGCCGCGCTTGGCCGACGCCGTTGTCGCCATCGGCGCACGGCTGGCCGGCGACCCTGCGCTGCAGCAGCGGCTCGAGGCGGCGGCGGAGTCAGCCGTTCGCCACGTGGCCGACCGGCATCGAGAGGAAATCGCTTCCCTGATCTCGGCCACCGTCGCCCGATGGGACGGTCAGGAGACGTCGGACAAGCTGGAGCTGCTCCTCGGACGCGACCTCCAGTTCATCCGCATCAACGGCACGATCGTCGGTGGGTTGGCCGGGCTGGCCATCCATGGCATCGCCACCGTGCTCAGCTGAGCCCATGGAACTCGACCAGGCTCTCGAATTGGCATCGTCGCAACGCCTCGGGGTGCTCACCACACTGAAGGCCGACGGCCGGCCGCAGCTTTCGAACATCAGCTATGCGGTGGGCGACGACGGGGTCGTACGGATCTCCGTCACCGATGGTCGGGCAAAGACGGCCAACCTCCGTCGCGATCGGCGCGCCAGCCTCTATGTCGGACGGAGCGACGGTTGGGCCTACCTGGTCCTCGAAGGCGACGCCGACCTCGGCCCGGTGTCGGCGGCGCCGAACGATGCCGCCGTCGAGGAGCTGGTCGCTCTCTATCGCCAGCTCCAGGGTGAGCACGACGACTGGGACGAGTATCGGCGCGTCATGGTGGCCGACAGCCGCCTTGTGCTCCGGCTGCGACCGACCCGGGCCTACGGGATGTGGTCCTGAGCGTTTCCCTGACCGGCCGCCGTAGCCTCGGGCCGATGCCCGCCGACGCTCGTCTCCGCCAGGTCGTCCTCGTCACCTCCGACCTGTCCGCGGTGGCGGGTCGACTGCAGTCGGAACTCGCGCTTCCCGACCCGTTCGTCGATCCGGGGGTGGGTGACTTCGGCCTCGAGAACCGGGTCTTCGCCGTGGGGTCCGACTTCGTCGAGGTGCTGATGCCGATGCGGGATGGCACGGCCGGCGGCCGCTACCTCGAGCGGCGGGGTGGTGATGCGGGGTACATGGCCATCTTCCAGATGGCCGATCTCGCGGCTGCCAGACGACGAGTCGCCGACCTCGACATCCGGGTGGTGTGGCAGGCCGACCTCCCCGACATCGCCGGCACCCACCTGCACCCGGCCGACGTCCCCGGCGCCATCGTTTCCCTCGACGCCGCCGACCCTCCGGAGTCCTGGCACTGGGCCGGGCCGGATTGGCGAGGCGGCGCCGCCCCCGATCGTGTGGCCGGGGGCGTGGTGTACCTCACGGTGGCTGCCGTCGAGCCGGCGGTCATGGCCCATCGGTGGGGCGACGTCCTCAACTGCGCCTCGGACGGCGACGCCGTCATCCACCTCGACGATGCCGATCAGGCGCTGCGCTTCGTGCCGGTCGCCTCCGGCCGGCGTGAGGACGAGGGCATCGTCGAGATCGGGCTCCGACTCCCGGCTGCGCAGGTCGGCCTGGCCAAGGAATTCCGACTCGCCGGCGTGCGCTTCGCCGTTCTGCCGACGATCTAGGAGATCTGCATCCCGACTGCGCGGGCCCAGAGTCTGGCCAGATCCCGCCCCGCCTCCTCCGGTGTCGGCGGCCCACCAATCGGCGGGTCGAACACGTAGGTGACGTAGCACCATCGGTCCACCATGGCGGTGAGGGCTCGGGCCGCCGTCGTCGGGTCGACGTCGGCGGGCAGCGCTCCCGTCGCTTGCGCCCGTCGGAGCTCGTTCTCGACGGGACGGGTGAAGAGCCGACCCATCTCGCGCCGAAGCTCGGCCAGCGAGGGGTCGACGAACGACACCTCCTCCCAGATCCGGGCCATGCCGCCAGAAGCCGAATAGGAGCGGATGAAGTTGGTGAGGATGCGTTCGAGGCCGGCGACGCCCTCATCGACCCGCCAGCGGACGTCGGTGCCCCGCTCGATGCCGCGGACGGCGTTGTGGGTCAGGGCGGCGACGACATCGGTGCGATCGCGGAAGTACTGATAGACGCTGCCCAGTCCGAGTCCCGCAGCGGCGGCGATGTCGCCCATGGTCGTGGCCAGGTAGCCCCGGGTGGAGAACTCTCCGGCGGCCGCGGCCAGGATCGAGGTACGCGTGCGGCGGGCCTTCTGGCCCAACGGCATTTCGCGCCCTCCTGGCTCTCGGCGCACCTCACGGCGCCCAAGCAGGTCGTCGCGGTCGGCAGCGTCAGCCGTCATCGGCGAATACCGTCGTCGGCTCGCAGCGCCGCAATCAGCTCCGCCTTGGTCATGCGGGCTCGGCCGTTCACCCCGGCGTCGATGGCCCGCGACCGCAGCTCGGCCCTGGGCAGGCGTTCGAGTCCGTCATCCTCCTCGAGGGCGCCGGAGCGCCGGATTGCGGCCTCGTCAGTACCGAGATAGCTGGCCACGACGCGCGGGTCACGACGGATCACGTCCGGCACACCCTCGGCGATGACCCGCCCCGACTCCAATGCGTAGACGCGGTCGGAGATCGAGGAGATGAGGACGATGTCGTGCTCGACGATGAGGATCGAACAATCAAGTTCGTCCCGCACGCGGTGGATGAGCGGACCGAATGCCTCGGTTTCGCGCTGGGCCAGGCCGGACGTGGGTTCGTCGAGGAGCAGGAGCTTGGGCTGCTGAGCGAGGATGCCGGCGATGTCGACGACCCGCCGCGTGCCGGTAGACAGCTCTTGGATGGGTTGGTCCCGGTAGGAGTCGAGACCGCACGTCTCGACGAGTCGGTCGACGATCACCGACTTCTCCCGCTCCGCCGCTCGGGCCGAACGCAGGTGCAGAAGTGCCGGCAGTACCCCGGTCGGATGGTGGCGCTCCACGGCCACGAGCAGGGTCTCGGTGACCGACAACCCGGGAAACAGGCGGGCGTGTTGGTAGCTGCGCCCGACGCCGGCGTAGGGCCGAAGCTCGGGACTCTCGCCGACGAGCTCGCGGTCGAAGGAGCAGATGCTGCTGCCGGGCTCGGGCTGCACGTGGCCCGAGACGCAGTCCATGAACGTGGTCTTGCCGGCGCCGTTGCCGCCGATGAGTCCGACGATCTCACCTTGGAGCACCTTGAGGCTGAGATCGGTGAGGGCCTTGAGCCCCGAGAAGGAGACGGAGACGTTGGTGGCCACGAGGGGCTCGGTCACGTCGACGACACCTCCTTTCCTCGGGCCACGGCGACGAGCTGGCGAAGCGGGGGTGCCATCGGTGCGCGTCGTTGCCCGGACAGCCGGGCAATGAGCGCGTCGCGCACCTGGTGGAGCAGAGCGATGAGCCCACCGGGGAGGAACAGGAGGACGACGAGGACACCGATGGAGCTCGTCGCCAGCTGCACGAGCGGGCTGGCGCCGAACACGGCGGGGAGTCCATGGACGAACACGGCCCCGAGGATGGCGCCGGGCACCGATCCGAGGCCGCCGATGATGACCATGAGGAGAACATCGAGGCTGGCTGCCGGTGGGTACTCCGAGGCCGTGAAGTTGCCGCGTGCATAGGCGAAGAGCACGCCGGCCACGGCAACCATGAATCCGGAGAGGGCGAAGGCGAGCAGGCGGGTGCCGGCGACCCAGAGCCCGTTGGACTGCGCCGCCTTCTCGTTGTCCCGAACGGCCAGCAGGGCGCGGCCGGGTCCGCTGCGTCGGAGGTTGCGCAGCACGATGGCGAAGAAGACGACGAGCCCGAGCCCGAGGTAGTAGGTCGCCCGCTCCGTGCGGATGAACGGCGGCCGGCGGATTGACACGCCGCTGGACGAGCCGACGAACAACTCCTGCTGGAAGGCCCAGGCGTTGGCGACGACGGCGAAGGCCAGGGTCGAAACGGCGAGGAACAGCCCCTGGATGCGCACGGCTGGAAGGCCCACGAGCACGGCGACGACGGCGCCGACGAGCCCGCACGCCAACAACAGGATCGGCAGCGGAAGGTCGCCGGCGAAGCGGGCGGCGGCGAATGAGCCGACGCCCACCAGGGCGAACTGCCCAAGCGATACCTGGCCGGCCCACCCGGTCAACAACGTGAGTGAGAGGCCCACGATGGCGTAGCCCCACATGAGGGTGAGGAGGAACGTCTTCTCGCTCGTGTTCAGACCGAAGACCGGAACGTTGGGGAGGACGACGGCCACGAGCAGCGCAGCCGCAGTGCCGCCGGCGCGGAGCCGCTTCACGTCGACGCGCTCGGCGATGGCGCGCGGGAGGTTGCGGACCTCGGCACCGAACGTCGTCCCGCCCTCGGCGTCACGGGCAGAACGTGAAAGGCCCTGGCCCCGGAAGGCGAGGGCGGCCATGACCACGAGGAACACGACGAGGTCGGTGACGCCTCCTTCCGTGAAGTTGGCGAAGGCGACGGCCTCGATCACGCCGATCCCGATGCCGGCGCCAAAGGCGATCGGCAGGTTCGTCATCCGCCCGACGAGGGAGGCGCCGAGGGCGCGAACGAGGATGCTCGGACCGAGGGCGCCGACCTGAAACGTCGATCGTTTCGGCGCCAGAAGGATCGCCGTGACCGCAGCCAGGATCCCGGCGATGACCCACACCAGGGTGGAGACGCGCCGAACCGAGATGCCGGCGAGCCTGGCCGCGTCGGGGTTTTCCGCCGCCGCTCGCACGGCCTGGCCGTAGGCCGTGAAACGGAAGAAGCCCCCGAGGCCGAGGGCAAGCAAAGGAATGACGAGGAGGATCGCCACATCGGCACCCCGGAGGAGCAACGATCCAATTCGGAACTGGACGTCGAAGGGCACTGGGAACCCGTTGGCCACGAGATCGATCTGGTTGGCCTGGACGCTTCGCTGGAGCGACACGAACAACAAGAGCTGGCTGATGGCGATCGTGGCCACGACGAGAACGAGGCGGGGCGAGTCGAAGAGTCGCCGCACCACCGTCAGCTCGATCAGTCCACCCAGCGCACCGGCGAAGGCCACAGCCAGGATGAAGGCGATCCAGTATGGGATGCCCCAGTCGATGACGCCCTTGGCGAAGAGAATGGCGCACAGAGCGCCGAGGTTTCCGTGGGCGAAGTTCACGAACCGCGCCGACTTGTAGATCAGCGAGAGACCGAGAGCGAGGATGGCGTACGTGAGCCCGGTGATGATGCCGAGGACGACGACATCGAGGGACAGACTCACGTCTTGGACCGCGTGTTCTGGCCACCACTTGGACGGGCTGCTCCATCGAGGAAGACGGAGCGGGCCAGGTCGGGCCGCTCGAGCAGTTCCTTGGCTGCGCCGGTGAAGCGGACCTGGCCCTTCTCCATGAATACCGCGGTCGTCGCCAGCGACAGGGCGACGTTCAGCGACTGTTCGACGATGACGATCGTCGTGCCCCGCCGGTGCATCTCCCGCACGATGTCGAGCAACGAAGCGACGACTCCGGGGGCGAGGCCGAGTGAGAGCTCGTCGATGCACAGCAGGCGGGGTCGGGTGAGGAACGCCTTCCCGAGGGCGAGCATCTGCTGCTCGCCGCCCGAGAGTTTGGCCGCGAGCTGGGTACGGCGCTCAGCCAGGATCGGGAACCAGGCTTCGACCTGGGCGACCTCGGCGTCGATGCGGGCCCGGTCCTTGCGAAAGGTGAAGGCTCCCACCCGCAGGTTCTCAGCCACCGATAGGCCACCGAACACGGCCTTGCCGCCTGGCATCTGGGCGATTCCGAGGCCGAGAAGCTGTTCGGCCTCCAAGTAGGTGACGTCGTGTCCATCGAAGTGGATCGTGCCGCGGGTCGGGTGGTCGAGGCCGGTGATGGCCCGTAGCAGCGTCGACTTGCCGGCGCCATTGGTGCCGAGCAGGGCAACGATTTCACCCTCAGGCACTTCGAGGTCGACGTCGAAGAGCACTTGGACCGGCCCGTAGCTGAAGTCGAGGTTGCGGATCTCGAGAAGCGAGCGGGACGAGTCGGGCCTGGTGACGCGTACCCGCCGGACCTCCTCGGCGCGGAGGTCGGCGACGATCTCGGCGATGTCGGCCCGCACGTAGCGGGCGCCGTGGGCGATGAGGAGCCCGGCCACGAGGCCGGGCCCGACGAGCAGGCTCAGCGAGACGCGGGGGCTGGTGGCGTCGGCGATGGCGCCGAAGATGATGCCCCCGAGGAACCCCCCATAGAGGGCGATGTAGATGCCGAGCATGGCGAAGGCCAGGCTCCGGAGGTTGGGCGGGGCCACGGCGGCGACGACGAGTCGGAGGGAGGCGGTGGCGGCGCCGACGCCGGCGAGAGCCAAGGTCAGGACGGTGACGACGAGCCACAGCGCCGGCATCCAGACGGCGATGCTGGTGATGGCGCTATAGGCGGCGATGCCGGCGCCGACGAGGTAGAGCGGCCACGACGGGTTGTGCCGAAAGAGGCGGTCGCCGACAACGCCGCCGACGAGGAGGCCCCCCGCCGTTCCGACGGCCATGATCGAGAACAAGAAGCCCCGGCCGAGTTCGCCCACGCCCCACTGCTCCTCGAAGTAGACGCTGATGAGTGTGCCGCCGGCGACGAGGCCGAAGCCCAGCACGCCGATGCCGACGTAGAGGTACTTGAGGGTGCGGATCGAGGTCAGGCGTCGCATGGCCGTGGCCAGCGGGATGTCGGGCACGTCCGCGTCGTCCGGCTCCTTGGCCCCGACCGGGCCGATCTCGGTATCGGTGTCGCCTCGCTCGTGCTGGCCGCGTCGCGGCTCTCGAAGGCGAAGGGCGGCGAGGGCGGCGATCACCGACGGTATGGCGAGCACGGCGAAGGCCCAGCGCCATCCGGCGACGGCGGCGATCGCGCCGGCGAGGATGGGGCCGATGATCCCGGCCGCCGGATTGGCTGCCTGGTGGATGCCGTAGACCCGCCCGCGCGATTCCGGTGGGTAGTAATCGGCGAGCAGGCTGCCGTGGATGGGGTCGACCGAGGCCTGGCCGACGCCGGTGAGCACGCGAGCCAGCGCGAGTTGGATGCCACTTTGCACCGCACCCGTGAGCAGGACGATGACACCCCAGAAGATGCCACCCGCGGCGGCGATTCTGGTGCGGTGGGAGCCCCGATCGCCCAGCACTCCGAAGGGGATGGCGGCGAAGATGAGGGCGATGGCGCCGATGCCGGAGAGCGCGCCGAGGGCTGCGTTGGAGAGGCCGAAGGCGCGCCGGATGTCGGGCGCCAGCGTCACGAGGGCGATGCGGTCGAGCTCGTCCACCAGGTTCAGGGCGAACAGGGTGGCGAGGGGCGCGGTGCCCCACCGCTTCAGCACGTCACGGAAGCGGGGAGCGGCCGGACCATCGCCCGATGCCAGGCCGGGGATCACCGCGAGGGCGGCGGCGGCGAGCGCGTCGCCCTCCGGCGTCTTCTCGGTTCCGGGCTCGTCCGCCAGAAGGGCGGAGAAGGTCGGGTCGACCTCGGTGGACGCCACCATCAGAAGTAGGCCTTGAAGGCCGGCACCTTCTGGCGGTACCTCCGCTCCGGATAGCCGTCGCCGGCTGCGCCATGCCAGCCGACGACGACGAGATGGTCAGGCCCGTCCCACTTCCTCGGCCCGAAGGTGAGCGGGTGGATGGTGGGGATCTGGTGGAAGGCGCCGGTCTGGCCCATCGACTCGCCCCACGCCGGTCGCGTGAGCGTCGGACCGACCCGGTCGGCGGCCTGTTCGAAGAGGAGGAACTGCGAGCCCATGCCGAGGAACAGGGCGCGCTGGGTGTCGGCGTCCGCCTGTTCCTTGGTGCCGTTCTCGTCGTAGTTCTCCGGGAAGGCCCGCTTGTAGACCTCGTCGCCGTACTTGGCATACGGGTGGTCATTGATGAACTTGCGACCGGCATCGGGCGCCATGCCGTTGATGTCGAGCGAGCTCACGCAGGTCGAGCCCTCCCAAGACTTCTCGGGGTAGGTGGCCGTGACGAAGTCGAAGCACCCGAAGTAGTGGTCGGAGTCGGTGTACTTCGGGAAGTAGTTCTGGCGTTCGGCCTGTTGCATGAACTGGGTCTTGAAGATCAGGTTCATCGGCATGATCACGAATTGCACCTGGTCGCGCTGGAATTGCAGCACCGTCTGGCTGATCTGCGTCAAGGCCTGTTCGTCGTCGGCCGACAGTTTCGAGATCGACACGGGCTTCACCCCGAGGTCGTTCATGAGGGGGAGCATCGTCTGTTCGACCGGCGGCGCCACGTTCGGGATGCCGTGGTACACCACGCCGATCCTGGTCGCGGGCTTGATCGTCCCCGACTCCACGAGCCACTTCACGTGATTTCGGTGGATCCGGTCCTTGCTCATGAGCAGGTTCCACAGGTACGGCTTGGCGTCCTCGTACCAGCCCTCCGGTTCCGGCTCGGGGTTGATGAACGGGGTCTTGTGCTCCTTGGCGATGCAGAGTTGGGCGACGGAGTCGTATCCCCCCGGGGTGAGGACGGCGAAGACCTTGTGGTCCTCCGTCATCGCCTTGCACTTGGCCAACATGTCATCGACGTCGAAGACCGAGAAGATCTCCTTGACGAAGGTGAGCTTCCGGCACGACACGCCGCCGCGCCGTTCGTTCATCTCCTTCACCCAGGCCGGGAGGATCTTGTCGTAGTCGCCGGCCAAGCCGACCTTGAAGCCGGCGGCCTCGAGCTCATTGAGGTTCGGGATCAACACCCCGATCTTGACGGCGTCCTTGGAGACGCCTTGATCGGTCGCCGTGAGGTTGGCTCCCTCACACGTCGGGTCGCCGCCGGCGGCCTGGACACCGGCGCCACCGGCCGCGCCGGGGTCACCGCCGGCGGCGGGGTCACCGGTGTTCCCCGCGGTTCCGGCGGTGCCGGGCTTGGTCGTGGTGGCGGTGGCCGCCCGCTTGGGAGCCGCACCTCCCGCCGGCGCGGCACCGGTGGCCGGCGGCGCGCTCGCTCCGCTCAGTGGTTCGCCGGCGACGGTGGTGTCGGTGACGGCATCTTCGACCGCGCTCTCGGTGGACCCACCGTCGCCGGCATCGCCGGCGGCCAGGTTGGATGGCGACGGCGACGAGTCGCCGCCGACGCGGCCGAACCGGATGTTGACCTCGAGCCCCGTGGTGGCGGCGCCGACCACGAGCACGAGGGCGACGGCGAGACCGAGGACGCGATTTCGGAACGACGCATCGGCTCGGAGCGCATCGAGGGTCCGTTGGACTTGAACTCGCCAGGGAAGCATGTCCCCCCTTCCTGACTTGTGTAGGGAGAGAGTTCGCCCACCGGCCCACCCATTCCTCCCGACCTGACGCCAATTTCAGGTTTGGCCTACGGTGACGGTCATGGGGGACAGCTCGTGGTTCGGCGCGGCCCGATTCGGCATGTTCGTGCACTGGGGGCACGTGAGCCAACAGGGCCTCGAGCTCTCGTGGCCCATGGCCGGCGGCGTCGGGGTGTTGCCGTACTCGACGCCCGTGGCGGTGGCCGACTACCAGGCCAGTGCTTCTACGTTCGCCCCTGACGCAGCGACGCCGAAGGAGTGGGCCCGCCTGGCCAGGGCGGCGGGGATGCAGTACGCCGTGTTCACCTCGCGACACCACGACGGATACTCCATGTGGCCGAGCGCGGCGTCCGACTTCTGTTCGTCGCAGGACCTCGTCGGCGCCTATGTCGATGCCTTCCGTTCCGAAGGTCTCCGCGTCGGGCTGTACTACTCGCTCTCCGACTGGCACCACCCTGATTACCCGGCGTTGACCGACGACGACCGGCCGTACTCGTTCTCGCCGCGTCGGGGATCGGCCAAGGCGTGGGGGAGGTACGTCGACTACGTCTTCGCCCAGATCACCGAACTCCTCACCGGTTACGGCCCGATCGACCTGTTGTGGTTCGACGGCGGATGGGAGCGGTCGATCGAGGAATGGCGGGCGAAGGAGCTCCGGGAATTGATCCGTTCGCTGCAGCCCGACTGTCTCGTGAACGAGCGGTTGCCCGGCAGCGGTGACTTCGAGACGCCCGAACAGTTCGTTCCCGCCTCCGCGCCGGACGGGTTGTGGGAGACGTGCATGACGATGAACTCAACGTGGGGATACTGCCCGGCCGATACCGGCTACAAGTCCTCCCGCGAACTCGTGCACACCCTGTGCGAGGTTGCCGGCCGGGGCGGCAACCTGTTGTTGAACGTCTCCCCCCGGGGCGACGGCTCGCTGCCGCCCGAACAGGTCGAGCGTCTCGACGACGTTGCCGACTGGGTGGCCAGGTGTGGCTCGTCAGTCCTCGGGACGAACCCTGGGCTCGAGCCCTGGCAGCACTACGGTCCGTCGACGCGGGCTGGCGACGGCGTCGTCTACGTGCATCTCTTGTCGCGTCCGTACGAATCGGTCACCGTGCGGGGACTGCCCATCCGGCGGGTCACCAGCGTGACCGACGTGGCGTCGGGAACGTCACTCGCGTTCCGCACCCGCTGCACCGTCATGGACGAACTGTTCAATTGGGACCCGATCGGCGAGGTAGTCATCGAGGTGCCGCCCTCGATCGTCGACGATCTCGCGACGGTACTGGCCGTGACGCTGGCGCCCGAGGGCTCGGTTACCGAGCCGCCGATGGGTTTGCAGGCGCTGAAACCCACATAGCCCTGGGCGTGTCGACCCCGGAGACGCCGCGATGGGCGCGGCACCTCCCTCCGACCATGTACGACGGGTGGGGCCTGACTACCGTGTCCCGCCCATGGGGTCCGTGGTCATCGTGGGTGGAGGTGTCGCCGGCCTGGGCTCGGCGTTGACACTCGCGGGGTCAGGCCACGATGTGACCGTCGTCGAGCGCGACGAGGTGACGCTGCCGGCGACACCGGACGAGGCCTTCGTCGGCTGGGCGCGTCGGGGGGCTCCGCAAGTTCGCCATTCCCACGCATTTCTGGCCCGGCTGCGCAACCTGTTGCGCGACCGCCAGCCGCACCTGCTGGCCGACCTCCTGGCCGCCGGCGCCACCGAGCTGCGCTTCACCGAGCGACTGCCCGACGAGATGGCCGACACTTCCGTCTTTCCCGGCGACGAGGATCTGGTGGCGCTGGCCTGCCGTCGCACGACCTTCGAATGGGTGCTGCGCCGCGATGCGCTCGAGTCGAAGGGCGTGCGCCTGGTGCAGGGCGCCGTGGTGGGCCTGACGGCGACGGATGGTGGCGCCGTCCCGCACGTCGCCGGGGTGCGGCTGGCCGACGGATCGACGATGCCGGCGGACTGGGTCGTCGATGCATCGGGCCGTCGCTCACCGTTGCCCGCCTGGTTGGCCGACCTCGGTGGACCGCCCCTCGAGGAGCGAGAGGAGGACACGGGCATCGTGTACTCGTCTCGCTTTTATCGCTTGCGGCGGGGCGCCGAGCTCCCGCCGATGGTCGGCATGACCGCCGGCGACCTCGGCTATCTCAAGTTCGCCGTCTTCGTGGGTGACAACGACACGTACTCGATCACGTTCGGCGTGCCGACCGAGGATGCCGCCCTGCGATCGCTGTTGCGCGAGCCGGGCTTCACGGTGGCGGCCGCTTCCATCCCGGCGCTGGCGCAGTGGGTCGACCCCACCATCGCCGATCCGCTCACCGGCGTCGAGGTGATGGCTCGCTTGTTGAACCGGTCACGGCGGTTCCTCCATGACGGCGACGAAGGCGTCGTACCCGTCGCCACGGGGTTGGTGGCCGTCGGCGACGCCCACACGTGCACCAACCCGCTCTACGGCCGCGGCTGCTCCCTCGGCTTCGTCTCGGCCCACCTGCTGGCCGAGGCGATTGAGAGGTGCGGCGACGATCCGGTGGCGATGGCACTCGCCTACGAAGGCGCCATGGCTCGCGAGGTGCAGCCCTGGTACCGCGCGTCAGTTGCCCAAGACCGCCAGGACCGATCGGCGCGCGGCATCGAGGTCCCCGACGATGACGAGGGCCAACTCGACGGCGCCGCCGGCGTGAGCGGCCTCGACCCTGACAGCGTCCGGAGCCTCTTGCGGGACGGCCTCTTCCCTGCCGTTCGCACCGACCCCGTCGTGTTCCGCGCCTTTCTCCGAACCTTCAATCTGCTCGACCCGCCCGACCGGATCATGCGCGACCCCGACGTCCTCGCCCGGGTCCTCGCCGTCTGGCAGGACCGCGCCAACCGCCCCGACCTCGCTCCCGCCGGCCCCGACCGCACCGCCCTCCTCGCCACGCTCTGATCCTCTCGCGTTGGTGTTGCCCTCAATCGCGTTTGCGTTGCCCTTGCGGCGGCCGCAAGGGCAACCGCAACCGCTTTTGGCGACCGCAAGGGCAACAACAACGCAAGGGTCGGGGTCAGGTGCGAAGGATGCCGTGGGACTCGAGCGCGTCGATCTCGGCGACGGTGAGGCCGACCTCGAGGAGGACCTCGCGGTTGTGCTGACCGACGAGGGGAGCGGGACGTCGGGTCGCCGAGGCCGGGGTGCGGGAGAAGCGCACGGGTGGCGGAATGGCTTTGTAGGCGCCGGCGATCGGGTGCTCGGCGTCGGGAAGGGCTGCGACGAGGTCGTCGAGGTCGGCCACCTCGGCGGCCGGGATGCCGGCGTGGCGGCACAGCGAGAGCCACTCGGCCGTCGTCTTGGTAGCGATGATCGAACCGAGGAGTCCGTAGAGCAGCTCGGGGTTGGCGGCGCGCCCGCGTTGGGTGGTGAGTCGCTCGTCGCCGAGGTCGCTGCGACCCGTCGCCTCCATGAGGGCGGCGAAGTGACCGTTGGTGTACGGGAAAATGCTGATCCAGCCGTCGGCCGTGGGTTGCGGTCGCCGATGCGGCGTGAGGATGCGTTCGTACCCGGCCGATGCCGACGCCGGCTGGGCGATGGCGCCGGCGCCGTGCTCGACGAGCAGGAAGGACGACAACGCGTCGACCATGGGGAGCTCGAGGTGTTGGCCAAGACCGCTGCGCTCCCGCTCGAACAGGGCGGCGATCAGTGCATAGGTCATCGTCAACCCGCTGATCTTGTCGGCCAGGATCGTGGGCAACAGCGCCCGCTCGCCGCCGGCGCGGTGCACGAGGTCCGGGATGCCGCCGGCGGCCTGGACCACATCGTCGTAGGCGGGATCATCGGCCCGTCCGCTGTCGGACGGAAAGCCCTGGGCCTGGCAGTAGACGACGTCGGGGCGCACCAGGGCGACGTCGTCGTACGTGAGGCGGAGTCGGGCCAGAGGTGCCGGCCGGAGGTTGGTGACGAAGACGTCGCATGTCGCGGCGATGCGCAGCAACGCGGCCCGTCCGTCGGGTTGCTTGAGGTCGAGGGCCACGTTTCGCTTGTTGCGCAGCAGGTTGAGGGCGATGCCCGAGAGCTGCGGGTGTGGGCCCGTGCCCATCACCCGGTTCGTCTCGCCCTTGGCCGCCTCGATGGTGATGACGTCGGCGCCGAGATCGCCCAGCGTCTGCGTCGCCAGTGGACCCATCACCACCGACGTCACGTCGAGCACCCGCACGCCGTCGAGCGGACCGGGACGGTCGTCATCACTCAAGACAGGTGCTCCTCGATGGCCGCCACCTTGGCGTGCAGCGCGTCGACGACGCCGGGGCGGTGGTCGATCTTGATCACGACGCTCACCCGGGGAGCGGCTTCGCCGACCTTGTCGACGCACGCCTTGATCAGATCCATCACCTCGTCCCAGTGGCCTTCGACGTTGGTGAACATGGCGTTGGTCTCGTTGGGGAGCCCCGACTCGCGCACGAGCCGCACCGCCTCGGCGACGGACGACGACACGGAGTCCCCGGTGCCGAGCGGACTGATCGAGAAGGCGGCGAGCATCCCGCCAGCCAAGCCGACCTACAGCGAGTGGTCCAACGCCAGGTCGACGGCGTACTCGTAGTAGGTGAGGGCCTCACTCATGGCGAACCGGTCGCGCACGAACTCGATCTTCGGGTCGCCATCGCGCACCGAGCCGGCCACCAGGTTGGCGCCGAGGGCCGGCCAGCGCAGCACGACGGGCATCCGAGGTGCTCCGGCGCGGGTGGCGGCCGTCTCCCCGAGCAGCTCAGGGTGGTCACGCAGCATGGCGAGGAAGGCGTCGCTCAGTGTGTGGACGGCCTCGACCGTCCGGCCGCCCCGCAACTGGGCGAAGGCGTCGTCGAAGTGCTGGCGCAGGGCGTCGTCTGCGACCTTGTCGTGCTTGGCCATCGACCCTTCTAGATCGACGAGTTGATCGGGAAGTCGACCCCATCGAGCTGCTGCTTGCGCCACGGCACGTGTTCGCGCTCGTGGCGCTCCTTGAACTCGGGCAGCACCTGCGTGCCGAACAGCTCGATGGATTCCATGATGTGCTCGTGTTTCCGGTCGCCGCACTGGGCCACGAAGATCAGCGTGTCGAGGTGCTGCTCCTCGTACTTCAGGATGTTGTTTCGGATCGTGTCCGGCGTGCCGATGGCGGTGCCCGCCCGGGCCGCCCGATAGAGCGCCCGCTGCACCTCGTCCTCGGGCTCGCCGGCCGCGATCTCGGCGCGGGTCTGCAGCTGCGTCTGTTGGTTGTCGAGAAACCTGCGATACACGTTCTCCTGGCCGGGCTGGTGCTGGCCGCCCGTCGCCGGGTTGTAGTAGTAGCCGAGCGAGTAGGAGAAGAAGCCCGGTCCGTTGGCGCTGCGGCGCACGGCCTCGTCGTCGTCGTCGGCGCACATGAACGTGTTGA
>JBKJKM010000107.1:0-13009 GCA_046597375.1 Acidimicrobiales bacterium | reverse complement strand
CCCCCCGGAAACGCAACGCCGCAACGGCTCCGCGGAGCCACAACACGATCCACACCATCAACGGGACACCACCGGCCCACAGCTTCAACGCCCATCGCGACACCGGTCGTGGTCATCCGCCCTTCTACGACAGGCTCTTGCGCTGCACTGGCCACAACCGACGCGACAGTGGACGGCGCATCCCTCAGCCAGAGGGGTGCGCCGTCCGTCGCGTGACCTCGTCGCCCGTGCACCAAGATCTCGGAGCGATGCCTCGGTCACGGTTCCGGCTCGGCCTCGTCCTCCTGGTCGCCTTTGCCTTGCGTCTGGCGTGGGCCGTCTACGCCACCCGGACGCCGGTGTTCGTCGAGTCCGGCGACGCCTACTCGTACTACTTCTACGGCCGCCAGATCGCCGAGGGCGGCGGCTACCTCAACCTCGACGGGTCGGGGCAGGCGACGGCGTACTACCCCATCGGCTATCCGGCATTGCTCGGCGGGCTGTTCTGGCTCGTGCTCCACACCCCGTTGCCCGACGCCCTCGCGATGGCGGCGAGCCTCTTCCACGTGGTGCTGGGGACGGCCTCGGTCGGCCTGTTGTATGTCGTCGTCCGCGGCTCGACGGGGTCGACGCGCACGGCGCTCGTCGCTGCAGCCGTCCTGTCGCTGTGGCCCAACGTGATCTACGGGACGGCGACCATGCAGTTGGAGACGGCCTTCGTCTTCGCCGTGCTCGCCGCCCTTGCCCTGCTCGCAACCAATCGGTGGGACGTCCGACCGCCGTCCTGGCGGCGGCTCCTGGCGTTCGCCGTCCTTCTGGCCGCCTCGGCGATGATCCGGCCCTTTTCTCTGCTGTTCCTTGCCATCCCGGTGGTGCTGCTCCTCCTCCACCGCTGCGGTTTCCGGGCCGTCGGTGTCGCCGTGGCCGTGACCGTCGTGCCGATCGTCGTTCTCCTGACGCCCTGGACCCTGCGCAACCAGCGGGCGATGGGGGCGCCGCTGCCGTTCTCCTCGAACATGGGCGACACCCTCTGCCTCGACCGCAACCTCGACGCCCGAGGCGGGTTCCGAATCGCCGATCACGACGGTTGCGCCTTGTCGACACTGGGCGAGGTCGAACGCAACGCCCGCAGCACGAGGATGGCGATCGCTTTCGTGCGGGAGCACCCGGGGCGCGAAGCGCTGCAGCTCGTCCGCCGGCTCCGCTTGATCTTCGACCACGACCACGACGGACTCGACGTCATCGAGCGCGACGGGCGCGCGCCGCTTGTGCCGGAACCCCAGACCCGATGGCTGCGCCCGCTGGCCGACGGCTACTTCTTTCTCGCCTTGGCGCTGGCCGTCGCGGGGGTGGTGCGCAGCCTCGGGCGGTCGCGAAGAACCACCATGGTGATCCTGGCCATCCCGATCGTGGGCCTGCTCGGGGTCGCCGCCCTCCTGTGGGGAGCGCCGCGGTTCCACGCTCCGGTGGTGCCGTTCGTGGCGGCGCTCGCCGCCGTCGGGTTGTCGGGTCTCCAACGTCGTGACGGTGACACTCGGGCGTAGAAGTGGTCTGAAATAGCTAGTCTTCCTAGCTACCGGTCAGTAACATCGTGCCTAACCACAGGTCCCTTCGCCCAGGCGGGCGTCGCGAAGCAGGTTTCGCGGTGGGGGCCTCCTTCTGGAGGGAACACGATGCGCCGACCGTTTCTTGCTTTACTCGCCGTCCTTGCCGCGTTGACGGGCGTACTGGCCACCTCGTCGGCTCCGGCCGGCGCCGCGGGTCTCGTCGACCTGAGTGCGTCGGCGGTCTCGAGCCCGCTCTCCGTCTCCCCTCCCGGCGCGCTCGTCTTCTACACGGCGACGTTCAAAAACGAGGGCACCCTTGCGGTCGATGCCCGCTTCACCAACACGACCTCGAACGGCTCAGTGCTCAGCTTCACCGGTCACTCGACCTGCTCCCTCAGCGGCGCCGTGATCACCTGCCTCGGCACCGTCCAACCCGGCGCTACCAAGGTCGTCGAGGTTGTGGTGAAGACACCGTTGACAGCGCCTTCGACGGTCACCAACGTCTCACAGGCCCGGGTCAACCCGGGTCCCCTCCAGCCCGTCGACCTGGTCACGGGCAACAACGACGCGACGATCTCGACCCCGGTCACCGCTTCGACCGGGGTCGGAAGCGCCGGGTTCGTGCAAGAAGGCGGCACCCTCGGCTTCCGCAAGCACCTCCTGACGGTCCTCGATGCCGACCTCGGCGTCGTCGCCTTCCTCAACGACGTGCCGGCTGTCCAGTCGGCCGACTGCGGCGGCCAGCCGTGCCAGTCAGGCCTCCGGGCCGACTACGACCAGGATCCGCGCTTCGCCGGCATCGTGTCCATCGACGTCAACTTCGGGTCGTCCGAGCCGTGCCGTGGACTCGGCAACGAGGCGTGCCATCCACTGTTCTTCCGCAAGTCGCCCACGTCGCCGACGGCTCCCGTGTTGGCCTGCGGGACCGCGGCTGCAGGTGATCCGTGCGAGACCAACTTCTACAAGCTCAACAACGAGTTTCACCACGTCGTGAAGATGGGCACCAGCGACCCCGACCTGATGACACCGATCAAGAGCCTCACCTCGACGTCAGGCGGCTGACGCCGGAAGGGGCGGCGGCGGCGGCGCCACCACCCCGAGCCCGAGCAGCAGCGAGTCCCGTTCTTGGCGGGCGTCCTCGTCATGAGGGCGCCCGCCGAGTCGCGCCAGCACGGCGAGTGTCTCGAGGGCCAGAGCGACGTCGTAGCTCGAACCCCGGGTGCGGGCCAGGTGCAGGCTCTCGTCGGTCTCGGCCCAGGCCTCCTCGAGGTCTCCGGCGGCGGCCGCCACGCCGGCGCGGAGCCGATGGATCGTGCTGCGCCATTCGAATGAGCCGGCGGCGACCTCGTGGGCCAGCACCTCGACGAGGAGGGCCGTCGCCTCGTCGTGGCGCCCGGCGCGGACCAAGCACTCGGCCCGCCACACGTCGACCTCGTGCACATTGCCCACGAGCCCGTGCTCGACGAACGTGCGGCGCGCGTCGTTGAACGCCCCGAGCGCCGCCTCCGCATCTCCTCGGCGCAGGTGCACCCGAGCGAGGAAGCGCGTGGCGCGCGCCGTGCCGAGCGGGAACGACATCGAACGCCAGGTGGCGATGACCTCTTGCAGCAGTGCCTCGGCCTCGTCGAGTCGGCCCTGATCGGCGAAGATCTCGGCGATGTTGGAGCGGCCGAGGGCGGCGTCGACGACGTTCCCGATCTTCTCGAAGCTCGCCCGGGCCTCGTCGTAGAGGGTGAGAGCCTCGCTCCAGCGACCCTCGTAGTACGCCTGCACACCGAGGTTATTGAGATGGGCGCCGAGGCTGTCGTACTTCTGGAGCTGGCGGAAGAGGGCCAGCGCCTTGGCCCCGTTGGTCGCCTGTTCCGGTTTTCCGAGGGCGACGTGGACGACGTCGAGCATTGCGTAGGCCATCGCCCTCGCCTCTCGACCTCGCGACGCCTCGGCCTCGGCCACGGCTCGCTGGGCCCACCGGAGGGCATCGCTCAAGTGGCCGAGCTGGGCCCGCAGCCCGGATTGCCGGACGAAGAGGGACGACCGCTCGACCCGTGCGGCTGAGGTGTTGATCCCCTCGATGCTCCGCAGGCCGCGAGCGATCCATCGTGCGCTGGCGACCGGCCGGCCTTGCCGCTCGGCGATCTCGGAGTGGCGGTAGGCCATGCGGGCCAACTCGATCGGGTGTGCCGTCCGGATGCGGCGGACGCGTCCATACGCATCGTCTGCCGCCGCGTAGTCGCCGAGCAGCTGGCGGACGTTGCCGAGCCGCCGCCACATCGCCGCACGGTCGCGCGCCGCCAGGCCCTGGGTGGCGCGTTGTTCGGCCAGCAGCGAGCGCTCGTAGAGCTCGCGGGCCTCGACCAGGGCGAACTTCTGGCGGGCCCGGTCGGCCGCCACTCGACCGAAGCGGAGGGAATCGTCGTACCGGCGGGCGTGAAAGGCGTGGAACGAGAGGACCTCGGCCCGTTCGTTCGGGTCGGCCAGCGACTCCTCGATGGCGTCGACCGCTCGGCCGTGCAGCTCTTGGCGTCGCCGATAGGGGAGGAGGCCGTAGGCGACATCCCGCAGCAGGCGGTGACGGAAACGAAGCCGGCCGTCGGTCTCGGCGACCAGATAGTCGGCCAGCGGACCGTCGACGGCGAGGTGGGCGGACTCGCCGAGCACCTCGGCAAGCAGTGCCGGATCGAAGCTCGAGCCCAAGACGGCGGCGACTCGGAGCAGTCGCCCGTCGGAGGCGCCCAGGCGGTCGAGTTGCAGGCCGACGATGGCCTCGAGCGACTCGGGGAGCTCGTCCTCGGAGTGACCGGCCAGGGCCAACAGCTCCTCGACGAACAAGGGGTTTCCCCCGGATCGCTCGGCGATGGCTCGACGACGCTCGGGGCGCAAGGGTGCCTCCGAGGTGGCGGCGAGGATCAGCGCTTCCGTGGCGTCCGGTTCGAGTGCCGTCAGTGAGACCGGGAGGAGCCCGCCGGGCGCGATCCCGTCGAGGTCGCCCGTTTGCAATCCGCCCTCCTCGGCCCGGCGGGTGAGGACGACCAACCAAGGTCGTCGGGCGGCGACGCGAGCGAGCTCGGCCACGGCGGCCGCCGACGCGTCGTCCATCCAGTGCACGTCCTCGAACACCAGGACCGCCGGTCCGCGTACGGCAGCCGTCAGCACCTCGGCGACCACGGCATTCGTGCGGGCACGGCGAAAACGCGGCTCGAGGTGACGGGTGTATTCGTTGTCGGGCACGGTCACGCCGAGGACGTCGCCGATCAAGGGCGCCCAGTCGGCGAGCGTCGGCGCCACGTCGGCGACCCGCCGTTCGATCTCGTCGATGCCGCCGAGGACGGCGCCGACCAGGAGTCGGATGGCGAAGAACGGCGTGTTGGCTTCGTACTGCTCGCAGTGAACCAGGCGTTGTTCCACGTCCGCGCCCATCAGTTGCTCGTGCAACTCCTCGACCAGCCGGGACTTGCCGACACCGACATCGCCCTCGATGACGACGACGCGGCCGGTGCCCGCCACCGCCGCCGTCCAGGCATCGACGAGTGCGGCCGATTCGCGCGCCCGGCCGGTGAGCGGAAGTCGGGACGATCGCCGGGTCTCCTGGGTGCCTGCCGCCTCGCCGACGGCGTAGGCCTGTACCGGTTTCGACTTGCCCTTGACGAAGAACGGGGGCAGGGCTTGGGTGGCGAATGCGGTGCGCGACCGTTCGAGGACGCCGGCCGAGGCCAGCACCTGCGAGCGCTCCGCTTTCGCCATCAGCCGGGCGGCCAGGTTCACGGCATCGCCCATGACCGTGAACGTGCGCCGGTACGGTGGGCCGACCTCGCCGGCGAAGACCGGCCCACGGTTGACGCCGATGCGGATGGGAATGGCTCGCGTGGAAGCCTTCGCCGCAAGGTCGTGCACCGCCCGGAGGAGTCGGCCCTCGTCGTCGCCCAAGGTGCGGGGCACGCCGGCCACCAGGATGATCTTGCCGCCGTCATGATCGAGGTCGGTCCCGAGGAACGTGACCCCATGGGACTCGGCCGCCGCCTGCGCGTCACGGATGAGGTGGTGCAGCGCCTCGGCCATCCAGGCCGGACCGTGCTCGGCCAACAATGCGTCGGTGCCGTCGAAGTGCACGAAGGCGATGGAGGCGTGGCGGTGCTCCGAGTCGCCGCCTCCGGCCAGCAGGTGCTCGCGCAAGGCGACGGGGACGGCGCGGGCGACGTCCCCGCCGGCGAGACGAAGGGGAAAGGCGGATCCGTCGGCCATCGGTGCGGCGGCACGGGGCCGCAGTAGCACCCCCGGCCCCTTGGCGTCGGCCAGGAGACGGGCGTCGATCCGGGATGCGGTCGCCGGGGACACCACGATCTCGCCAGCGTCCGCCGTTCCTTCCATCGTGGCGACGGTCGACGGACCGGGTCCGACGAGCAGCAGCTCGTGGTGCGAGTCCCCGACGAGGAAGGCGTGTATGTCGCCGGAGTGCACGCCGAGTGACATCCGCAGCCGGACTTGTCCGACCGACGTGGTCAGCTGACCGACCCGCCGCATCGTCGACCGCATGCCGAGTGCGGCGTCGACGCCTCGCTGCGCATGGCCCGTCCCTTCGAACAGCAAGAGCAGCGCGTCGCCGCCGAACTTCAGGAGGCTTCCGCCGCCGGCGTAGGCCACGGCCAGGAGCTCGGCGAAACACTGGCCGAGCACGTCGGTGAGCTCCTCAGCGCCGATGGGGCCTTGGCGGGCGAGCCGCTCGGAGAGCGCCGTGAAGCCGGAGATGTCGGCGAAGACGAGGGAACCGTCGAGGACCCGCCAGGGCAGGTCTGGTCCGGTCAGCTGCCACTCGGCCGCCAGCCGCGGCACCTGTGCCCCCAATAGGTCCTCTCGCGTTCGTGCTGCGAGCTCTTCCGCCAGTCCCATCCGCCACCCTCTGCCTGGCGCAAAGCGTACCAATACGGGTAGAACCGGGCAGATGCGTTCCCGGATCTTGCTCCTCGCAGGGCTGCTGCTCGGCGTCATCATTCTCAACGGTGCGCTCCCGACGGCAGCCGCTCGCGGCGGGCCCAGTGCGCCGAGCGCCGAAAGTGACCGATGGGCCCTCGTCGTCGGCGTCGGCGACTACGCCGGACGGACGGCCTCGACGGCCGCCGGCGCTCAGGATGCGGAGGATTTCCGCGAGGCGCTTCTGCGCAACGGGTTCCGGAACGACCGCGTCCGGATCCTCACCGAAGGTGCGGCCACGGCCCGCAACATTCGCGCCGGCCTGCAGTGGTTGATCGACAACAGCTCCCCCAACGCCTTCTCGGTCTTCCACTTCTCCGGCCACGTCAAGCAGATCAGCGGTGATCGCGATCGCGACGGCGAGAAGCTCGACGAGTACCTGTGGCCCCACGACAACGTCTTCATCAGCGACGCCGAATTGGGGCAGCAGGCACGCCGTCTGCGTGGCTTGGCCTGGATCGACATCGCCGGTTGCGAGGCTGCCGGCCTGGACGACGGGATCTCGAGCCCGACCCGTCTCTTCACGGGATCGTCCCAGGAGAGCGAGAAGTCCTACGAGTACCCCGAGTGGCGGAACTCGATCTTCACCGGTCTCGAGATCGACCAGGCCATGCTCCAAGGCATGGCCGATAACGACGGCAACGCCAAGGTCTCGATCCAGGAGGCCTTCGCCTTTGCCGCCGACCGAGCACCCCAGATGACCAGGGGCCAGAAGAAGGGCGCGCAGCATCCCTACGGCGCTGGTGGCGACGGTAGCGAGTGGTTCCTCGACGGCCCGCCGCCTCCGCCCCCTCCGCCGCCGCCGCCGCCGCCCCCGTCATCGGGCCCGCCCCCATCGTCGGGTCCGCCCCCGTCGTCAGGTCCCCCGCCCCCGGACTGCGGCCTGGTCATGTGCATCGGCTGATCCGGCGACCCCCGGGGTAGGGTCGCTCGCATGTCGGACGAGGCGCCCGTGGTCGACACCGCCCGTCAGGAGCAGTTCACCGCCCAGGCGACGGAGCACATGCCGGCGCTGTACTCGGCCGCCCTCCGTATGACCCGCAGCCCGGCCGACGCCGAAGACCTCGTACAGGAGACCTATCTCAAGGCCTACCGCGCGTGGCACTCCTACCAGCAGGGCACCAACCTCAAGGCCTGGCTGTACCGAATTCTCACCAACACCTTCATCAACTCGTACCGGTCGAAGAAGCGACGGCCGGAGCAGACCGAGCTCGACGAGGTCGAGGACCTCTACCTCTACCGACGCCTCGGCGGCCTGGAAGCGGCGGCGGCTAGTCGCAGCGCCGAGGACGAGGTCATGGACCTCTTCACCGACACCGACGTGAAGGCGGCCATCGAGGCCCTTCCGGATTCGTTCCGCATGGCCGTACTCCTCGCTGACGTGGAGGGCTTCTCCTACAAGGAGATCGCCGAGATCCTCGACATCCCCATCGGTACGGTCATGTCGAGGCTGCACCGCGGAAGAAAGGCGCTGCAGAAGGCGTTGTTCGACTTCGGAACACAACGCGGACTCGTAGGGAACCGAGATGGCTGACACCGAAGCGAACGACGTCGATTGCAACGCCGTGGTCCAGGAGCTCTACACGTTCCTCGACGGCGAGCTCACCGACAGGCGTCGGGTGCAGATCGAACGTCACTTCACGGGCTGCGTCGACTGCCACGAGGTCGTTGAGTTCCACGCCTCGCTGAAGATGACGATCGCCGCCAAGTGTCAAGACCCCGTCCCGGACGCCCTTCGGCAACGGATCCTCGATGCCCTCCGTCGGACTGAACCTGGTCCCTCGGGAATAGTCGATCTTTAGCGGGAGTTAGTGTGAATATGAGCGACCACGTCGCCGGAACGTCCATCAACGGGGCGGACCGGCCTTCCAAGGCCTTTGGCAAGGATCGTGAGTGCCGGGAGTCCGCCTGCGAGACCCGCCTCTCCATCTACAACAACGGCAAGTACTGCTACCTCCACGAGCCCATGGCCGTTCCCCGCACGCGCGGCAAGAAGATCGCGTAGTTGGTCGGTGGCGCAAGCCGCCACCTAGATTCCTCTCCCATGAGCGCCTCGGTTGTCGCTGTCACATTGCTCATCGCCAAGGTGTGGCACTACTGGCTGTCGATCGCCCTTCTGGCCCCGATCATGCTGGGCATCATCGCCATGGCCCTCCTCTACGTCTTCAAGGTCATGGCCACCAAATACCCCAAGCAGTAGGGGTACGGTCGCCCGATGGACTCGGGTGAGGTGAACGCGGCCGGCGGCATCGGCGCAGCGAGCCAATCAACATGATGGATGCGGTGGCGTGGGATCTGGCGGAGCGGGTGGCGGTGCGGGTTGCGGGACGCGAACCGCTGGCCGACTCCTACCTCTACGACTCCCTCGAGCCCGACTTCGTCGAGTTCACGGCGCAGGCGGAGGAACTCGTCGCCGGCGTCACCGGACTCCGCAGCCTGGCCGGACCGGCGCGTGCGCGGGTCACCGATCGCGCCGGCTGGATCCGGGCCAACGTCGCCAGCTTCCAGCGTTTGCTCCGGCCCGTGCTCGACAAGCTCGGCCCGAAGATGTCCGCCGGCCCGATGGCGCCGGTCGGCCGCAACGTGGCGGGCGCCCAGCTCGGCACGATGCTCGGATGGATGTCGACTCGCGTCCTCGGACAGTACGACCTCCTACTCATCGAGGACGAGAAGCCCGAAGAGCAGGACCTCGTGTACTACGTCGGCCCGAACATCCTGGCCATCGAAAAGCGTTTCGCCTTCCCGCCCCGCGAGTTCCGGCTCTGGCTGGCGCTCCACGAGGTGACGCACCGGGCGCAGTTCACCGGCGTGCCGTGGATGCGGCCGCACTTCCTCAACCTCGTCGAGCGCAGCCTCGGCGCCATCGATCCCGATCCGAAGCGCTTCGTCGAAGCCCTCAAGCGGGCGGTCGATCAGATGCGGAAGGGACAGAACCCCCTCGACGACGGGGGTCTCGTCGCCCTCCTGGCCGGACCGGAGCAGCACGCCGTCCTCCAGCAGGTTCAGGGCCTGATGAGCCTGCTCGAGGGCCACGGCGATGTCACCATGAACCGCGCCGGCGAGGGGCTCATCCCGTCGAGCGAGCGGTTCCACCGCACGCTGCACCAACGCCGATCGGAGCAGGGTGGCCCCGCCAAGTTCCTCCAGAAGCTCATCGGCCTCGAGGCCAAAATGAAGCAGTACGCTCAGGGTGAGGCCTTCATCGAGCGGGTCGAGGCCAACGGCGGGCCCGAGCTCCTGGCTTCGGTCTGGCAGAGCCCCGACCAGCTGCCCGACTTGACCGAGATCCGTGATCCCGACGCGTGGATCAGGCGGGTCCGACCGGCCGCAGCGGTGGGTCGTTAGTCTGAGCCCGAGATGAGCACCGTCCTGGTCGTGGATGACGAGGGGGACATCCGCGAACTCGTCCGCCTCAACCTCGAGCTCGATGGCCACTCAGTGATCCTGGCGGCGGATGGGAACGAGGCCATCGAGTTCGCCGTCGGCGAGCACCCCGACGTCGTCGTGCTCGACGTGATGATGCCCGGTAAGGACGGCTGGGAGGTGCTGGCCGAGATGAAGGCATCGATCGATCCGGCCATCGCCGACATCCCGATCATCATGCTCACCGCTCGCGCCGACGATCTCGACCGCATCCGGGGATCGATCGAGGGCGCCATCCGCTACCTCACCAAGCCGTTCTCGCCCAGCGAGCTGCGCGACGAGGTGCGGGCCGCCCTCACCGGGGATCCCGAGCCGCAAAAGCGCCGGAAGGTGCAGACCGATGCCCTCGAGCAGCTGGCCCGCCTCGAGAGCGGACACCGCGAGCCCGTCGGTGGGGTGCGGGCCACCCGCATTCACCTCACGCGACTCGAGCGCACGCACGAGCCCGAGACCTCCCGGGCCCTGCCGCCGGGAATCTCGATCGACAAGGTGGCCACGCTCTCCGACAAGCAGCGCCAGCTTCTCCGCATGGTGAGCTCGACGCCGACCGTCAGCGAAGCGGCCGAGCGACTCGCCGTCAGCCGCTCCAACGTCTACGCCAGCCTCCGCCGTATCGCCCGCAAGCTCGACATCCGCTCCGTCCCTGAGCTCGTCACCCTGGTCCGCGCCGGCGGCCTTCCCGCCGACGGGTAATTTTCTCCCTCGCTCGGCGATGACCGCGGCGGTTGCGTTGTTGGAGAGGTGCGCGTTTCCGGTGGCGGGGACGGCGGTGGCGTGCGGGGTGAGCGGAGGTGCAGACTCGCTAGCGCTGTTGGTCTTGGCGGTCGAGGCCGGTTGCGAGGTGACGGCGATCCACGTCGACCATGGCGCACGACCGGACGCCGCCGATCGTGAGGCGGGGGTCGCCGAGGCTGCGGCCGTGCGGTTTGGTGCGGCGTTCGAGCGGCGCCGGATCGACGTGCCGTTGGGCGGCAACCTCGAGGAGCGGTGGCGTGACGCCCGACGGACCGCCCTCCCTGCCGGTGTCTTGACCGGTCACACGGCCGACGATCTCGCCGAGACGGTACTGCTGAACCTGGTGCGGGGCGCCGGTCTCGACGGCCTGGCCGGCATCCGCCCCGGACCGACGAAACCCATCCTCGGCCTCCGCCGTGCCGAGACGCACGCGCTGTGCGCGCAGCTCGGGCTCGAGCCGGTTCGTGATCCGACCAACGACGACCCGTCGTTCCGCCGCAACCGCGTACGCCACGAGGTCGTGCCCCTCCTCGACGACATCGCCGAGCGCGACGTGTCCACCCTGCTGGCCCGCCAGAGTCGCCTGCTCCGTGACGACGCCGACCTCCTCGACGACTTGGCGGCCGGGATCGACCCGACCGACGCCCGAGCCCTCGCCTCCGCCCCCGTGTCGCTGGCGCGGCGTGCCATCCGTCGTTGGCTCGACGACGCTCGTCACCCGCCGGACGCCGCCACCGTCGAACGGGTGCTGGCCGTCGCCCGTTGCGAGGTGAAGGCGTGCGAGCTACCCGGGGGCGACCGCGTCGAGCGCCGCGGAATGCGGCTCCGCCGCACGACCACCTAAGTTTCCCACCGCATGGCCATGGGCGACGGAGCAGACCCCAACCTCGGCGAGGTCGTCGTCGGCGAGGCCGATCTCCATCGCCGGATCGCCGAGCTCGGACGCCAGATCACCGACGACTACGAGGGCCGTCCGCCGCTGCTCGTCGGCGTGCTCAAGGGTGCCTTCGTCTTCATGAGCGATCTGGCTCGAGCCATCGAGTTGCCCGTCGAGTTCGACTTCATGGCCATCTCGTCCTACGGGAGCGCGACCAAGACGAGCGGCGTGGTGCGCATCGTGAAGGACCTCGACCTCGACCTGTCCGATCGCCACGTGCTCGTCGTCGAGGACATCATCGACTCGGGTCTCACGTTGAGTTACCTGCGTCGCAACCTGTTGGCCCGTCACCCGGCCAGCCTCGAGATCTGCGCCCTCCTCGTGCGGGAGGATCAACAGAAGGCCGACCTCGACCTGAAGTACGTCGGCTTCATCATCCCCCCGGCCTTCGTCATCGGATATGGGCTCGATGTGGCGGAGCGCTATCGCAACCTTCCGGATGTCCGCGTCTACGTAGGACCGACGGCCTAAGTAGCCTGGGCCCACCGTGAAGAAGCTCCCCGGCAGCCGCGTCCTGTTGTTCGTCGTCATCGGCCTCGTGGCCCTGGTGGCCCTCAACGGCGTATTGGGGGGTGCCGACGAGCGCAAGGAGCTCTCGCTCGCCGAGTTCCAGCGCCAGCTGGCCTCAGAGAACGTCCGCAACGCGGAGATCGTCTCCGACGGGAACGACGGTGGCACCGTCAAGGGCGAGTTGAAGAACGGCACGGCCTACACCGTCGAGTTCCCGGCCTTCTACGGCGAGAAGATCACCGACCAGGCGCTGTCGTCGATCGACGATGTAAAGACCAGCCAGAAGAAGGACAACGTCTGGCTCTCCGTGCTCTTCCAGCTGCTGCCGATCGTGCTCATCGTCGGCCTGTTCCTCTTCATCCTCAACCAAATGCAGGGTGGCGGCAACAAGGTCATGCAGTTCGGCAAGGCCAAGGCCAAGCAGGTCAACAAGGACGCACCCAAGGTGACGTTCGCCGATGTGGCGGGCGCCGACGAGGCCGTGCAGGAGCTCTACGAGATCAAGGAGTTCCTCGAGACGCCGGCCAAGTTCCAGGCCATGGGGGCCAAGATCCCCAAGGGCGTGCTCCTCTACGGTCCCCCCGGCACCGGCAAGACGCTGTTGGCCCGGGCGGTCGCCGGCGAGGCCGGCGTGCCCTTCTTCTCGATCTCCGGCTCCGACTTCGTCGAGATGTTCGTGGGCGTCGGCGCCAGCCGAGTGCGCGACCTCTTCGAGCAGGCCAAGGCCAGCGCTCCCGCCATCATCTTCATGGACGAGATCGACGCCGTCGGCCGCCACCGCGGCGCCGGCCTCGGCGGCGGCCACGACGAGCGAGAGCAGACCCTCAACCAGCTGCTGGTCGAGATGGACGGGTTCGACACCAAGACCGGCGTCATCCTCCTCGCCTCCACCAACCGCCCTGACATCCTCGAC
>JBKJKM010000092.1:0-20176 GCA_046597375.1 Acidimicrobiales bacterium | reverse complement strand
ACCGGGGCGGCCAAGTGCACCATCACCGGCACGCCCCCGACCGAGACCCTGAACTGTGCCTTCGGCGACCTGGCTTCCGGTGCGTCATTCACCGTCCACATCTCCAGCGCCACCACCTCGGCCACCACCGGCACCTTCGACAACACGGCGACGGCCACCTCCGCCAACGCCCCTGACGCCATCGGCAAGGATTCGGTCCTCGTCGAGAAGCCCAGCCTGGCCATCACCAAGACGGCCGACAAGACCCCGGTCAGCTCCGGCGACCCGATCGGCTTCACCGTCACGGTGAGCAACGCCGGCCCGGGCGTGGCCAAGAACGTCACCCTGTCCGACCCCCTGCCCAGCGGCACGGGCATCGACTGGTCGATCAGCCCGTCCTACACCGGCCCCGGTGCATGCTCCATCGCCGGCACCCCGCCGAGCGAGACCCTCAACTGCGCCTTCGGAAACCTGGCCGCCGGCGCCTCGGTGAGCGTCCACGTCCTGAGCGCCACCACCTCAGCTACGTCAGGCACCTTCACGAACACGGCGACGGCCAAGGCCGACAACAACCCGGCGGTGGAGGGCACGGCATCGGTGCAGGTGCTCAAGCCGAACCTGGCCATCCTGAAGTCGGCCGACAACGCCACCCTTGACTCTGGCGCCCCGATTGGCTTCACCATCACCGTGAGCAACACCGGGACGGGCACGGCTCGCGGCGTCACCGTCGACGACAACCTGCCCGGTACCGCCGGGCTCCACTGGAGCATCGACCCGACCTACACCGGTCAGGGCAGCTGCGCCATCACCGGCGCCGACGGCTCCCAGAATTTGCACTGCGAGCTGGGCGACGTCACCGGCGGCACCACCCTCACCATCCATCTGTCGAGCCCCACCACGCCCGGCGTGACCTGCGGCCCGATCGTAAACACCGCCACCGCGGCGGCGAACAACACCGGTGCCGTTCCCTCCAGCTCGGCCACTATCACGGTCAAGTGCGCCAAGCTGGCCGTGTCCAAGGTCGCCTGCCCCACCACGGTGGTGCCGGGCGGCACGCTCACCTACACCATCAGCTACTCCAACACCGGCAACGCAACGGCCAAGGCGGCGGTGCTGGTGGACACGGTCCCCTCGGGCACCACCGTCGTGGCCAATGGCGGCGGCACGGTTGCCACCTCGGGCGGCACGACGACGGTCACCTGGCAACTCGGTGACCTCGCCCCCGGTGCAAGTGGCACCAAGACGTTCGGCGTCTCCGTGCCGGCGCCGGCTAACGGCACCACGCTGTTCAACACGGTCACCCTGAGCTCGGTGTCCGCACCGACAGCCAGCTTCACCGACGGCGGCACCGCGGTGACCAACGCCGGCGCCACTGCCGGTGGTCGGGCCTTCGGGGTCAGTGCGTCGATCCTGGGCGGCACGGTGAAGCAAGACCCCAAGCCGGACACCGACGTCCTGAATCCCGACCAGGTGGCGACGGTTGACGTTCCACCTGCCTCCGCCACTCCTCTGGTGCACGCGGACCTGGTCAAGGTGACCAACACCCCCGCGGCCTCGAGGGTCACCCCGAGTAACGCTCACGATGATGCCCTGGCCACGACCGCAAACGTGGCGGTCAAGGTTTCCGGCATCTCGGTCACGGCCGATGCTGTGGTGGCCAGCTCGAAGAGCTACGCCGACGCCACGTCGGCCAGCTCCACCCGGGCTGGGTCGACGGTGAAGAACCTGGTCATCAACGACGGCACCACCACCAGGACCTACGCCACGGTCACCGGGCCGATATCGGTGCTGGTGAGCAACCCGACCACCGGGGTCAGCGGAAGGGTGCTGGTGCTCGACACCACCGCCACCGGGGCAGCGGCCGGCACGCCGCAGCCCGAGTCCGGCCTCTTCAAGAGTGGTATGACGGTGAACGCCATCCGGGTGGTCCTGGATGACAACCCGATCACCCCGTTGGTCAACGAGGCCACCGACGTGATCGTCGCCCACGCCGAGAGCCGCGCCACCTTCCCCTCCGGACTCGCTTGCGGCGCCACGGCGCCCCAGGTGCGGGGTGACGCCTACATCCTCGACACGCCGAACATCGTGCCGACGATCGGGCCGGCCGTCAGCAAGGCCGTGCTGGTGACCCTGCCGGTCACCGGCAACTTCCCTGGCTCCACCGGCGTGGACGGCACCCTCAACACCAGTGACCTGTCGCCCCTGGGGACGGCGACGTCGGGCACCACCCACACCGACGGGACCCTGTCGCCCCTCAAGGCCAACTCCAGCGCCCTGGTCAACGGGCTCAACCTGGCCAGTGGGGCGATCGCCGCCACCACGGTGAAGGCCACGTCCACAACCACGTCCGGGGCATCCAGCGGCTCGACGACCATCGAGAACCTGGTCATCGCCGGTACCAACGTGTGCTCGACCCTCGGGCTCACCGCCACCTGCTCCCCGGCCAAGAACACGGTGCTGGTGCTGGACAACGCGAGGTCGATCGTCGTCCTCAACGAGCAGCTGGACCAGAACGGCCTGCGGGTCAACGCCGTCCACATCTACGTGATCGGCGCCGGCAACCCCTTCGGCCTCCCGGCCGGCGCCGAGATCGTCATCTCCAGCGCCCACTCCGGAACCACCACCTGAGCGGCAAGGGCGGGTAGCCGGTCGCGACCGCTACCCGCCCTTATCTCAACGGTTGCGCCGGTGCGCTCATGTCGCCGCCCCGGAGACTGATGGTCCAGCTTCTTTGGAGGTCTTTGATCGTGACGCGGTGGTCGTGGGAAATTACCGTGGGCGCTGAGGGACTCGAACCCCCGACCCCCTCCTTGTAAAAGAGGTGCTCTAACCAACTGAGCTAAGCGCCCGCGAGTGCGGACGCTAACGAAAGTTGGCCGGACTGCGCCTTCCGGGATGGCCGGACCTAGGGACGGGAGCTCGCTGAACGTCACTCCCGTCCCCGGACCGGATGCCCCGGGTCATGCGGACTGCGCGACCTGGGGGTTCTTGGGCGGGCGTCCCCGCTTGCGCTTGTGGGCGAGGATCTTCCCGTTGAGAAAGAGCTGGCCGCCCCACACACCCCACGGCTCTCGCCGTGCGATGGCGCCCTCGAGGCAGGGCTCCTGGATCGGGCAGAGCATGCAGATCTGCTTCGCCCGGGCAATGTCGTCGATCTGCTCGGAGAAGAACAGCGACACCATCGTCGCTGCGCCGTCCCGGCAGCGGGCCAGCGACCAATCGATCGCCAACCCCTCGTCCGCTACTTGGTCCTTCCACTCGGCGAGTGACACTCGCCTCCCCCTTCTTTCTGTTGAGCCGGGAGTTGTCCCTGGTACACGAATCGGAGAAAACAAAAAGGCCGCCGGCTGGAGCCGGCGGCCTTTGGGCCTTCGAAGAGCGTTGGCGCTGAGCTAGTCAGCGCCGCCTCCTCGACCCTCGGGCCGCCCCTTGGTGCCGTTGGACGCACCGGTGCCGTACGAACCCACATGGTTCGTGATGGCGGTGGTACGTGCAGCGGGCATGGCCGGGGATGCGAACGCGCGCGTGCCGAACCGGTCCTCGCCCTGCGGCTTGGTGGTCCAGCAGATCAGCACTCGATCGTTTCCTTCCGTGACGCGCACCGGGGAACTTCCCGGGCCCTGGGATTCGACCACGGTCATGGGGAGTCCGTCAACTCTTTTTCGGGACGGCGGCGTTCCGGGCTGCGAGGACCTCGGCGAGCAGCTCCGGGGTGCAGGCAGCGACGGGCGTTCGGCGAGCCTCGTGCTCCCGCACGACGAGCTCGCGGCCCCATGCATCGACCACCGGCGCGCCCGCCTCGGCGCAGATCAACGATCCACCGAGATAGTCCCATGGCCCGTGGGCGGCGACGGCCGTGCAATCCACGAAGGCGTCGAGCAGCCCTGCGGCCACGCACGACAGGTCGAGGGCCGAGGCGCCGAGGGCCCGGAACTGCTTCCACCCGAGGTGACGAGGCGGATAACCGGACAAGCCCACGACGGCCCGACCGAGCTCGGTGCGGTCGTTCGGACGGATGGGCCGGCCGTCCATGGCGGCACCGGCTCCCCGGACGGCGGTGAAGCGGGTGCCGGTGGCCAGATTCGTGACGAGGGCGGCCAGGGGACCCTCGGCGTCCACCGCACAGAGGCTGGCGGCGAACCACGGGATGCCTCGTGATGCATTGGTCGAGCCGTCGACCGGATCGAGCACGACGAGGAGGTCGCGGTCGTCGTTGGTGAGGCCTGACTCCTCGCTCAGGACGCCGAAGCCGGCCCGATCCAGAATCGCCAGGGCCACATCGTCGGCGGCGAGGTCACTGAAGTACTGGCTGGCCTTCGCCGTGCCGGCCAGTCCCCAGTCGTCGAGCCCGTCGAGCACGCCCCGGATGGCCACCGCAACCTCGTCGAGCACCGCCAACACATCGTTCCCGTCGAGCACCACGTCTCTCCCACCCACGAAAGCGACGCTACCTTCGCCTTTCATGTCCCTCCGCCCGGCCACGATCGACGACCTCGATGAGATCATCGCTCTGATCGAAGCGCTGGCCACCTACGAGCAGGCGGCCGACCAAGTCGAGCTTGATCGCGACGAGCTGGCGTCGCACCTGTTCCGCGACCCGCCGGCGGCCTCCGTGCTGCTCGCCATCGACGACGACACCTCGGCGGTCGCCGGGTTCGCCCTCTACCACGGCACGTTCAGTACCTGGCTGGGGAAACCCGGCATCTGGCTCGAGGATCTCTTCGTGCGTTCCGAGCACCGGGGGCAAGGTCACGGGTTGGCACTCCTCACGGCGCTGCGGAAACAGACGGACGGTCGAGTCGAGTGGGCCGTCCTCGACTGGAACACGCCGTCGATCGAGTTCTACGACGCCCTCGGAGCCCACCCGGTGCCCGGATGGACCCGCTACCGCTGGACCTAAGGTTCCCACCCGACATGGCCGTCATCGACACCGCCGGATACATCGCCGAGCTCAAGGACCACGCCACCGACCACGGGTTCCACGTGCACGACGAACGCCACTTCGTCGAGACGTACTCGCTCCGTCAGGCCTGGGAGGTCGACCTGCACCCCGAGGAGGGTTGCGGCGGTCCGCTCGACCTCCACCTCGCTCTGGAGGTTGATCCCCGCGTGCTCCTGGCTTTCGAGGACGTGGTGGTCGGCCTCGACGACGAGGCCGATCCACCCGACGACTTCCACTTTCCGCTCACCTTCACCTGGGCCCTCCCGCCTCTCCCCAACGGACCCGACCTGCTGCAGCTCGCCCTCGACCTGTCCGGGATCGGAGGGCTCGAGCTCCCGCTCGAGGTGTCCGGAAGCGACGGATTCCCCTCGGCGACGGATGCTCCCGAGCGCCGAATCACGGTGCTGGCCCGCCAGCACGTCTCGCTCGCCAGGGTGCTGGCCGGCGAAGAACTGTTGTGTGACGTCTTCGACCGCTGCCTGGCCGTCAGCCAGTACCTTCTCGCCCAGGCCCCGGCCTGGCTCGACGACTGAGGGCCGTCATGGAGGAAACTGTGCCCATGCGTGTCCGTGTGCTCCTCGTCGACGACTCTGCTGACTTCCGCAACCTCTTGCGGACTCGCTTCGAGATCGAGACCACCTTCGAGGTCGTCGAGGAGGCCGGCGACGGCGCTGAAGCAATCGCCCTGGCCACCCTCCACCAACCGGATCTGATCGTGTTGGACGCCATGATGCCGGTACTCGGCGGTATCGAAGCCCTGCCGGCGATCCTGCGGTACTCGCCGGCCTCCAAGGTCGTCGTGTACTCCGCCTTCACGGACGATCTGTCGCTCGACCGCATTTACGACGCCGGCGCCCACGCCGTGATGAACAAGGCGGCGCCGCTCGAGCAACTGTTCGTCGCACTGTCCGGGCTGCTCCCCGGCGACGCCGACTAACGAGCGAAGCAGTTCGCCCCGCTGAAGAGCGCCCCGACCTTCCCCGACTCGAGCAGCCCAGAGAGGCCCGGGTCACCGGACACGAAGAACTCGGTGCCGAGTGATGATTCGCTGACCTCGACACCTGGATACGCCGTCTCGACTTGCTGTTGGGTCGCACCGAGGCCGATGCCCTTGTCGGTTTGGAGGGAGCCCTCGTCGACGAACCAGCCGACGAAGCCAGTGGCGTCGTAGTAGGTCGTGATCCCGTCCCACGAGGCAGAGTGGAGGTCTCCGGCGCCACAGGTTTGGTCCGCCTCCTTTCCGGTCTCGGCAAAGGCCTTGCCCAGGTACGACTTGCCCTGGCTCAGTGGTGCGCCGAAAAGGAGCGCATTGCCGCCGACCGTCAGGCGACCGGCCGCCAACACGACCGAGATCCGCTCGGCGGTGGTCGAGGGACCGGCAACCGACGTCGAGCCGGAGGTTGAGAGCGATGGCGGTGGTACGGCGATGCCGTCATTACCGTCGCCACCGCAAGCGGACAGGCCGACAAGAGCGAGGACGGCGACGAGACGGCGCCGGCGTCGGGGGCGGGCGGACGCAATCGTCGGGAGCACCCGACGAGCGTAAACGGCGTGGGCCCGGCTGGGATCGAACCAGCGACCCAAGGATTATGAGTCGGCCCGCAGGCGTACAGCGCGGTGCGGACAGTGGTGAGCCCAGCTGTGCTGTTCGAGCGTCAAGACGGCGGGTGTCGGCCGATCACGCGGGGTGTCGGCCCGACCGTTCGACGGAATGTTGGATTGCGCCAAGGGCCGGAGAACTCGGTCCAGGCTCGGCGCGCAGCCCGACTGATCTCCGCCACGAACTCGATCAGGTGCGGATCGTCGGGTGCGTGCGGGTAGGAACGTTCAAACGCCCCGATGGCCCCCGCCGGCGATTGAAAGTGCGCTGCCGGGCCGGAGCTTCACGAGGTCATCGTGGTCGGTAGCGCGGCCGGCGTACAGCTTCATCAAAAGATCGTCGATGCGGGCGGCGTACGGACGACCGACCATCAGAATCTCTGCGAACAGGCCGTCCGCGTCCAGCTCGGTGGCCAGCTCGTCGAAGAGCGCCTCGAGTTCCCTCCGACTGAGGAGCCAGCCCGCGCTCACGTCCGCGAGAGATCTCTGAAGATGTCCCCGGCCGCGACCGTGAGGTTCCGAGCCCGAAAGGTGGCCGGCGTCGACTTCTGCACGCGCTCACGCATTCGGGGCGTTCCTCCTGGCGCCCACGGCTGGGACAGGCCGGGGACGCCACTCGTCCCCCGCGGGCGCTCCACCCCGTTCCGATCGCACAGCTCGTCCGCCAGCGACGCCTGGAGCGCGTCAAGGGCGGTCCCGGTGCGCGCCGGTGGATCCTCGACCGCCTCGGCCAATCGATCCCGATGACGGCGCGTCCAATCCACGAAGCCGCGCAAAGCTGTCCAGTCGATCGAGGTCGAGGAGGCTGGAGACAAGGCATCGAAGGCGAGCCGGGCCACCGACGGATTGGCAGCAATGCCGACGCTGTCGACCACGAGTCGCTTCGAGCCAGCCGCGAGGAGCCGACGCAGCATCGTCAGGGTCGGGTCCACCGTTCCTTGTTCGATCCGTGAGACCGTCGATGCCGTCACGTCCGCCCGTTCGGCGAGCCCCCGGCACGAGAGGAGGGCATCCAGCCACGCGGCACGGACGAGCGTCACCGGCCGAGGGACACTTCACTGGGATGCTTCAGTGAGGAGGGGGACTTCTCGTGGCCATCAGCGGGTACCTCAGCTGGCCACCAGCGGGGCGGGACGTCCTCATGGCCACGGACAGGCACTCGGTCCATGGATAATCTCGGCAATCTCGCATCGTCCAACGACTGAGGGAGTGGGGCGGGTGGGAGTTGAACCCACGACCCTCCGATTATGAGTCGGGTGCTCTAACCGTTGAGCTACCGCCCCGGAACAAGGAGCGATGCTACGGCGGCCGCCAGCGCACGATCGGTCTCGAGCTCGTGCACGGTGCTTGCCGTTCCGGAGTGCCCGCCCTTCGAGACATCGGCCAAAAGCGTTGCCCTCGCCTTCTTGGCCTCGCGGAGGCTGCCGTGGAACCTCCTACTGGCCTGCCGGCGCTTGCCTGAGACTGGGTCACGCCCTGCTTCGACGATCAACTCCCCACGTCTGGAGCACGTTCACGCATTCCCGAAGCCTTCCGAAGTTCCGCAGCCACGCGCCGAGGTTTACCCATCCGTTTGGAGGGATGTTGAACTTTCGGCCTTGGCTCTGCGTTTCTGCTGGCCAGAGGCTTGTATTGCCACCCGCAGGGACCATTATGAGTCCCCTGCTCGAACCACTGAGCTACGGGCCGGTTGCTCCGGGGGAGGGACTTGAACCCCCAACATTTTGATTAACAGTCAAACGCTCTGCCGATTGAGCTACCCCGGAATGACGACCCAGAAGATAGCAGCGCTCGAATCACGCCCATCACCTCACGATGGGTGCGAGCGCAGTTGTAGACGACACGGACGCAGCCGTGCACGTGCTTGTTGTGACGGATAGACGCGTCGGGAATCGCGCGATACGACTTCGTGAACTGGCCGCGCGGGATGCCCGTCAACCCAGACCAATGCAACACGGCCGCATCGAGGTCAAGTCCTGTGTGGAGGTAGATCGCCGCCCGCAGGCGGGTTTCATCGATCTCGAAGAAGTGACGGAGCCACGTGCAGAAGTACAGCACCATCGCCGGATCGCTGTTTGCAAAGACAATGCGGCCGTCACGTTTCGCTCCCTCGCCGGCATAGAGCGCTGCGCCAGCGGCCAGGAAGGCCTGCTCGGAGAGCTGGCCGAGTTGCTCGGTGCCACGTGCGTCCATGGCAGCGATCTCGGCCAGGCGGGCGTCTCGGAGGCGGTTGGGCCGGGGCCCGTCGCGGAGGCGGCGTTGACCCATCACCACATCGACGTCGCGCGTCCACAGCGACACCGAGCCCCTGGACACGCCCAGCTCGGCGGCGATGTCCGGCATCGTCCGACCCTGCGCGCGCAATTCCCTGGACCGCTCCCGTTCGACCAGCTTGCCTCGATAGCCCATGCCCCACCGTACGAAATGGGTGCGACAAAGATGCCAATCTCTGGAGGCGGGCGGGGTCCTTCGCTCTCCCCCACCAAGCTGGACGACCGGCCACGCTGGCGACGGCGGTCGGTCGGTGAGGAAACAGCGCAGCGGGCCAGACGAGCCCGAGGTGGCTCCGGAGGCGGCGAGGGGTAAGGATCCAGCCATGAGATTCCGCGCAGGCCTCATCCTCGGGTTCGCCGGCGGCTACTACCTCGGCACGGCTGCCGGGCGCGAGCGCCACGAGCAGATCAATCGAACCATCCGCAAGGTGAAGCGTTCCGACGCGTACGACACCGCGACCGACAAGGCGCGGGCCGTTGTCGATCTGGGTGTCGAGCGCGCCAAGGATCTCGTCGACGCGAAGACTGGCACCAACGGCGCGCCGCACATCGACGTCCCAAAGACCGACCCGCCCTTCCGCCCGTAGCTCCACCTCGAGCGCCGCCAGCGCAGCCGACTACTCCGCGTCGAGGTAGTCGCGGAGGCGTTGCGAACGAATCGGGTGGCGAAGTTTGGCCAGAGTCTTGGCCTCGATCTGGCGAATGCGCTCGCGAGTCACGCCGAACTCCTTGCCGACTTCTTCGAGGGTGCGCATCTGCCCGTCGTCGAGCCCGAAGCGCAGGCGGATGACCTCCTGCTCCCGTTCGGAGAGTTGGGACAGCACCTCCTTGACGGCTTCGTTGAGCATGGTCCGAGTGGCGGCGTCGGCGGGGACGATCGCCTCTTTGTCCTCGATCACGTCCGACAGCGAGAAGTCGTTCTCGTCACCGACGGGCTGCTCGAGGGACACCACGTCCTCGGAGATGCGAAGGCACTCGCGCACGCGTTCTTCGGTCATCTCCAAGCGGACGGCGAGCTCGTCGAGACCCGGATCGCGACCGAGCTCCTGCACCATCTGACGCTGGACGCGACCCACCTTGTTGATGGTCTCCATCATGTGGACCGGTATGCGGATGGTTCGGGCTTGGTCGGCGATGGCTCGGGTGATGGCCTGGCGGATCCACCAGGTGGCGTAGGTCGAGAACTTGAACCCTTTGGTGTGGTCGAACTTCTCGACCGCTCGCATCAAGCCGAGGTTGCCCTCCTGGATGAGGTCGAGGAACTGCATCGGACGTGACCGGTAGCGCTTGGCGATGGACACGACGAGGCGGAGGTTGGCCTTGATCAGCGATTGGGTCGCATCGGTGCCGTCGGCGACTGCAGCCCGCAGCGCCGGAGCCTCGGCATGGCCACCGAGCACGGCCTCATCGATGACGCCCTCGTCGTCAGCGGCAAACTCCCGCATCCGCTCCGTGGCCTGCAGCCCGCACTGAATCCGCTCGGCCAGAGAGACTTCTTGTTCGGCCGTCAACAGCGGCACCTTGCCGATCTCGCGCATGTACATGCGGACGAAATCGGTCCCTCCACCACGATCGTCGTCGAAAGTCGACGGAGCGGAGCGAGGCCGCACGATCGGGCGCGACCCACCCGCCCTCGACGCCCGAGCGGGCCGAGCGGCCGCGACGGCTTCGACAGCCGCAACAGCCTCGACCGCCTCGGCGACGGCGGCTTCGGCTTCGTCATGTGACGGCTCGTCCTCGACGTACTCGATGCCCTCTTCCTTGACGCGTTGCACGACGCCTTGGATGAGCTCGTGCGTGAGCTCGACGTCCTTGACAATGACGATCAAGTCGTCGGCGGTGATCGTGCCGTGGGCACGACCGGCGGCCAAGAGCGCCTCGAAGTCGTCGACCGGAACGCCTTCGGGAATCTCCGGGCCACGAGGGACCGACGTCGCTGCGTCAACGTCGTCGGTCGTCGTCATCCCCCTCCTTCTCCGAACTGCACGAGCCAGGCTACCAACTGCTCCGAGGCGCCGACGCTTGTGGCGTCATCCCAGAGCTGCTCCGTCGTGACCTTGCACCAGGCGATCGTGGCCGAATACTCGGTGGGATCATCCGCCGCGCGCGCTTCGGCTTGCAGGATCGAGAGCCGGCGTTGGGTGGCGTTGGCCACCAGGAGTCGGACGACGTCGGCCGGATCGGCATCGGTTTCCTCGACGGCCAGTCGCTGCAGCAACGCAGACGCTTCGGGCCGAGCGCGATCGATGGCCTCCTCGAGGGTGTTGGCCGCGCACAGGGCCTCGAAGGCGGCCACGTGCACCTCGTCCGCGAACAACACCCCGTCCAGCCGGTCGGCGACCTCGTCGGGGCGGTGCACGGCGAGTCGCAGCGCTTCGACCTCCGGCCCGACGAGCTGACGTCGAGCGGTGATCGATGGCTGCTGTTGCTCCTGCGCGGCCATCCGCCGCGCCGCTGCCCCGACTCCGACTCCGGTCTCGCCGCGCAGGTGGCGCGCCAGGTGCTCGCGCAGCTGTTGCTCCTTGACCTGGGTAGGTCCAGCCACCTTCATCACGTATTGGTCGCGGACGAAGTCGCTCGGGTGCTCGGCGATGACGGCGAGTGCTTCTTCCGCGGTTTTGGCGCGCCGTTCGGGCGAGCTCACATCGGCGCGCGACAGCACTCGATCGAGACGGAACTCGAGGAACGGCTTGGCCTCCTTCACCGCCCGCTGCAGCGCTTCCGGATCGTCTCGGCCGAGATCGCCGGGATCGGCCCCCGCCGGGAGTGCCAGGACGGCCACCTCCACCTCGTACTTCTGCTCCCATTCGTAGAAGCGTGACGCGGCGTTCTGGCCGGCGGCGTCGGCGTCATAGGCCAACACGATGCGAGTCGAGAAGTTCTTCAGCATGCGGAAGTGCTCGTCGGCCAGCGCCGTGCCGCAGGTCGCGACGGCCCGGGGCATGCCGGCGCCGAAGAAGGCGATGACGTCCGTGTAGCCCTCGCAGATGATCACTTCGTCGACGCGACTGACCTCTTCCTTCGCCCAGTTGAGGGCGTAGAGCGTGCGGCTCTTGGAGTAGAGCTTCGTCTCGGCCGAGTTCTTGTACTTCGGACCGTCCCCGCCCGGCAGGACGCGCCCGCCGAAGGCCACGGCCTTGCCGGCGGCGTCGAAGATGGGGAACATCACGCGGGCCCGGAAGCTGTCCTGGGCCTTGCCGACGCGGTTCACGAAACCGAGGCCCGTGTCTTCCAAGACGTCAGTTGGCAGGTGCAGTGACCGACTGAGGGCATCCCACTCGTCCGGCGCCCACCCGATGCGAAACCGCTCGACCGTGGCGCGGTCGTATCCCCGGAAGCGGAGATAACCCCGTGCCGTGCCTCCGTCGGGCGAGTTGAGGAGGCGCTGGTGGTACCACTCCACTGCTCGTTCCATGGCGTCGGTAAGGACGGTGCGGCGGGCCCGATCCTGTCCGGCCTTCTCATTGTCGTAGCGCAAGGTGATGCCGTATCGGCCGGCCACCCACTCCACGGCACTGGCGAAGTCGAGGTGCTGCGTCTCCTGGACGAAGCGGAACAGATTGCCGCTGGCCTGGCAGCCGAAGCAGTAGTAGAGCTTCTCCTCGGCGTTGACCGAGAACGACGGACTCTTCTCGGCGTGGAAGGGACACAGCCCCTGCCAGCGCCGGCCGGATTTGCGAAGCTGGGCCACCTCGCCGACGATCTGTACGAAGTCGGCGGCGTCGCGCACCCGCTCGATGTCCTCGTCGACGATCCCCATCCCGAATCGACCGTACCAGCGGCCACGGGCGTTGCTCCCGGGTCGCGGTTGTCGTAATCGCGCCAACTGTGGCTAAATCTTGTGATGGACCTGCAGACTGCCGCCGACCGTCTCGGTGTCCACTACCAGACCGCCTACCGGTGGGTGCGTGACGGTTCGCTCAGGGCGGTGAAGCGAGGGGCCTCCTACGACATCACCGATCAAGACCTCGAGAGCTTCCGGACCGCACGCTCCGCCCCGGCTCCCCCGCCCCGTCAAGCCACGGTCCGCAGCTGGGACCATCAGGTCGAGCGGCTGTACGACTTGCTCTCCGTCGGGGACGAACTCGGCGCCCGACAGGCCGTGGACCGGCTGCGAGAGGGGTCCATCGAAGCGATCGTCCTCTGCGAGGAGCTCATCGGCCCGGTGCTGAAACGAGTCGGTGAAGCTTGGGCGCGAGGTGAAGTGTCCGTGGCCGAGGAACATCGGGCTTCCGCCATCTGCGAGCGACTCCTGGCCCGCATCGCCGTCCACCCGCGTGGCCGGCCACGCGGCGTTTGCCTCGTGGGAACGCCCACCGGCGAGGAGCACTCGCTGCCGGCGGCGATGGCGGCCGTCGTACTGCGGGCCGACCGGTGGCAGGTGCACCACCTCGGTACCCAGGTGCCAACGGACGATCTCGTTGAGCTGGCTCGCACCCTGAAGGCCGATCTCGTCGTCCTCTCGTTGACAAACCCTGACGTGCGGGAAGTCGCCGACCGGTTGGCCGACGCCGTCCGTGCAGGCTCCTCCTCGTCAGTTTTCGTCGGCTCTCCGGGAATGCAGCTCTCGACCCTCGTGGCCACAGCCCGCCAGCTTCGGAACTAGAGCTTCCTGGCGTACCAATCGAGAATCAAGTCGCTCCGCCGGGCTTCAACCCTTGGCCCCACCGGTGAAGTTCCAGGTGGCGAGATGCAGGGTCGGGACGTGCATCCCGTTCACGAGCTGGCCGTCGTTGGCGATGCCCTTCACCTTGCCCGGTCCCAGAGCGGCGACGAACGACTGGGTGAAACGCAGGTTGCGCACCGGCCCGACGACGACGCCATCTTCGACGAGGAAGACGCCGTTGCGGGTCAGGCCCGTCACCACCTGCGTGAGCGGATCGAGGATGCGGGTGTACCAGAAGTCGTGCACGACGAGGCCACGCTCGACACTTGCGACGAGCTCGGCGGCGCTCCGGTCATCGGTACCTTCACCGAAGAAGAGGTTGGCCGGATAGGCGCCGGCGGCCTCCTGGCCGAGGCCGTGCCCGGTGCTCTCCACGCCGGCGAGCCGGGCCGTGCGTCGATCGTGCACGACGCCGGTCGTCACGCCGGCGGTGACGAGCTCGTGGCGGCGCTTCGGCGTCCCTTCGTTGTCGAATGGGAGGCCCAGTGTGCGGGGATCGGTGGCGTCGTCCCAGATCGAGACGGCGGCGTCGAATTGGGCCTCGCCAACGTGCACGAACGATGTGCCGTCGAGCTGGGCCTTGGCGTTGAAGCCGGCGTAGGCGAGGAACTGCAACATGTTGGCCAGGCATGACGGCGCCAAGACGACCTCGTACGCGCCGGGCTCGACGTCAATTCCCGCCGCCGTCGCCCTGGCCCGATTGGCGGCATCGGCGCCGGCTGCCGCTCCGTCGAGGTCGGCCAGGCGGATGCTCGATGTCGTTGCAGAGGCATCCGACGAACCCGTCCGGTGGATGCCGTTGATCGTTGCCGACGTGTGGCGGCCGGTGAGCCGTTGGCCAGCCGAGTTGGCGAAGGCGACGCGCAACCCGGACGTCGAGCAGTACCCCGCACCCTCGAGCCCACCCCCGGCATCGACGAACTCCTTGACGATGGCGGCCCGCGCGCCGGGGCTGGCATCGGCCGTCTCGTCGTCCCAGTGCTCGATTCCGGGCGCCGGGGCGGCCGGCGCCAAGCCGGGCCAATCCGGGTCGGGCGGGCGCAGGCGAGCGGCATCGATGGTGCGGTCGACCAATCGGGCCAGCGCGTCTCCGTCGGTCTGGGTCGTCGAAGCCGATGCGTAGCTCCCGTCGACGACGACCTTGAGGAAGACCGACGTTGCGTCCTCGGCCACGTTCTGGTGAATCGAAGAATTGGCGAATCGGGTGAGTGCGACCTCGCCGCTGGTGGCCGAGACGATGGCGTCCGCTCGATCCCCCACCAGGTCCAGCACCTGCTCGCACCGTTCGATCACCCCCGCACCCCCACGCGCACGCCGCGGAATCGGGCGGGCACCGACGGGTGCCCGGTGTGGCCGATCTGACCAGGCTGGCCCTTGCCGCAGTTGGGCGTGCCCCAGAACACCCACTCGTCCTCGTTGCCGACCATGTCCATGCCGCCCCAAAAGGTCGGCGAGATGCCGGTATAGGTGGGGTTGCGGAGCATGCGGCCGCGAGCTCCGTTCTTGATCTCCCAGCCGATCTCGCAACCGAACTGGAAGTTGAGTCGCTTGTCGTCGATTGACCACGACCGGTTGGTGTCCATGAAGATGCCGTCGTCGGTGGCGGCGATCATGTCCTCGAGGGAGGACGTCCCCGGCAGGATCCCGACGTTGGTCATCCGCACCATCGGGAGTCGGTTGAAGCCGTCGGCCCGCACCATGCCACCACTGGATGGCAACCCGGCCAGCGCCGCGCTGTCCCGCCCGGAGAGCACGCCGACCCATCGGCCCTCGGTGACGATCGGTACCGACTGGGCCGGCGTCCCTTCGTCGTCGAAGCCGAACGAGCCGAGGGCACCGGGAAGGGTGGCGTCGGCCGTGATGTTCATGAGCTCGGAGCCAAAGGTCAGGGCGCCGAGCTTGGACAGCTCGAGCCAGCTCGTGCCGGCATACGCCGCCTCCCACCCGAGGATGCGGTCGAGCTCGATGGCGTGGCCGACCGACTCGTGGATCTGTAGGGCCAGCTGCTCGCTGCCGAGAATCAGATCGGTGGCGTCGAGCGATGGGCACGTCGGTGCCTGCAACAACTGCAGGGCCTCCTCAGCAATCCGGGCGGCGTTGCCAGGAAGATCGATGCTGCGGACCAGCTCCCAGCCACTGGTGCCGTACTGGCCGCGAATACCGGGGTAGCTGCGACGCTGCGTCTCGCCGTCGCCGATCGCCGTCGCGCTCATGGCGGCACCGCACTCCACGAGGTGCTGACTGATCCGATGGCCCTCACTGGAAACGAACCACTTCTCGGTGTCCCAGATGGCGTAGTTGGCCTCGGCAAGATGGACCCCGGCGTCATTGATCGTCTGGGTGACCCCGACCAGCAGATCGCCCTTTTCGCTCAGGCTCACGTCATCGATCGGGTGCTCGATCCACGACGAGTCCCAGTGCGTCGATGCGGGCGGGTCAGGGCTGGCTGCCAGCTCGAGGGGCGGACCGCTGACGAGGGTCGAGGCCCTGGCGATGACGGCCGCCTCCTGCCCGGCGGCGCGGGCCGCCGCCGTGCTCAGGGCAGGAGTGGCGAAGAAGCCCCACGACGACCCGATGAGCGCTCGAACGCCGACGCCGACCGACTCGCTCTGTCGTAGGCCTTCGACCACGGCGTTGCGCACCGACATGCCCTCGGTGCGCATCACCATCACGCGCGCGTCGGCGTAGCGGGCGCCGGCGGCCAAGGCCCCTTCGACGGCCGCCGCCGCCACGTCGAACACGGGCTACTTGTTGCCGTCGCCGGCGGCGCCGAGGATGGCCTGCGCAGCGGCAAGGCGGGCGATGGGCACCCGGAACGGCGAGCACGACACGTAGTCGAGCCCGGCCCGGTAGAAGAAGTCGATCGACTCCGGGTCGCCGCCGTGCTCGCCGCAGACGCCGAGCTTGATGCCCGGGCGGGCCTTGCGGCCCTTGGCCACGGCCTCGATGACGAGGGACCCGACGCCTTCCTGATCCAAGGTGTCGAAGGGGTTGCGCTTCAAGAGACCCTGTTCGAGGTACGCGGTCATCATCCGGCCCTCGACATCGTCACGAGAGAACCCGAACGTCATCTGGGTGAGATCGTTCGTCCCAAAGCTGAAGAACTCGGCGAACTCGGCGATCTCGTCGGCTCGGATGGCACCGCGCGGGGTCTCGATCATGGTGCCGATGGTGACGTCGATCGGCTTCTTCACGCCCTTGGTGGCTTGGGCGATGGCCTCGGTGACCCAGCCTTTGGCCGCCTCCATCTCAGGCCCGCTCACCGTCAGCGGGATCATCACCTCGACGATCGGCTTGCCCTTCTTCGCCACCCGCTCGGCGGCCGCCTCCATGAGGGCACGCACCTGCATGGCGTAGAGGCCGGGCTTGATCACGCCGAGGCGAACGCCGCGGGTGCCGAGCATGGGGTTGGCCTCCTCCCACGACTTGGCCGCTTCGAACAGATCGCGCTCCTCGGCGTTGAGGCCGGTCGTCGCCTCCTTGACCATGAGCTCATCGGTGCGGGGCAGGAACTCGTGCAGCGGCGGGTCGAGCAGGCGGACCGTCACCGGCAGCCCGTCCATCGCTTCGAGGATCGCCTCGAAGTCGGTCTTCTGCACCTGGCGCAGCTCCTCGAGGGCAGCTGCTTCCTCCTCGGGGGTGTTGGCCAGGATCATGCGGCGCACGACCGGCAGCCGATCCTCGCCGAGGAACATGTGCTCGGTGCGGCACAGGCCGATGCCCTCGGCGCCGAACTGTCGGGCATTGGCCGCATCCGGTCCGGTGTCGGCATTGGCCCGCACGGCCAGCTTGCCCCTTCGCACGGCGTCGGCCCATTGCAGGATCGTCTGGAACTCGGCCGGCGGCTCGGCCTGGCTGAGCGCAACCTCGCCGAGCACGACCTCGCCCGTTCCACCATCGAGCGAGAGAACGTCACCCTGGTTCACCGTGACGCCGGAGACCGTGAAGGACGTGCCCGAGATCTTCACGGACTCGGCACCGACGACAGCCGGCTTGCCCCAGCCGCGAGCGACAACGGCGGCGTGGCTGACGAGACCACCGCGGGCGGTGAGGATGCCCTCGGCCACGATCATCCCGTGCACGTCCTCGGGTGACGTCTCGCTCCGCACGAGGATGACCTTCTCGCCACGATCGGCAGCATCGGCGGCCGCATCGGCAGTGAAGTAGGCACGCCCGACGCCGGCGCCCGGCGATGCGCCGAGGCCCTTGGCGATCACTTTGAGGTCGCCGCCGGCGAACTGCGGATGCAACACGGAGTCGAGGTGGTCGGCGGTGACCCGCAACAGCGCCTCGTCCTTGGTGATGCTCCAGCTACTCCGACCCTTGCCCTGCTTCTTGGTCATCTCCACCGCCATGCGAAGGGCCGCCGCGCCGGTGCGCTTCCCCACTCGCGTCTGGAGCATGTAGAGCGTGCCCTGGTCGATGGTGAACTCGGTGTCGCACATGTCGCGGTAGTGCGTCTCGAGCCGCTCGAAGATGGCCAGGAGCTCGGTGTGGATCTTCGGGAACTTCCGCTTGAGGGCGTCGAGGTCCTCCGTCTTGCGGATGCCGGCAACGACGTCCTCGCCCTGGGCGTTGACGAGGAAGTCGCCGTAGGCGGCGTTCTCGCCCGTGGACGGGTTGCGGGTGAAGCCGACGCCCGTTCCGCTGTTGTCATCACGGTTGCCGAAGACCATCACCTGCACGTTCACAGCCGTGCCGAGGTCGTGGCTGATCTTCTCCCGGTTGCGGTAAGCGATGGCTCGAGGTCCGTTCCAGCTCCGGAACACAGCTTCGATGGCACCCTTGAGCTGCTCGGTCGGATCCTGCGGGAACGCCGACCCGGTGTGGGCCTGGACGAGCGCCTTGTACCGCTCACACAACCGTCGCAGCGTGTCGGCGCTCACGTCGGAGTCGGCGGTGACGTTGTCCCATTCCTTGGCGCTGTCGAGCAAGCGGTCGAACGGCTCGCCCTCGAGATCGAGCACGATGCGCCCGTACATGGCGATGAAGCGGCGGTAGGAGTCGTACGCAAATCGCTCGTCGTTGGTCTGCTTCGCCAGGCCCTCGACCGAGTCGTCGTTCATACCGAGGTTCAGGACGGTGTCCATCATCCCGGGCATCGAGAACTTGGCGCCCGAACGCACGCTGACGAGCAGCGGGTCGGCGTGGTCGCCGAGCTTCTTGCCCATGTCCTTCTCGAGCTTGGCGACCTGCTTGGCGATCTCCTTGTCGAGCCCGTCGGGCCACCCGGAGTGCATGTAGTCCCGGCAGGCATCGGTCGAGATCGTGAATCCCGGGGGCACGGGCAGGCCGAGCACCGACGTCATCTCGGCGAGGTTGGCTCCCTTGCCGCCGAGGAGGTCCTTCATGTCCTTGTTGCCCTCGGCGAAGGCGTACACGAACTGGGGCACGAAGAACTCCCGGGTGACGGTGGCGGGGCGACCTTGGTCAGGCTACCCAGCGGAGCGGCATCGACCCGGTACCGCCGTGCCGGGCCTGCTGCGGGCTCAGGCTTCCAGGCGGTGGCGACGCCACGAGACGGCTCCGGCGAGGGCCAGAGCGCTGAGCGGGAGCAGCAGCGCCAGCGGGGCCTCGGGAACGACCGGGGTCGGAGCCTCCACCGCCAGCGCGGAGAGGCCGGCGGTCTGCTCGGCGTAGTAGACCCGCTTGGTCTTCTGGGCGTTGCCGTTGTCGCTCCAGGCCAGCCCCGCCATGCCGGTCGCCGGGTTGATCGCCAGCTCGAAGAAGTCGCCGAGGCTGCGGTCGTCGCCGATCGCGCTCACGCAGAGGATGCCCTTCTGGCAGATCGTCCCGTTGTGGATCACGTGGTCGCTGACCCGGGCCCGGGTGATCGCCGGCGCGGTCGTGTTGGCGGCACGGACCTGGGCGAAGTCGACGTTCCACACGGCGGCGGTGTCATCGGGGCTGGTGGCGTTGTCCGACTGGTACCAGGCCATGTCCAGCACGCCCGGCGCCCCGGCCTGGCCGGTGACGTAGACCGTCGCGCCGGAGGAGGCCGGGAGGCCGTCCACGCGCACCGGGGCGCTCCAGGACGCCGTCCTGTTGGTCGCCGGACCCGTCGAGTAGACGTAGTAGGTGTGGAAGGTGCCGCCGACGTTGGAGTTGTACATGACGTAGACGGTGCCGTCCGGACCGACCGTGCCCCACGGGAAGATCGCCGAGTTGATCGTGCCGACGGCGGGCACCCCCTGGCTGACGACGGCGTACCGGTTGGTCCAGTTGGTGCCGTTGCCGGCGCTCAGCGGGTCCTTGGAGTGGGCGACCACGATGCCGCGGGTCGGCCCGAAGCCGCCGACGCTGCTGGCGTTGTCCTGGGCGCTGGAGACCGAGTAGACGACATAGGTGTCGCCGGTGGTCTGGTCCACCAGGATCGGCCCCTGGAACGTGTTGTACCCCTGGTCGGCGAGGCTGGCGGTGTCACCGGGCTTGGCAGCCGCGTTGGGGATCCCCGCGAACTGGTCGGGGCTGTTGACCAGCAGGTCCCCCGTCCAGGTGGTGCCCTTGTCCGTGCTGCCCACCATCTTGATGAGCTCCTCGGCGATCCCGTGGAACACCAGGTACTGCCGCTCGCTGCGCAGGTGCGCGAGCCACTGCCGGTCCTGCTCCCCACCGGCGTCGGCGACCCGGGTCCAGGTCTTGCCCCCGTCGGCCGAACGCTGGATCGCCGAGGTGGTGATCGCCAGGTCGGCCGAGAGCAGGGTGCCGTCGGGCTGG
>JBKJKM010000037.1:0-4002 GCA_046597375.1 Acidimicrobiales bacterium | reverse complement strand
CCCGGAACGTCCGAGTACCTCGTGCTGCTCGGGTCGGTCTCGCCACTCACTCCCCGGGCCATCTAGGCGACCGCTTTGTCTCCGTGTCCCTGCCGGTGATGTCGGCGGGGGTCGGTGAGGACGGCCCGGACCAAGGCTTCCCACGGCGGATCGAGCACCCAGTCACGCTGAGCGTTCGTTCCGTCCCGACTTTCCTCGGCCACTCACGGAGCGTGCTGTAGCGATTTCTGGTCACAACGGGCCATGCCAGCGATGGCCCCTGTCGGGAGACCGGTTCCCCGCCGCTCGGGTGGGGAATGAGGCACCTAGGCACCGGGTTGGAACACTCCCGGACCCGAAAGGACCTCGATGCCCACCCGGAACCTGGACTGGAAGGCGGACGCCGCCTGCCGGGACCTCGACGTCGATCTCTTCTTTCCGGACTCAGAGTCCGACAGCGGCCCGGCGCTGGCCGTCTGCGCCGACTGTCCGGTGAGGGACGCCTGCCTCGACTTCGCCCTTCGCTCCCGCCAACTCGACGGCATTTGGGGTGGGCATTCCGAGAGCGAGCGCCGGCGCCTCCGGCGACGACTCGGTCGCACCGCCGCCTAGTCCGCGGAAGAAATCTCGCGTCGGAGTCGGCAGGATCGGGTCCCCCAGGACTCGAGAGGGTGATGCACGCGACGACACCCGAAATCCCGACGGCCGCAACACCGGCGCACCCGGTCGCCGGCTTCGCCGACTGGTATCAGACCCACCACCCGGGCCTCACCGAGGCCGTGCTCCGCTCAGTTCGGCCCGAGGTGCTGGCCGCCGACGCCATCGACGAGGCCTTCGCCCGGGCGTTCGCCGCCTGGGAGCAGGTCCGGACGATGCGGTCACCTTCGGGATGGGTGTATCGGGTGGCGATCAACGAAGCCCGACGCCAACTACGGCGAGCTGGCCGGGAGGGCGACGTGATGGCGGCGGCTTGGCCGGCATCCACCGCTCCCCCGCCCGGAGGCGAGGCGTGGCTCGAGGTCGACCACCTCCCCACACGCCAGCGGGCCGCCGTGGTGCTTCGCCACGTGGCCGGGCTGACGGAGACGGAGGTCGGCGCCGCCCTCGGTGTGACCCGCAGCACGGTGTCGTCGTCGCTCGCCGCCGCCTACCGAACCCTCGCCACAAAGCTGGCCGAGGACGAGCCCAGGAGCCGACCCTTGTCCGACCCCCGTTCCACCACCTCTGATCAGCCCCTCCATCTCGCCCTAGCCCAGGCCTGCGGGCCCGACGGTTGCGACCTGTCGCCGTTGTCCGCCGGGGCGCCGCCATCCGCGGCCTACAGCGCAGCCGTGCGCGACACCATCAAGATCCGACCAGGCGACCTCGTCGCCATCGCCGGTACCGAGATCGTCTGGAGGTGGTGGGGCGGCCTGATCGAAGCCGTCGGTGAGGACGGCACATTCGTCACCGTCTCCCGCAACGTCACGCAGTCGGCACCCGGTGACACCCGCCGGGCCGACCGCGACGTCGACCTTCCAGTGGATCTCGCCGGCCAGGTCGCCATAGGAGAGACGGTGTGGTTCGGTTCGGAGAACGGCCGAACGGTGGTCGTTGCCGTCGCCGGTCCCGAGGTCGAACAACGAGCGGCCGCCCGGTTCCCGGCTATCCGCGCCGCTTCCGCCAGCTGAACCGATCCGTGGGCCAGGATGGCCCATGACCAGGTACTGGACGGCGGTCGCGCCTGTGCGCATCGCCGACCTGGGCGGCTGGACGGACACGTGGTTCGCCGGCCACGGACTCGTTTGCAGCATCGCCATCCGTCCGGGTGTCGAGGTGCGACTCCGGGTCGACGAGGCTGCCGGCCCGTCGGGCCGGGTGTTCTTCGAGGCCGAGAACGTCACGTCGTCCCGCCACCCACTGCTCGAGGCGGCCATCGCCGAGGTCGGCGTTCCTGATGGCATCGACCTCACGGTCACCGTCCAATCCGACATGCCGCCTGGGGCTTCCACCGGCACGTCGGCGGCGGTGACGGTTGCGCTGGTGGCGGCGCTGTCGGCGCTCGGCGGCGCCGCCCTGACGAGGGACCAGGTGGCGGCAACCGCTCACCGTGTCGAATCGGTCGGACTCGGTCGCCAGACCGGTGTCCAGGACCAATTGGCCGCCGTGCACGGGGGCATCAACCGCATCAGGATGCGCACGTACCCCGACGCCAAAACGGAGCCCGTCGACGTGGCGTCGGCCACTGCTTGGGAACTCGAGAGTCGGCTCTTGGTCGTCTTCCTCGGGAAGGCCCACGACTCGTCGGCCGTCCACGCCCACGTGATCGGCGCCCTCGAAGCGGCCGGACCCGCCGAAGTGGCGGCGCGACTCGATCCTCTTCGTGCCGCCGCCGAAGCCGGCGCTGCGTCCCTGGAGCGTGGCGATCTGAGGCATTACGGGCGCGCCCTGGTGGCCAACACCGAAGCCCAGGCGGCGTTGCACCCTGACCTGGTCGGTGAGGATGCCCACCGCATCATCGCGGCGGTGCGCGAGGCGGGTGCCACTGGTTGGAAGGTCAACGGCGCCGGCGGTTCCGGCGGGTCGCTCACGATCCTGGCCGGGGCCGCGGCCGGCTCCCGGCGCCGGTTGGCCGAGGTCGTCCGGGCCCTCGACCCGACGTACGTCCCGATGGCCACCACCTTCGACACCGACGGCCTGCGGGTGTGGTCATCGACCGACGACGGACCCGGCGGCGTCCCCCGCGTCGACGGCGAGGGACCCAGCTAACCGGCGATCGTCTGTCCCTGGTGACGGCCGGCGAGCTCTCGGGCCAGGCCGGCGCTGGCGCCGAGCAGGAGGACGAAGGCCAGCACGGTCAGCGCCACGTCGTCATCCTCCGGCGTTGACCCCGAGAGCGGACCGGTCGCCGACAACGGGTCTCCGGCGACCCGCACGGCACCGACATCGGCCAGGCCGGAAGCCCGTGGGTTCGCCGCCGGCCCGGCATCTGCGGCTTCGGCACCGCCCGGAGCGGGAGCCGGGCCGCTTCCGCTGCTCGCACCGTCGGGTGTTCCGGCGGCGTTCGTCCCCTGCCCCGCCGCTGCGGTGGCGTTGCCGGGTGACGCAGATGCCCCGCCGGGTTGGCCATCGCTGGCCGGCACGGTGGCGGGTCCGCTCGGGAGCAGCTCGCAGGCTCGGCCGTTCTGGTCGGGATCGAGGAGCTGGGCCAGTCTTGTGTCGAGCAGAAGCGCCGCCTGGGCCGCCTCTTGCGTGAGAAAGTGGACGCATTCCACGAGGCCGTCGGCCCGGACGCCGCCGGGCACCGTGGCCGGAACCCCGGGCAACCCGGGGAGCTTGGGAAGAGTCGGGACCGGGAGCGCGATGGTCGGCAGTGTCGGCACCGTCACGACCGTGCCGTCGGGCAACGTCACCGGCGGCAACGTTGGCACGGTCACGACCGGCGGGATCGTGCTCTCGACGCCGGGCACCGTCACCGGCGGGAGCGTCGGCACCGTGACCCCCGGTTCCGGGAGGAGGGGGGGCGTCGGCGGGAGGGTCACGGCCAGGGTCGGCACGGTGACGGAGACCGGCGGCAGGGGGAGGGACGCAACGGGCGCCGCCACCCAGGTCGCTGCGGCCAAGGCGAGCGCCATCGCGCTGCCGCTCATCCACGCCGCTGTCCCCCGCATGGCGCCATGGTGCGCGGTGGAGACCGAACCGCCCAGAACCATTTCCGACAATGGCCCGACTGGACTAGTGCGACAAACGTCACATCTGTGTGCCGCACGCTTGCAACTGCCCACCCTCGCCGACGAGCGCCGCGCCCTCGTGGCCGAGGAGAACTAGGGAAGTGCGGGGGCGGCCGGGAGATCGACCGTCTGGCAGCCAGCCTCGGCGGTGCCGTTGATGTTGATGTCGTAGCAAACCTCGACGCCGGCATTGGCGGCTGCGACCGAGCCGAAGAGCAGGGCAGCGACGAATCCGGTGACGACGAGCAGCTTCTTCATGAGTGGTTCTCCCGTGTTCTGAGTCCCCCGTCGGGACGTTGCCGTGGGAACGCCG
>JBKJKM010000252.1:0-4961 GCA_046597375.1 Acidimicrobiales bacterium | reverse complement strand
GTTCGAACGGCCGCAATAGTTGCGGCGAACGCGCCGGCGCCGCCATCGGCGAGATCATCACGGGCCACGGCGGTGACGACGGCGTGCCGCAATCCCATCGAGACGACGGCCGCCGCGACCCGAGCGGGCTCGCCGGCGTCCAGAGGCCCCGGCAACCGCGTGTCGACGAGGCAGAACCCGCAGGCGCGGGTGCACCGCTCGCCGTTGATCATGAAGGTGGCCGTACCGTCGTTCCAGCACTCGAAAATGTTGGGGCAGCCCGCCTCTTCGCAGACGGTGACGAGCTCGTTCGTCCGCATCGTCTGCTTCAGAGCGCGGTACTCCGGGCCCATGTCGGCCTTGACCCGCAGCCATTCCGGCTTGCGCTCGGCAATCGGCAGTGCCGTCGTCGTGTCGACGCCGGCCGACGCCAGTCGTCCGAGCAGCCGTACGGGGCGCTCTCCGGACGTCGCCGCCCCGGGCCCGGCGCCACGTGAGAAGGCCGAAAGGTCCTCGGGCCGAACGTGCCAGGCCACATCGGCGCGATCGACCGGACCGCCGCCGCCCCAACGCATCGCCGCCCGCGCCACGACGGCATCGACGACCTCGCGCATCGAGACGTGCACCCCCTCCGCCGCCATTGAGGTCACCGATTTGTCGGGAATGCCACACGGGATGATGTGATCGAACATCGACAGGTCGGGGTCGACGTTGAGACCGAAGCCGTGCATCGAGCGGCCTCGCGACACGCGTACGCCGATGGCACAGATCTTGCGATCCTCGATCCACACGCCGGGGTACCCGTCGAGTCGGGCGGCGCCGGGAAGTCCGACATCGGCGAGCACATCGATCACCAGTTGCTCGACGGCGTGGACGTAGCACGGTGACGCGTTCGGGCCCATCGGCACCGCCACGATCGGATAGCCCACCAGCTGGCCGGGGCCGTGGTAGGTGACGTCGCCTCCCCGGTCGGTCTTGACCAACTCGGCACCGACCGAAGCCGGGTCGACGAGCACGTGTTCGGCCTTCGCCCGCACGCCCGACGTATAGACGTGCGGGTGTTCGAGCAGCAGCAGGTGGTCGTCGGTCGAACGCTCGTGCAGCGCCCGCTGCAACGCGTGCGCGTCGCCGTACCGCACGCGCCCGAGCCAACGCGCCCGCATCACGCCAGTTCCGCGGCCCAGTCCCGGGTCTCGATGATCTCCTTGAGACGGGCCAGGAAGGCGGAGGCATAGGCCCCGTCGTACGCCCGGTGGTCGAAGGAGATGGCGAGGTTGCCGACGGGGTGGACGGCGATGCCGTAGCCGCCGCCAGGCAACGGAATGGCAACCGGCCGCGGCTTGACGCCGTCGGTCGACAGGATCGCTACCTGGGGCTGGTTGATGATCGGCCCGGTGATGAGGGTGCCGTAGCCGCCGGCGTTGGTGATGGTGAACGTGCCACCGGCGATCTCGTCGGCGCTCAGCTTCTTGGACTTGGCCCGGCTCGCCAAATCGCCGATCTCGCGGGCGAGGGCCCGAAGTCGTTTCGTGTCGGCGTCGTGGATCACCGGGACGATGAGGCCCTGATAGTCCATGTCGACGGCGATGCCGAGGTTCACGTACTTGTGGACGAGGAGCTCGTCGTTTCCGACGCTGGCGTTCACGTGGGGGAACTCTCGGATGGCGTCGACGAGGACCCGGGCGATGAAGCTGAGGTAACTGAGGCCCACCCCCTCTTCCGCCTTGAACGTGTCCTTGACGGCGAGGCGCACCTTGTCGATGTTCTCGTAGTCGACTTCGATGACGACGAGGGTGTGGGCCGACGTCTCGAGGGAGCGCACCATGTGCTCGGCCGTGCGCCGGCGAATATTGGAGAACGGCACGACCTCGTCCCGCTCGCCCGCGCCCGCAGGCGCGGCGGCCCGAGCCGGGGCCGGACGGGGGCTCGCCGGTGCCGCCGGCGGAGCGGCTGCCGTCGGAGCGGGCGGAGCGGGCGCGTCGTCGGTCTTGGTGGCGCCGGAGTCGATGACGGCGAGGACGTCGGCCCGCGTGATGCGGCCGCCGGCGCCAGTGCCGGCGATCTTGGTGGCATCGAGGTCGTGCTCGGCGATGAGGCGACGGACGACTGGCGAAAGCACCTTCCCGGCCGTCTCACCGTCGCCCGCCTCCGTGGACTCCGGAGCCGGAGCCGGAGCCGCCGCCGCTGCGGCGGGCGCCGACGTCGCCGGATCGGGCTGACCCATCTGCTCGACCTCGGCCTGCGCGATCTCGGCCGTCGTGCCGGCGCCGGTGGGGTCCGGGGCCGGCGCGGCGCTGGGCACGTCCGTCCCGGCCGTCGGTTCGGGGTCGGCACCCGCCGGTGCCTCGGCGGCCGGTACTTCGGCGGCGGGCGGCGACTTGGCCGGCGCCGCCGACGCCTCTCCGCCGGCCGGTGGTGCATCGCCGACGACGGCCAACACGGCACCGACCTCGGCCGTCTCGCCCTCGACGACCTTGATCTCGGTCAGGTAACCGGCGACAGGCGAAGGCACCTCGGAGTCGACCTTGTCGGTGGACACCTCGTAGATGACCTCGTCCTCCTCGATCCGGTCACCGACCTTCTTCATCCACTTGGTGATCGTTCCTTCGGTCACCGTCTCGCCCAATTGGGGCATCGTGATGTCGGCCATGACTAGGTGTGCAGTCCTCTCCCCGTCAGCGCCAACACCGTCTCGCCGAAGACCTCGGAGAGTGTCGGGTGGGGCTGGATGAACGCCGCGACCTCGTCGACGGTGGCTTCCCAGTTGACGGCCAGGTAACCCTGACCGAGTTGCTCAGTGACCCATGGGCCGACCATGTGCACGCCGAGAATGACGCCGGCACGACCGTCGGCCTGCTTCTCGGCGATCACCTTCACCAGACCCTCGGGCTCACCCAGGATCAGCGCCCGCCCGTTGCCCATGTACGGATCCTTTTTCACCACCACGTCGTAGCCGGCCTCCTTGGCCGCCTCCTCCGACAGGCCGACGAAGGCGACCTCCGGATGGGTGTAGATGCACCACGGCACCTTGGTGTAGTCGACGGGGACGGGCGACTCGCCGAGGATCGTCTTGATGACGTTCATCCCTTCGGCGAACCCAACATGGGCCAGCGCCGGGTGCACGCCGCCTTCGATGGACACGAGATCGCCGACGGCGAACACGCCGTCCTCCGGCGTGCGGAGGGCGCCGTCGACCCGCACGTACCCCCGTTCGTCGACAGCCACCGCCGTCCCATCGAGGAGGAGACCCTCGGACAGGGGCGAGCGGCCGACCGACATGACCACCACGTCGACGGTGACCGACTCTCCGTCGCCGAAGTTGACCGTCGTCGTGTCGTCCCCGGGCGTATGGCCGCCGACACTCACGCCGGTACGGATGTCGATGCCCCGCTTCTTGAACGACTTGACGACGACGTCGGCCACCTCGCGGTCGCAGCCGGGGAGGATCTTGGGCAAGGCCTCGAGGATCGTCACCTGCACGCCGAGGTCGGCCATCGTCGACGCGAACTCGCAGCCGATGGCCCCACCACCGATGACCACGGCGGTGGCTGGCAGCTTGTCGAGCATCAAGAACTCGTCGGAGGTGAGGATGAACTTCCCGTCGAGCTCGAAGCCCGGGATGGTGCGGGGCGCCGATCCGGCGGCCAGCACGATGTGGGTGCCCTTGAGCTCGGTGCCGTCGCTGACCTTGACGGTGCGACCCGGCCCGAGCTGGCCCGTTCCTTGGATCGTCGTGATCTTGCGACGCTTCATCAGGCCCTGCAGGCCCTTCCACAGCCCGTCGACGACCTTCTGTTTGCGCGCCTGGCTGACCGAGAAGTCGACGACGGGCGCATCGGCCGTGATGCCGAACTCCTTGGCGTCGTTGACGTGGCGATACATGCTGGCCGTCTCGAGGAACTCCTTGGCCGGAATGCATCCCCGATGCAGGCAGGTGCCGCCGACCTTGTCCTTTTCGACGACGGCGACGTTGAGCCCCGCGGCCGCCCCGTAGAGAGCGGCGGCATATCCGCCCGGCCCTCCGCCGATCACGACCACGTCGAACTGTTCAGCCATCATGGCTCCTCAGGAACGACGAGGGGATTTCGCCCCAAGCCTTCGACATCGCCACAACACCGATGGGAGAGGAAAGGCGAAATCCCCTCGTCGTTCCAGACGGAGCCATGGGGCGAGCCTACGCGGCCTACCGCGCCACGAGAACCTGGGCGGCGAAGGCCACGAGGATGGCCACGCCGCAGACCAGCGCGGCGATGATCAACTTGTAGGTCTTCACCTCGCCGACGCTACTTCGGTGATGCGTTCTGGTTGCTGGAACGCCCTCGGTGAAGCGTTTTGGCGACCGAAAGGCTTCAGGAAAGGGCGCCGGGGCCGGCGGACTGCTGGCGCAGCAGCTCGTCGCGGGGCGGGGCCTCGGGGGCGGCCAGGGGGAAGTGGCAGGCGACGAAGTGATCGGCCTCGCCGGGCACCTGGCGCATGAGGGGCTCTTCGGCGGCGCAGCGCTCTTGGGCGCGGGGGCAGCGGGTGCGGAATCGGCAACCGGACGGCGGGTCGATGGGCGACGGCAGCTCGCCCTTGAGGCCGGCGGTGGAGGGTCGCACCTCAGGGTTGGGTTCCGGGATCGACGCCAACAGCGCGGCGGTGTACGGGTGGTGAGGCGACTCGTACAGGTCGTCGGAGGGGGCGACCTCGCAGAGCTTGCCGAGGTACATCACAGCGACGCGGTCGGAAATGTTCTTCACGACGGCGAGGTCGTGGGCGATGAAGACCAGCGTGAGCTGGTAGCGCTTCTTCATGTCCTCGAGCAGGTTGAGGATCTGGGCCTGCACCGACACGTCGAGCGCCGACACCGGCTCGTCGCAGATGATGACCTTGGGCTCCAGCACCAGCGAGCGGGCGATGGAGATGCGCTGGTGATGGAGCCCAAGGTCATCATTTGCGACGAGCCGGTGTCGGCGCTCGACGTGTCGGTACAGGCCCAGATC
>JBKJKM010000319.1:0-3950 GCA_046597375.1 Acidimicrobiales bacterium | reverse complement strand
CTCGGGCAAGTTCCTCGGGCGCAGTGGTGGATCGCTGGCCAACGCCGTGAAGGCCGTCGACTACTTCACCGACCTCAAGACCCGGCAAGGCCTCAATATCGTCGCCACCAACAACTCGTGGGGGGGCGGCGGCTTCTCCCAGGCGCTGTTTGACGCGATCACCAGGGCCAACACCGCCAATATCCTCTTCATCGCCGCCGCCGGGAACAGCGGGACAAACAACGACGTCACGGCCAGCTACCCCTCCAATTACGACGTTCCGAACGTCATCGCCGTCGCTGCCATCGACAGTGGCGGCAATTTGGCCAGCTTCTCGCAGTACGGGGCCACGACCGTCGACCTCGGGGCGCCCGGCGTCGGCGTCTGGTCGACGACGGCCCTCAACAGCTACAGCTCGTACAACGGCACTTCGATGGCGACCCCCCACGTGACCGGCGCCGCCGCCCTGTACGCCAGCACCCGTCCTGGCGCCACAGCGGCTCAGATCAAGGACGCCATCCTCGACAGTGCGGTGCCGACCGCCTCGCTGGCCGGCAAGACCGTCACTGGCGGCCGCCTCAACGTCAGCGGCTTCTGACCCGCGCCAGTCCCGACCTCGACGGTAGCGGTCCAAGAGGCCGTCACCTTGGCTCGTTCTCCGGGCCTTTCGTCATCGACGTCGTCGGCCCCGAGCGACGTTGACTTGACCGGGCGCCGCTATCGTCGGCGGATCAGTCAACGCGCCCTCTGTGCCCTGTTCATCGCCCGCACGACCTAGCCACCGAGCGCGGCTGGTGGCCGCAGCCGTTGTCCTGGCGATCACCAGCGCCTGCCGGGTCGACGTCGGCGTCGGGGTCGAGGCGGCTGACGACGGGAGCGGGGAGGTTCGCGTCGCCGCCCGCCTCGACGGTGACGCCGTTGCCCGGCTCGTCGGCGCCACCGGGGCGACGCCGGCGGAGCGCCTCGAATTCGCCGACCTGGTTGCAGCCGGTTGGGAGGTCGACGGACCGACCATGCTGGCGGACGGGGGCCTCGAGGTAGTCATCACTCAGCGCTACGACGACCCTGCGGATGCCGCCCGTCTCTTCGCCGAGCTCGGCGGCACGAGCGGACCGTTCGAAGGTCTCCGCTTGACCCAAGAGCGCACCTTCTTCACCACCAAGACCGTGCTCACCGGGGCCGTCGACCTCGAACGGGGCCTCGAGACCTTCACCGACCCCGAGCTCCGGGCGGCGCTCGAGGCCACCGATGGCGCGCCCTTCGGCGTCAGCACCGAGCAGCTCGAGCAGCGCTTCGGGGCCAGCATCGACCGCCTCCTCGGGTTGCAACTGGCCGTCGCCCTTCCGGGAACCATCGAGGCCAACGCTCCCGCCGAGGCGGGAAACGGCGCCGTCTGGCCCTTGCCCCTCGGCGAGCGGACGGCGATCGAGGCCATGAGCGAACGGAGGAACGTTCGCAACCTTGCGGCTTTGGCTGTGGCGGCGACGAGCGCCCTCGCCCTCGGAGGTCTGCTCCTCGTGCGCCTCCGCCGGCGTACTCCCGCTTGACGAGTTACTAGCGGTAACTTTACGCTGTCGGGCGATGGGACGACCCGAACCGACCGAGGAGGAGCGCGATGCCCGCCGCACGGCGCTTCTCGACGCTGCCGTCGGCGCCATCCGCACGCATGGCCCGGACGTCTCCATGGAAGACCTGGCGAAAGCGGCCGGGGTGACCAAGCCCATCCTGTACCGCCACTTCGGCCACCGCGACGGGATGACAACGGCGCTCGCGACCCGGTTCTCCCTCGGACTCGAGGCCACCCTGCAAGCGGCAATGGTGGGCGGCAACGCACCGCGAGAAACCCTCGAGAAGACGATCGACGCCTACCTCGAATTCGTCGAGCGCGATCCCGAGGTGTACCACTTCCTCGTCCGCCGGCTGATGGCCAACGAGCAGACACCCGGAGCACCGGCCGAGCTCACGGTCGGCAACTTCTTGCGCCAGGTCTCGGCGCAGGTGGCATTGGTGCTGGGCGAGCAGCTGCGGGCGGCAGGCGTCGACTCGGGAGGGGCCGAACCGCTGGCCCACGGGATCGTCGGCATGGTGCACGCTGCCGGCGACTGGTGGCTCGAGCGCAAGGTCATGCCGCGGGCTCGTCTCGTGGACTACATCGTCGGGTTGTTGTGGGGCGGGTTCGTCGGCATCGGGCTGGGGCCCACAAACAGGGGAGAAGTCCGGACATGAAGAGCAACGTCATGAACATCGCCGCCATCGAAGGGAGCGGAAGCGAGCTGGCCAGCTGGTCGCCGCTCGTCACCCTTCTGATCATCTTCGGCGTCATCGTCGTCGCCCTCATCGTCTTCGGCCGCAATGGCGGCAACGTCGAGTCGAAGACCGCCGCCTTCTTCCTGCGCACGCCCAACGCCCTCGAGCGCCTCACCGGCGTTCCCGGATGGGCGGCGGCCATCGTCGGGATGAGCCTCTATGGCCTGCTCGTCGCCGGCGAGGGGTTCTACAGCGACGTGGCCTGGCACATCACCTTGGGTCGCGACGATGCCCTTTTCACCGCCCCGCACACCAGCATCGTGCTCGGCCTCGGGTTCATCTTCCTAGCCGGACTGGTGGGCATCGCCTACGCCAGCCTGCAGCAGGTCGACACCGCACTGCGATGGAAGGCCGTCCGGATCCCGTGGTCGACGCTGCCCCTGCTGGCCTTGGGCGGCGCCGCCCTGCTCGGCTTCCCCCTCGACGAGATCTGGCACCGCACCTACGGCGTCGACGTCACGATGTGGAGCCCGACGCACATGCTGATGATCCTCGGCGCCAGCTTCAGCGGTCTGGCCAGCTGGCTCGTCCTGGCCGAAGCCGGTGTGTCGCCGACCGCTTCGAAGTGGGGTCGCGGCATGCTCGTCGTCGCCTCGTGGCTCACGCTCCAGGGCCTCAGCGCGCCCCTCGGCGAGTTCAGCTTCGGTGTGCCGCAGTTCCAGCAAATCTTCCATCCGCTCATCCTCTGCATCGCCGCCGGGTTCGCCCTCGTGGCCATCCGGCTCGTCCACGGACGGTTCTGGGGTCTCGGCATCACCGTGGTCAACCTGGCGCTGATGAGTTCGAACATTCTCGGCGGTGGCGGCGAGACGGCCGGCCCGGTCGAGACCCGCGACGCCGGACTGTTCGTCGCCTCGGCCCTGGTGGTGGAGCTGGTGGCGTTCGCCCTCGGCACCCGCCGCACCGTGCGCTTCGCCATCGCCGCCGGCGTGGGCATCGGCACGTTCGGCCTGGCCGGTGAGTGGGCGTGGAACCAGAACGCCTACCAACCGTGGAACGCCAACCTCCTTCCTGACGCAGCCCTCCTGGGCACGATCGGCGCCGTCGCCGCCGCCCTCGTGGGGCTGGCGTTCGCCCGGGCCGCCGGCCAACGCAACGTCCAAGACGCCACCGAGCGACCGGCCGCCGCCCTGGTGGCGGTCGCCGGCGCCGTCGTGTTGCTCACCCTCGCCCTGCCGATGCCGAGGGGCGTTGGGAATGTCTCGGCCTCGATCACCATCGACCCGGTCGCCGAGCAGGGAACGTCTCCTCTGGCCGCCCCGTTCGACCAGGCCTTCGTCGACGTCGAGTTGACCCCGGCCAATGCGGCCGGCGAGGCCCGCTGGTTCCAGGTATCGGCCTGGCAGGGCGGCGGTCTCGTGCTGAGCGATCTGGAGAAGGTGGGCGAGGGCCGCTATCGCACCGAGACCCCCGTACCCGTGGGCGGGGCCTGGAAGACCATCGTCCGGCTCCATCGCGGCGGAGAGCTCATGACGGTGCCGGTGTTCCTGCCGGCCGACCCCGAGATCGGCGAGGCCGAGGTGTCGGCCATCGACCGGACCCAGCCCTTCGAGGCCGAGACCCGTTACCTCTTGCGCGAGACGAGGGCCAACGACCAGTTCGTCGCCACGTTCGTCTACGTGTTGTTGGCCGTCGTTGGCGTCGTCTGGATCGCCGCCTTCACG
>JBKJKM010000176.1:0-7656 GCA_046597375.1 Acidimicrobiales bacterium | reverse complement strand
CACCGACGAGGCGAAGCTGCCGAAGATCTTCTACGTGAACTGGTTCCTGAAGGACGACAACGGCAAGTTCATCTGGCCGGGCTTCGGTGAGAACAGCCGGGTGCTCGAGTGGGTGTTCCAACGCTGCAACGGCGAGGGCACAGCCGTCGAGACGCCGATCGGTCTACTCCCCACCCGCGAGGCCCTCCCGACCGCCGGCCTCGACGTGCCGGACGCCGCCTGGGATCGGCTGCTCAAGGTCGACACCGATCAGTGGCGAGCGGAGATCCCGTCGATCGAGGAGCACTTCGACGAGATCGGCGACCGGCTCCCGCAGACGCTGCGGGACGAGCTGGTCGCCCTCGAGAAGCGACTGAGCAGCTGAAGCTCGTCGTCGGCGATCGACTCCGACTCGAGGTCGACCTCCCCCGCCTGGTCACGGCCGCCGCCCTCCTCGTCGGTGTCATCCTGTGCCGGCGGAGCCTCGACGAGGTCGTTGCTGCGGTGGCCAGTCGCGTTCGTCACTCGTCCAGCGGAGCCAGCGCGGCGGGCTGAACGTCGAGCGGGCCGAGGCTCTCGAGCCAGGCCCGCACCGCCCGGCGCGTGCCGAGGCGCACCCAGCGGTCGTCGCCAGCAGCTTCCGTCGCATAGTCGCGTCGGCGGCGGGCGTGGGTCGCCCATGCCCAGCGGATGGGATGCTCCGGCTCCAGCCAATTCTTGAACGTCTCGGAGTTGCCGTTCCAGAGCTCCTGGCGAAATGCCGCACGGGCGAACGAGCGGCGCACCACCTGGGCCATGACCAGCCAGCGGGGCAGGTCGAGCCAGACGATGCAGCTGGCCCGGCCCCCCGTCACCTGCCGCACGGCGCCGTAGTTGCCATCCACGACCCAACGCTCCCCGGAGACGACCTGGCGGACCCTGGTCACGAACTCGTCGTCGGGCATCTCGACCCAGTCGCGTTGATGGCGGATGGCGTCGAGTTCGATGAATGGGATGCCCAGGCGTTCGGCCGCGGCTCGGCCGACGGTCGACTTGCCCGACCCCGACGTCCCCCGGATCGAGATGCGCACGGCGGGCACGTTACGATGCGGGCGCCCGATCCCCCATGGATCCGACCAGCATTCGCCTTCAGGAGGCTCCCCGTGGCCGTCAGTGCATACGTCCTCATCCAGACCGAAGTCGGCAAGGCGGCCCAGGTCGCCGAAGAGGTCGCCGCGATCGAGGGCGTCGTATCCGCCGAGGACGTGACCGGTCCCTATGACGTGATCGTGCGAGCCGAGGCACCCTCGGTCGACGATCTCGGCAAGATGGTCGTGAGCCGCGTGCAGCTCATCGACGGGATCACCCGCACCCTCACCTGCCCTGTGGTGCACCTCTGACCGACCGCCTGGTCGACCAGGTCCTCGACCCGCGCTACCTCGAGGGGCTCGGCGCCCTCACGACCGAAGAGGTGACGCGCCGGCTGGCCGACGCCGAAGAAGTCGAGCGGGAGACCTCGGCGGTGCGCCGGTCGCTGCACCGCATCATCGATGAGCTGCGAAACGACCTGGCGGCCCGGGCCGAGGCCTAGGCGCGCGCGCCGACCAGCAGGGCCCGGATACCCAGGCCCATGATGAAGAGGCCGCCGAAGCCGTAGAGCTGGTAGAGGCGGTGACGCATCTGCTGGCGGTAGCTGTAGAGGATGCCGACGGCGATGATGGCCACGAAGCCGTAGAACATGTGGAACTGCGGCGCATCGATTTTCTCACCCGCGACCAGCTGCACGCCCAGGACGACCTGCACGAACACCGTCAGTTGCACTATGACCGTGAACCACCACAGCGCACGGGTGCGCAGGCCCGCGATACGAGTGGCGCCGAGAGCCCAGAGCCCGGCCAACCCGTTGCCGATGATGACCACCCAGGCCCACCCGACATGGAGGTCGAGGACCGAGGCGGCGAGGAGTGCCAGCGGAGGTGGGAGCTAGGCGGGGGCGGCGGCCATGGCGGCCATCGCCTCGGCCTCAGCCTGCGCTTCGGCGGCCACGTCGACCAGGTCGGCGATCTCGGCCTCGGTGAAGCCGGCGAGGGAGCGGAACTTCCGGGCCAAGTGGACCGGGTTCTCTTCGTTCTCGCCGCGGAAGCCACCGAAGCTGAAGAGCTTGTCGACGGTCCGCTGGAAGTCCAGGGCCCGCTGGCGACGATCGGGGTCGCTCTCGGTCAGCTTGCGCAGCCAATCGCTGCCCATCTTCACGTGGGTGACCTCGTCGGCCAGCATCCAGTCCTCGCAGAAGTACAGGACCGGGTCGGTGGACTTGTCGCCGAAGTCCTTCATGGCATTGAACACGTCGATGGCCAGGCCCTCGAGGGCCCGGTTGACGCCGGTGAGGCGGAGCACGGGGTCGGCGTTGCAGGCGGCCTCGAAGAGCATGGTCTGCTCGGCGAACTCGCCCAGCTCGGTGCCCATGTGTCCGCTCAACTTGATGCTGATCTCCACGTGGCGGGCCTCGTCCCAGCACTGCCGAGCCATGTCGAGCTTCATCTGGAACGGCACTTGCTCGTCGCCGGTGCCGGTCTCGAAGTCGAAGCACGTGCGGCCGGCACCCTCGAGGGCCTGGATCTCCCCGACGAAGATGCCGTGCATCAAGCTGCGGGCGGCGTCGGGGCTGTCGGGGTCCTTCGGCGAGAACGCGTTGCGGCTGCGGTCGACGTTGACGTTGCGGGGATCGAAGACCGTGTCTTCGATCCGGATCCGGTGGAACCTCGCATCGCGAGCCAGATCTTCGACGGTGAGCATTTTCTTCACGGCGAACGCCTCCTGTGGCGACTTTGGCGTGGTGCAACAGCAAATCCCAGCGTACCCCTGGGCGGACCTTTCGAAGGACGGACGGACGGCGTGGGGCTCAGACGGGGTCGGCGATCTCTTCGCCACTCAGTCGCGTGCGCGGCGTCGACGCCAGCCGACCGGCCTCGACCAACTCGGCCACGGCCGACACCGGGTTCGGGTCGCCGAAGAGTCGGGTGTCGTTGTAGTCGGCCGGCCGCGACGTGGCGTCGAGAGCCCACCACGACGCCTCCAGGGCGATGCCATGGGGGTCGCTGAAGTAGATCGACCGGACGAAGCCGTGGTCGACCACGGGCGTCACCTCGCAGCCGAAGGCGCGGAGGCGCTCCTGCAGCTCCACCAGTCCGTCCTCGTCGGCCACGTTGAACGACAGATGGTCGAACTGGGCCTTGCGGAGTCGATCCGGGATGCCGGCAGGGGCGGCGAACGTGTCGGCCCCTTTGACCTCGAAGAAGGCCAGGGTGTTCTCCGGACCGATCTCGAAGAAGTAGTGACGCATGGGCCCGGCCATCACCGAGGCGACCAGCCGCATCCCCAGGACACCGTGGTAGAAGCGCACCGTCGTATCCATGTCAGGCGTGACCAGGGCGAGGTGGTTGACGCCCCGCCAGCGGGGGTTCTCCATCGGGCGCTCACTCATGATGTTGCCGGACCGGTGCGCGATTCGACGTGGAACGAAAGCAGCTCGCTTCCGGTCGCCACCGGCTTGTCCGAACCTTCGGGTCGGGCGTGGCCCTGGCCGAAGGCCATCGACGACGTCCAGGCATCGAACGCCTCCTTGTCGCGCCATCGCGTGTAGACGAAGAACGTGTCCTTGCCGTCAGCGGGGCGCAGGAGCTGGAACTCCTCGAAGCCGTCCTGGGAGTCGACGGCACCGGCCCGGGCGGCGAACCGCTTCACCAGCTCGTCGGCTCCGCCGGCCGGCACCGTGATGGCATTGATCGCAACGAAACTCGTGCTCATGGACTGATGGTACGGCGGTCGGGGAAGCTGTGACCATGCCCAACCTCCTGCGCGCCGACCCGGTGCTCGCCGTCGCCGACCTCGACCGCTCCGCAGCTTGGTATGCCGAGGTCCTCGGCTGTGAGATCCACGAGGTCGCACCCGGGGACTGGACGTTCTGTGTCGGCGCGGGTACGACGTTCCGCCTCGGCCGCTGTCCTGACGCGCCACCCGTCGCCGACATCGGCGACCACAGCTACCTCGCCTATCTGCTCGTCGACGACGTCGACGCCTTCCACGCACGTGCGCTCGCCTCCGGCGCCGAGGTGCGCCGACCGCCGCAGGACGAACCCTGGGGCCGGCGAGAAATGGCCCTCCGCTCACCCGACGGTCACCGCTTCATGCTCGGCCAGGCGATCTGACCCTCAGTAGATCGACGCCAGGAGCTCCCGGGCCTCGTCCTCGCTGACCGGTCGGGGGTTGTTGCGAACGTTGCCATTGCCCTCGGCCATCCGGGCCACGGCGTCGAGGTCGTCCTCGGTGACGCCACACGCCGACAGCCGCGACGGGAGGCCCACGCGCTCGACCAGTCGATCGATGGCCGCGGCGGCGTCGCCATCGTCGGCGCCGAGCGCCGTTGCGATGCGGGCCACGGCGCGCGGCACGGCCTCGGCGTTGTAGCGCACAGACGCCCCGAGCAGCAGCGCGTTGGCCAGGCCGTGGGCCAGACCGGTGCGTCCACCCAACAGTTGCGACAGGCCGTGGTGTATCCCCATCGAGGCGTTCTGCAGGCAGCGGCCGCCCAGGACGGCGGCCTCGAGCATCACCCGGCGGCCCGGAAGCTCGTCGGGAGAGTCCACCACCAGGGGCAACGCCGCCCCGACGCGCTCGATGCATGCCAAGGCCAGCGCCTCGGCTTCGGGCGTGCGCGTCGGCGAGTACGCGGCCTCGACGCCGTGGGCCAGGCAGTTGAGCCCGCTCTCTGCGGACACCCGAGCCGGCGTGTCGATCGTGAGCACGGGGTCGTAGATGGCCGCCAGCGGCGCCGTCGTGGGGCCGCCACCACCGGACTTGCGGCGAGTGCTTTCGTCCGTCATGCCAAAGAAGGGCGTGAGTTCCGCTCCGGAGTAGGTGGTGGGGATCGAGACGTGCGGCAGGACCGGACGATCGACGTACGACGAGCCCGGCGTGCCGGCCTCCTGCTCAACGAAGAACGACACGGCTTTGGCCAGGTCGGCGCACGAACCTCCACCGAAGGAGACGAGGCAGTCGACGTCGCGGTCTCGGGCCAGCCCCAACGCCGCCTGCACCGTGTCTGTCGGTACGTGGCTGCGCACCCCGTCGTAGGTCGTGGACAACGCCCGGCCCAACCTGCGGACAAGGTCCTCCCCCGCCTCGGAGGCGAGCCGTCCTTTGGTCGTGACGAGGAGCACGCGACGCCCGCCGATCTCCTTGACGACGTCGGCCACCGTCCCGAAGGACCCATCGCCGAAGTGGATGCGCTGGGCGTACCCGGTGTGCGACCACGTGTTGCTCAAGGCATCCTCCGGAGCTCGTTCTTCAGGATCTTGCCGGATCCGCCCTTGGGGAGCTCGTCGACGACCTCGATGCGCTTCGGCACCTTGAACTTGGCCAGCCGCGTCGCCACGAAGGCGGCGAGCTCGTCTTGCGTCGCCGGCGTAGCCACCGGTCGCAGCGTGACGAACGCACGAGGCACCTCGCCCCACCGGTCGTCGGGAAGGCCGACGACCGCCGCCTCGAGCACCGACGGATGGGCGCAGAGGGCTTGCTCGACCTCGACGGAGGAGATGTTCTCACCGCCACTGATGATGAGGTCCTTCTTCCGGTCGACGATCCGCACGTAGCCCTCGGCGTCGACCACGGCCACGTCGCCGGTACGCAGCCAACCGTCGAACAGCACCTCGGCCGTGGCCTCGGGGCGATTCCAGTAGCCCGCCATGACGTGGTTGGAGCGGACGACGATCTCTCCGGTCGTGGCGCCGTCCGGCGGCACCTCGACGCCGCCGTCGTCGAGCACCCGCAGCTCGACGCCGACGTTTGGCAGACCCGTCGTCGCCCGCCGCCGGCGCTGTTGCTCCACCGGCAGCCCGTCGTGCGAACGCTTGGTGAGCGCCTTCGTCATCTGGGGCGCCGCCTCGGTCATGCCGTATCCGCAGATCACCTCGCACCCCAACCCGTCTTCGAGCTCCGCCAGCAGCTCGGGCCCTGGCGGCGCGCCGCCGACCGTCACCTGCACCAGCGACGATGTGTCCCGGCGACCGAAGTCCTCGTGCACCACGAGCGTCGATGCCATGGTCGGCACGAGGTGCAGGCGCGTCACCCCCTCCGCTTCGATCGACCGAAGGACCTCGCCGGGCTCCCAACGCTCGAGCATCACGTGGCGGGCGCCGAGGAGCGTCACCCAGTGCGGCGTTCCCCACCCATTGACGTGAAAGAGCGGGATGGTGTGCAGCACGACGTCGCGATGCGTGCACGCCATCGTCAGCGCAGAGTCGATCGCATGGGTCGCCAGATTGCGATGTGTGAGCATCGCTCCCTTGGGGAGACCGGTGGTGCCGCTCGTGTAGAAGAGCTCGCACACCCCGTTCTCGTCGTCGACGACCCGCTCGACGAACGCGCCGGCATGTTGGGCCAGCATCGACTCGTACGCCGGACCGATCTCGACGCGCGTCGACACGCCGAGCCCGTCGGCCAGCTCCCGCAACGACGGGTGCACGACCAGCGTCGATGCGCCGCAGTCGTCGATGATCGCCTGCAGTTCGGCCGCCGCCAGCCGGATGTTGAGCGGCACCAGCACGCTGCCGGCCAACAGCACGCCGTAGTAGGCCTCGAGTAACTCGACCGTGTTCGGGCACAGATACGCGATGCGTTCGTCCGTAGGCAGCGCGGCGCCGAGGGCGTGGCATCTCTGCGCGTACTCGGCATAGGTGAAGCGACGCTCGCCGTCGACGATGGCTTCCAACTCCCCGAACAGCCTCCGGGCCCGTTCCAGGAAGTCGAGCGGCGTGAGGGGGACGATCAATTCACGTGGGTGGTGGCGGTGATGCCGAGCTCTACGACCTCGAGGCGGCCGCCCTCCACCTTGAGCTCGGTTCTCGAGCAGTTGTCGGGAGCGAACACGATCACCCGGTCATCACCCATCGCCCAACTGACAGCGGCATTGATGGCGACGAAGTGGCTGACGACAACGGCGTCCTGCCCCTCGAGGCCAAGCAAGAAATCGACCACCCGCTGCCGCCACGCCAACTGCTCGGCCGGCTGTTGCGACCAGGTCGAGCCCATGAACGAACGCAGCCACGCCCCGCGAGTCGCCAAGTCCGGGTCGGGCGACTCGGCCTCCCCGACGTCGGGCGAGATCGCCGGTTCGACTCCCCATCGGTCGCCGAGTGCCTCGGCCGTCTCGACGCACCGCTGGAGGGGGCTCGAATAAAGCGGCAGCGGGCCGAACAGGTGGAGGGCGTCGGCCATCATCGAAGCCTGCTGGCGGCCGAGGTCGTCGAGTCCCGGGTCGAGGTCGTCCGACCAGCCGGCGGCCGCCTGGCCGTGGCGGACGAGAACGACGTAACTCACGCGGCGCGAGGGAAGCGCCAGCGACGAGCACCAGCGGAGCGGAAAGGAGCGCTAGCGACGCAGAGCGCAGCCATCAACTGAGCCCGTCGACGAGGGACGTCTCGACGGTGCCCGCCGGCGCGCCTCGACGGATGTAGAACTCCGTGCCCCAGGTCGCTTCGAAGGCTTCGGGCGGCATCGACAGAAAGAAGGAGGTCTCGGCGATCTGGCTGGCGTGGGCCCGCATGGAGTTGCGCTTGGCCTCGAGGAAGGCACGCACGTCGACGCGAGTGGTGATCTCCGAGCCTGGCTTCCCCATCTGGAACTCGCCCTCGCTGTTGT
>JBKJKM010000169.1:0-2528 GCA_046597375.1 Acidimicrobiales bacterium | reverse complement strand
GGCCAGCGCGACAGCGACATAGGGGACGACATCGACGCTCGTCGACGTTGCCACGAGATGGCGGGTCGTGGAGTTCAGCGCCAACAACAGGAGCGGGTGGGTGTTGACGAGAGCAGGGAACAGCGCGTTGCCGAGGGCCGCGGTGGCGAACACGACCACCAGCGGAACGATGAGAACAAGGGCGGGGCGCCGCGACGGTGCGGAGGCGTCGGGCTCGTCCATTCCCTCGATCTTTCCCCTACGACGGGCGGAGCGCGCTCCTCACCGCATCGTCGAAGCCCATCGGTTCGAGATCGACGAGGCGGCGGATCCGATCGTCGGCGACGACGACCTCGATGCTCAAGCCCTCGACGAGAGGCCGGGCGATCGATGCGGGCTGGTCGGTCACCAGCCCCAGCCACAGCGAGGACAGGCGAGGGGTGAGCACGGGGACGCTGACGATCAAGCGCCGCTTGCCCGTGATGCGGGCGTAGGCGAGCAGCATCTCGCGGTAGGTCAAGACCTCGGACCCGCCGATGTCATAGCTGCCGGCGTCGAGCCGGGCGGCCGCTTCGAGGTAGGTAAGGGCGTCGGAGAGCGCGATGGGCTGGCAGCGGGTGTCGACCCAGCGCGGGCAGACCATGGCGGGAAGGTGGTCGACGAGTTGACGGAGAATCTCGAAGCTGGCGCTCCCGGCCCCGATCACCATGGCGGCCCGCAGTTCGACGGCATCGCACGATTCCCGCAGGATGCGGCCGACCTCGTGTCGACTGGCCAGGTGGGTGCTCTCGTCCGTTCCCAACCCACCGAGGTACACCACCCGCGTCCCGGCGGCCGCCGCCGCGGCTCCGAAGGCATGTGCGCCGGCGGCGTCGCGCTCGACGAACGCCTCTGCCTCCATGCCGTGCACCAGGTAGTACGCGATGTCGATGCCGTCGAGGGCCGGGGCGATCGTGGCCGGCTCGTCGAGGTCGAGTCGCACGGCCGGTACGGGGCCGGCGTAGGAGTCCGGACGTCGTGTGGCGGCGACGACATCGTGACCGGCCTTCTGCAACGTAGGAACGAGGTGCGATCCGACGAAGCCCGTGGCTCCGGTCACGAGGGTGCGCGTCACGTTCCAATGATCCGTCGCGAGTGCCGGTGACGGATGCCGCTGTCCTGATCGGCCTGATCGTCGCCGCCATCGCCTGGGGCCTGCTCTTCGCCCTCGGCCGCGAAGGCTTCTGGCCCCGGGCCGCCGTGGCCGGCGCCTCCATCGGCGCCTACGGCCTCATCGTCCTGCGCGACGACCTCGGCCGGCTGCTCCGCGTCGACGTCCTCGAGATCGGCATCGGCATCGTGGCCGCAGCCGTGCTCTGGGCCGTGTTCTGGATCGGCGACCGACTCTTGACCCGACTCTTCCCCGGCCTCAGCGCCGAGGTGGACGACCTCTACGCCGTGCGGGGTGAGACGACCACGGCCCGCATGCCGTTCGTCTTGACGGTCATCGGGCCGGCGGAGGAGATCTTCTGGCGGGGTCTGATCCAGTCGAGAGCCGGCATCGTCGTCGCCCTCGTCGCCTACGCCCTCGTGCACATCTGGGAGCGAAAGCCCGTCTTGTTGCTGGCTGCGCTCGCTGGCGGCATCTTTTGGGGCGGCCTGTTCGCCTGGCGGGGCACCCTCATCGCCCCGATCGTCAGCCACCTGCTGTGGGACCTAGCCATCATCGTCTGGTTCCCGACTCGAAAAGCCAAGCCCCCCGCCGTTCTGTGAAGGTCTGCACGTCCTAGAGACCGGCAGACCTTCACAGAAGCGTTGCTATTGGGGCTGCTTGAGGCGGCGCTTGGCCGAACGGAGCTGGCGTCGGAGGGCGGCGTCCTCGTCGCCGAGGTCGACGATCCAGCGGTCGAGGGCCTTGAGGGCGAGCGACTGGGGAGCCTCACCGTCGTGGACGCCCTCCTCTTCCTCGAGGCCGGCGGCAGCACGGCTCTCCGCCGTCGACATGTCCTCGGGGGCGCCCATGGCGTCGGTCTTGCGCTTGGAGAAGGCGACGGCGCCGATGAGGATCAAGGTGGCGACGCCGGCGATGCTGAATCGCGCGACGTCGTTGTCGGACAGGTTGATCACGGCCGGAAGGATCAACAGCGACACCAGGTTCATGACCTTGATGAGCGGGTTGAGGGCCGGGCCGGCCGTGTCCTTGAACGGGTCGCCGACGGTGTCACCGATAACTGCCGCCTTGTGCGCCTCTGACCCCTTGCCACCCTCGTGGCCGTCCTCGATGTACTTCTTGGCGTTGTCCCACGCCCCGACGGCGTTCGACAGGTAGTTGGCCATGAGTTGGCCCACCAGAATGACCGCAGCCAGGAAGGCACCGAGGGCCAGGAAGTTGATACCGAAGCCGATGATCACCGGGGTCAGCACGGCCAGCAGGGCCGGCGTGGCCAGCTCCCGGAGGGAAGCCGTCGTGCAGATGTCGATGACGGGCCCGTAGTCGGGGCGCTTGGTCCCGGCCATGATCCCGCCGTCGGCGAACTGGCGACGCACCTCCTGCACGACCGTGCCGGCGG
>JBKJKM010000123.1:0-4123 GCA_046597375.1 Acidimicrobiales bacterium | reverse complement strand
CGCTCGAAGAAGAAGGAATCGAACCAGCTGATCATTCGCCGCCGTCGTACGCGCGGGTCGAGGAGATAAGTAGATGCCGCGCAGCCTGAAGAAGGGTCCCTTCGTGGACGACCACCTCCTCAAGAAGGTGGATGCCCTCAACGCCAGCAACGAGAAGCGGGTCATCAAGACCTGGTCGCGTCGCTCGACGATCATCCCGGACATGGTCGGCCACACGGTCGCGGTCCACGACGGTCGCAAGCACGTGCCCGTCTACATCACCGAGTCGATGGTCGGGCACAAGCTCGGCGAGTTCGCCCCGACCCGCACGTTCCGGTTCCACGCCGGGCAAGAGCGAGGGGCGCGGCGCTAGATGGCCAACGGCTCCGGAGTGAAGACCAACGAGCGCCCGGGCACCCGGGCGGTCGCCAAGTACATCCGCATCTCCCCGTACAAGGTCCGCGAGGTCCTCGACCTCGTGCGGGGGCAGCACGTGCAGCGGGCGGCCGAGATCCTGCGCTTCTCCGAGCGTGACGCCGCCATCGTCGTCGGCAAGGTCCTCGCCTCGGCGGTGGCCAACGCCGAGAACAACGACGGCATCGACCCCGAGGAGCTCTACGTCTCGGCCTGCTATGCCGACGAGGGCGTCACCATCAAGCGTTTCCGCCCCCGGGCCCGTGGACGCGCCGGCAAGATCCGGAAGCGCACCTGCCACGTCACGGTGGTCGTCAGCCGCATGCCGGCCGACCAACTGGCCCGGTTCCGCACCAAGCAGGCAGCCGAGCAGGCAGCCCGCCGCTCTCGTCGCGTCGCCGGCGGGCGCAGCGGCGACACCCCGGCGCCGGGAGGCGCGGGTCGCGCCGGTCGGTTCCGCCGCAACCGCGGCGCCGAGGACGTTGCGGTGAGCGACGAGGTCACGACCGACGACATCGACGACACGACCGATGACATCGAAGACGCGACCGACGTCGTCGACGAGACGCCCGTCGACGAGCTCGAGGCTCTCGAAGAGGCCGATGAGGTCGTGGGCGAGGCTGACGTCGTCGAAGACGACACCACAGTCGACGAGGACGAAGCCAGTACCGAGGACGAGGAAGAGGACAAGTAGTGGGACAGAAGGTCAACCCGTACGGGTTCCGCCTCGGCATCACCACCGACTGGAAGTCGCGTTGGTTCAACGACGACAACTACCAGGACTGGGTGATCGAGGACTGGAAGATCCGCAGCTACCTGACGAGTCAGCTCGAGCGGGCGGCCGTCAGCCGCATCGAGATCGAGCGAACGCGTGATCGTCTGCGCATCGACGTCCACACCGCCCGCCCCGGCATCGTCATCGGCCGTCGCGGTGCCGAGGCCGACCGCCTCCGCGCCCACCTGGGCAAGATCACCGGCAACAACAAGGTGCAGCTCAACATCCAGGAGATCAAGCAGCCCGAGCTCGACGCCTCGCTCATGGCCCAGGCCATTGCCGACCAGCTTGCTGGTCGAGTGTCCTTCCGCCGGGCCATGAAGCGCACCGTGCAGACGGTGCTCAAGGCTGGTGCGCTCGGCATTCGAGTGCAGTGCTCCGGCCGCCTCGGAGGCTCGGAGATGAGCCGCAAGGAGTTCTACCGCGAAGGTCGTGTGCCGCTGCACACGCTCCGGGCCGACATCGACTACGGCGTCCGCGAGGCCAAGACCCCGCAAGGTCGCATCGGCGTCAAGGTCTGGATCTACAAGGGCGACATCCTCCCGTACAAGGTCTCCCCGGACGACAAGATCAGCCGCGAGGCGCAGATGGCCACCGGCGGTACGTCGGGCCAGGGTGCGGGCGAGCGGCGCGTGATCAGCTCCGGAGGTGGCGCGCAGCGCCGTCGTCCCGATGCCGAAGGCGGCATCGCCGGCGAGGAAGGTGGCGCAGCCGAGGCAGCGACGCCGATCGTTGGCGAGGTCGACCCCGCGCTCGAGCGCCTCATCGCCGAGGAAGAGGAGATCGAGCGCCGCACACGCGAGCACCACGAGGCTCCCCACTTCAAGAAGGACGAGTAGGCGTCATGCTCATGCCCCGCAAGGTCAAGCACCGCAAGCAGCATCGCGGCCGCATGACGGGCGCCGCCAAGGGTGGCACCGCCATCTCGTTCGGCGATTACGCCATTCAGGCCCTCGAACCCGGGTGGATCACGGCCCGACAGATCGAGGCTGCTCGTATCGCCATGACCCGCCACGTGAAGCGCGGCGGGAAGGTCTGGATCCGGGTGTTCCCGGACAAGCCTGTCACCCAGAAGCCGGCCGAGACCCGCATGGGCTCGGGCAAGGGCAACCCGGAGTTCTGGGTCGCGGTGGTCAAGCCCGGCCGCATCATGTTCGAGCTCGGCGGCGTGCCGCCTCAGCTGGCCAAGGAAGCCATGGAGCGGGCCATCCAGAAGCTGCCGATCAAGGCGAAGTTCGTCGTGCGTTCCGAGGAGGTGGAGGTCTGATGCCCAACAAGTTGGCCAATGAGGTCCGCGAGCTGGCCGATGTCGAGCTCGAGACTCGTCTCAGCGAGGCCAAGCAGGAGCTCTTCAACCTGCGCTTCCAGAACGTGACCGGGCAGCTCGACAACTCAGCCCGCATCACCCAGGTCCGCCGCAGCGTGGCCCGGGTCGAAACCATCCTCCGCCAGCGCGAGATCGCCGCGGCCGAGGCGACGGAGAAGAACAACGCATGAGTGACACGACCAACACCGAAGGCGTCACACCCCGCCCGAACGCCCGCAAGGTGCGCGAAGGGATCGTGGCCTCGGCCGCCGGCGACAAGACCGCCGTCGTCGAGATCATCGAGCGTGTCCGCCACCCCCGCTACTTCAAGACGATGCAGCGCACCAAGCGGCTTCACGTGCACGATGAGAACAACGACGTCCGCGTCGGTGATCGCGTCCGTGTGCAGGAGACCCGCCCGTTGTCGAAGCTGAAGCGCTGGCGCCTCCTCGAAGTACTGGAGCGTGCACGGTGATTCAACAAGAAACGCGACTTCGCGTGGCCGACAACAGCGGGGCGCGCGAGGTGCTGTGCATCAAGGTGCTCGGTGGATCCAAGCGTCGCTACGCCGTGATCGGTGACATCTTCGTCGCCACCGTCAAGGACGCCATCCCCGGTGCCGCCGTGAAGAAGGGCGACGTCGTCAAGTGCGTCGTCGTTCGCACCAAGAAGGAGAAGCGGCGCCCGGACGGCAGCTACATCCGCTTCGACGAGAACGCCGCCGTACTGATCAATGACCAGCTACAGCCGCGTGGCACCCGCATCTTCGGCCCGGTGGGTCGCGAACTGCGGGACAAGAAGTTCATGCGCATCGTGTCGCTGGCCCCGGAGGTGCTCTAAGAGATGAAGATCAAGAAGGGCGACCGCGTCAGGGTGCTGACCGGCAAGGACCGCGGCAAGGAGGGCGAGGTCATGCGCGCCATCCCCGAAAAGCAGAAGTTGATCGTGGACGGCGTCAACGTGGCCAAGCGCCACCAGCGGGCCACTCGTGCCACCACGCAGGGCGGAATCATCGACAAGGACATGCCGATCCCCGTCGCCAACGTGGCGATCGTGTGCTCGTCATGCGGGAAGGCGACTCGCGTCGGCTACCGCTTCGAAGACATTGGCGGGGTGCCGGGGGTCGTCGGCAAGCCTGGCCGCAAGATCCGGATCTGTCGCAAGTGCGGAGGTGATCTGGCATGACCGCCACCGTCAACCCGCACGCCGGCGAGCGTCCGCGGCTCAAGAAGAAGTTCGATGACGAGCTCCGAGCCCACCTCCAAGAGACCCTCGGCCTCGGCAACACCATGCAGGTGCCCCGCCTCGAGAAGATCGTGGTCAACATGGGCGTCGGCCGGGCCGTTGGTCAGCCGTCCCTCCTCGAGGGCGCCATCCGTGACCTCACACTCATCGCCGGCCAGAAGCCGCAAGTCACCAAGGCCACGAAGTCGATCGCTGGGTTCAAACTCCGCGAGGGACAGAACATCGGGGCCAAGGTCACCCTCCGAGGCGATCGCATGTGGGAGTTCCTCGACCGCCTCATCAGCGTTGCCATTCCCCGCATCCGTGACTTCCGTGGCCTGCCGGCCGACAGCTTCGACGGTCGCGGCAACTACACGTTCGGTGTCTCCGAACAGCTGATCTTCCCCGAGATCGAATACGACAAG
>JBKJKM010000240.1:0-11208 GCA_046597375.1 Acidimicrobiales bacterium | reverse complement strand
CACGACGATGGCGATCTGGACCTGCTTGCGCTGGAACTCCTTCAGCATCTCCGAGACGCGCTTGGTCTCGGAGATGCTGAAGGAGTTCCAGCGCAAGCAGGTCCAGATCGCCATCGTCGTGGACGAGTACGGCGGCACCGCCGGGCTCGTCACGCTCGAGGACCTGATCGAGGAACTCGTCGGCGAGATCGTCGACGAGTTCGACGTCGAGGAGCCGAGCATCGAAGCGCTCACCGGTGGCGCCTACCGGGTGAACGCCCGCATGCCGCTCGATGAGGTCAACGAGTTGCTCAGCGCCGACTTCCCGGAGGGCGATTGGGACACCATCGGCGGGTTCGTCTTCAACGTGCTCGGTCACGTGCCGAGCGAGGGCGAGGTCGTCGAGCACGATGGCTATCGGCTGGCAGCCGAGAAGGTGCAGGGCCGGCGCATCGGCCGCGTCCGCATCTCCAAGGCGCCACCGGCGCCGATCGACGAGTAGCGCCGTGCGCTCGGGCTTCGCCACGATCGTCGGGCGGCCCAACGTCGGGAAATCGACGCTCCTCAACGGCATCCTCGGCGTCAAGGTTTCGATCGTCTCCGACAAGCCCCAGACGACCCGAAGCCAGGTGCGGGGCGTGCTCACCCGCCCCGACGCGCAGGTTGTCTTCGTCGACACGCCCGGGATCCACAAGCCGCGGACGCTGCTGGGTGAGCGGCTCAACGACACGGCGACCGAGGCGGTGTCGAACGTCGATGTCGTCGTACTGGTGCTGGATGCCACGGCTCCGCTCGGCAAGGGCGATCGGTGGGTGGCCGAGCGCGTTCCGGCCGACTCGTTCGTGGTCGTCAACAAGGTCGACATCGCCTCTCCCGACCAAGTGCTGCGACAGCTGGCGGCGGCCGGTGGGCTGGAGAAGGCTGAGTACTTTCCCCTCTCGGCTCGCGACGGAACGGGTGTCGACACACTCGTCGAAGCCATAATCAAAAGACTGCCCGAGGGCCCACAGCTCTATCCCGACGGCATGGTCACCGACGTGCCCGAAGCATTTTGGGTGGCCGAACTCGTGCGGGAGCAGCTGTTGAAGACGGCCGAGCAGGAGCTGCCCCATTCCATCGCCACACGGGTGACCGAGTGGGAATGGCCCCTCATCCGTTGCGAGATCCTGGTGGAGCGCGACTCCCAGAAGGGCATCGTCATCGGAAAGAAGGGTGCCGTTCTCAAAGCCGTCGGCATGGCCGTGCGCGACCAGCTTCCTGAGGGCGCCTACCTCGAGCTTTTCGTGAAGGTCGACAAGGACTGGCAGCGCCGGCCCAAAGCCCTGGAGCGATTGGGCTTCTAAGTTTCGAGCCGGAGGGTCCGGGTGGCGAGGACGCCGCCGAGGACGCCACCCCACAGCGTCACCTCCGGCCCTGCGGGCACCCCCCAGGCCACCTGCGCATCGACGATCCAGGCCAACCAGCACCAGCCGACGAAGGCACTGAGCCCGACGAGCACGGCGGCAACGAGGCGGTGCCGTCCGAGGAGGGCTCGGACGACGAAGAAGGCCACGACACCGACGACGAAGCCGATGGGCGCGTAGACCACGGCGAGCCCGATGCCCGGGGCCTGTCCGGCGTCGCTCCGGAACCCGAGCCACACCGGGGCGAGGTGCCCGACCAGTGCGGCCAAGCCGGCCCAGAGCGCCGCCGACTGCCACGACACGAGCACCTGATCGGCGAGGAAGGCGACGGCGCTCTGGTTCGGCGTCGTCGCAGTGCCGCCCGGCGACACGGCAACGACGAGGTGCCAGGTCACCGTGGCGGCCACCAGCACCTTGACCGTGTCGATGGCGGCGACCGCCGGAAGGGCGCCGGCGCCCGATCCGGTGAGGATGGTCCGGAGCTGGACGTCGAGCGGGCGGCCGTCGGACTCGAGGCGCCGCAGCCCTCGACGGAGTGACCGGCGTCCGAGGAGGTAACCCGTCGGGACGGCGCCCAACAGATAGGCCCCGGCCACGCACAGGCCGGCGACGATGGCAACGGTGGTCATCCTGCTGACACCGGCCTCACGCGTGGAGTGGCGCGAGGAACGCTTCCACGTCGGCGCGGTTGCGAGTGCGCCGCATCGGCGGAAGGGCCCGCACGAGGTCCCACCGGTAGCCGGCCTTCCCGAGGCGGGGATCGAGGACGGCCACGACCCCGCGGTCAGCATTCGAACGGATGAGCCGACCAGTGCCCTGGGCCAGCATCGTGGCCGCCCGCGGGATGTCGATCACGCGGAAGGCCGCCGCACCGGCCCGATCGCGGCGGGCCTGCAGGAGCGGTTCGTCGGGCCGCGGGAAGGGGATGCGGTCGATGGTGACGAGCGAACAAGAGGTTCCGGGAACGTCCACTCCCTGCCAGAAGCCCATGGTGGCGAACAGACACGACTGCTCGTCGTCGGTGAACGCCTTGATCAGCGCCGGCTTCGGCAGGTCGGATTGCGTCAGCACGCGCCAGGGCACGCGCGGGGTGATGGCCGCCGCCGCCGTGCCCATGGCCCGCCACGAGGTGAACAACGCGAGGGTCCGACCGCCGGCGGCTCGGATGAGTGCCTCGAGCTCGTCGTGCATGGCCGCCTCATAGTCGACGTGGCGGGGATCGGGCAGATCGAGCGCGCAGTAGAGGAGGGCGTGTCCCTCGTAGTCGAACGGCGAGCCGACGTCGAGCTCGGTGACGGTGTCGGCCGGGATGCCGATGCGGGTGGGGAGGAGGGGCGGGATGGTGGCGCTGGTCAATACGGCGGTGACCCCGCCCCAGAGCTTCTCGTTGAGTAGTGGTCCGACCTCGACGGGCGAGCACTTGAATACGGGCGCATGGGCGGGGCCCTCGACCCACGAGACGTAGGTGGAAGGCAGCTGCTGCAGGAAGGCGATGTCACCGGCCAGGTGGCCGCCGGCCTGCATGGCGCGACTGCGGCGGGCTTCATCGCCCTCAGACTTCCGTACGGCGGCGTTGAGGCGCTGGGCACGGTCGGCGGCCAAGTCGAGCACCGCCACCATCTCTTCACCGAACCCGGGCGGCAGCCTCTTGCCTCGCCACGGCTCACAGGCGACCTCCCACCGGTCGCCCATCTGGTCGAGCTTCTCGGCGAGGGCCACCTCGTCTGGCTTCAACAGCCCGCGGGCGTTCCGGGCCAGTGCCCGGAACCGCCCAGCCCCGAGCTCCAGCCCGAGCGACGACGAGGCGACGTCCTCGAGCTCGTGCGCCTCGTCGAAGATGACCACGTCGTGGTCGGGGAGCACGTGGCCGCCACTGGCGAGATGGGTGCCATAGAGGTGGGTGTTGGCGACGACGACGTCGGCTTGCTCGGCCCGTTCTCGTGCGAACTCGGCGAAGCACGCGTCACCGGACGGACAACGCGTCGCCCCTGGACACTCCATGGCATTGACGCTCACCTGGGCCCATGCTTTGGCCGAAGGTTCGAAGTCGAGTTCGCTGCGATCGCCGGTCTCGGAGTCGACAGCCCACTGGAGAAGCCGCATGACCTGCGCGCTCAGCCCCGAACCGAGCTCGCCGGCGTCGATGTTGTCGAGGTCGAGCTGGCCTCCCGTGCCTCCGGCGACCTCGCGACCCCGTTGGCGACAGAAGTAGTTGGACCGTCCCTTGACGACGGCGAACTCGAAGGGTGCATCGAGATGCGCTTTGAGGAAGGGGAGGTCCTTGGCCGCCAGTTGATCTTGTAGTGCCTTGGTGACCGTGGCCACCACGACCTTTTTTCCGCTGAGCAGAGCCGGCACGAGGTAGCCGACGGACTTTCCTGTCCCCGTACCAGCCTGGACGATGAGGTGCCGGCCCGCCTCGATGGCGGCCGCCACGGCCAGTGCCATCTCGACCTGGCCGGGTCGAGCTTCGCCGCCGCCCGGAAGGGCCGTGACAACGCGCGCCAATGCCTGCTCGACGATCGTCGTATCGAGGGGTGCGGGCGTCGCAACCGGCGACGGCGTTGCTTCGTCCACGGACCGACGCTACCGACCCGGACCTCCCGACTCGCGGCTGGCGGAAGAGGCGGGCTAGGCGGAGATGGCGCGGGGCTGGGAGCTCAGCCTCGCCGTGGACGTCGACGAGCTGGCGATGGCGGCGAAGTACGCCGCCTTGCGGCGGGCCACCCGACCGGTCGGGTTGGGGACCATGGCGACCTCGCCCGGATCGAGCTGGGAGTTCATGCCGTCCTTGAGCAGGTCGAGGGCCTCCGATCGCAGCTGGGAGACCCGTGACTCGCTGACGCCGAGCTCGGCGCCGATGTCCTGCATCGAGCGGTCTTCGAAGAAGTAGCCCTTCACGACCACCTGCAGCCGCTCGGGCAGCGACCGAATGGCATCGACGAGGTAGGCGTTGCGCTCTCGCTCGAGCAACTCGAGCTCCGGCGTGTCGCCATCGACCAGCAGCACGGCCTCACTGTCGCCACTGGTGAGCATGGAGTCGTAGTTCAGGATGGTGGCGCGGTGAAGGTCGGTGGCCAGGTTCTGCACGCTCGACGGGTCGACGCCCATGGCTTCGGCCAGCTCGGCTTGGTCAGGGTGGCGGCCGAGCTTGGCCGTAAGGCGCTCAATCGTCAGATCCATCTGTCGAGCCTTGGCGCGGACCGGCCGGCTCGCCCAGTCGTTGGCACGCAGCTCGTCGAGGAGCGCACCCTTGATCCGAGTGGCGGCGTAGCGGTGGAAGGGCACGCCGAGCGACTCGTCGAAGTTCCGGGCGGCCTGGGCCAGCCCCACCATCCCCGCGGACACGAGGTCGTCGCGAGAGGCATGTCGTGGCATGCGAGCGGACAGCTCGGCCACGGCGCGACGGACGAGGGGCAGGTGCTCGCGGACGCGGGCGTCCTCGAGCGCCGGGGAGACAGCGGCACGCCGGGTGTTGGTCACTCGGGACACCATACGGAGCCGGACGGTCCGGCGATAGGACCCGATCGGGTTATTTCGGACAACCCGGCACCTATCCAGGTCCTAGTTGCATTGGAGTAGTCATGGTCGATGACCTGCGAGAACGCGCGATCACCGAGTTGTCGGACAACCCTCACCTTCAAGCTCGAGCGGCCGATCGAAGAGGGGTGCCCGCCGCCAGCCTTGCCGAGTTGTCGGGCCTGCTGTGGCGCGAGCGGGACGTCCTTGACCGGTTGCTGGTGGCGCTCGAGACGGGCGTCGAGGACGTGGAGAGAGCCGGGCTCATGCATTCGATCAGCAGCCTCGAAGTGCACCGCGCCATCACCGCACGAGAGGTCGCCGTGGAGCTTGGCTTCGACGGCGAACCGTCCTTGTCCGACCTCATCGAACGAACGACGGGCGAGTGGGCGGCCGTACTCGCCGGCCACCGGCAGGTACTCCGCAGCCTGAGCTCGCAGCTACGCGATCTTCCTCGGCCAGCGGTTGTGCACCAGGGCGCCAATGTCGTGGTCCTGCCGGTGGGGGAGCCCGCGCCAGGACGTACCTTGCAGCGGTCCCTTCGCGACTTTCTCGTCTAGCTGGCTGCTACCGGTTCCGCTTCCTTGGCCTCGCCGGCGCGAGTGGCCTCCACCGGCTCCACCTCGGGGTGCAGAGGAAGCTCGATTTCGACCGTCACCGTGCCCTGAAGCTTCTCCCAGCGAACGACGTTGACGACGGCGACGTAGACGGCGAGACGGCCGAAGAAGAAGAGCCAGGCGAGGATGGCGAAGACGACCCCGATCGACCCGTAAAGGGCAGACGAGGCAGTCACGGCCCGAGGCACCCAGACCGAACCCAGCACCTTGAGAACCTCGAGGCCGATGGCGCCGAACACCGCGCCCGGCACGAGCGAGCGCCAAGGCACCTCCACGTTCAGCAACGCTTTGAGGGTCCAGAGCCAGAGGGCGAAGTTGATGGCCAGGCCGAGCACGATCGACGCCGGGGCGAGCCACGGGCTGATCTTGAGCACCGCCGTCAGCCCGAACGAGACCAAGAGGATGACGACCGAACCGCCGAGCCAGAGGAGGCCCCCGAGCTTGTCCTTCCAGCCGCGACCCTTGGCCTGCCAGACCTGGTTGATTCCGTACTGGAGTGCGGCCACGAGGCCGAGACCCGACCAGAGCAACCCCAGCGAGCCGAAGCCGAGGGCTCCCTTGCGGCTCGTGCGGGCCACCTTGATGGCGTCGAAGACGGCCTCGGCCGCCGAGCCGGTGAGTCCGAGCCGACCGACGATCTGACCAGGGAGATCGCCGTCGATCGAGAGGAAGCCGACAATCGCCACGGAGACCAGCAACAGGGGGAAGATGGAGGTGAAGGCGGCCAAGGTGATGGCTGAGGCGAGGTAGCCCCCGTGCACCTCGTCGAAGCGGTCCTGCACCTTCACGGCCGTCGCAAACCACTTCCACCTTGCGATGAAGGGCGCCAGCAGCCGTTCTTTCATGAACACCCTGTACCCGCACCCGAACGCGCGGAATCTCGACGACGAGAACACCGGAGGTCGACGGGTGATTGCTACGGTCCCTCGCAGTGGCACCCTCGCTCCCGAACGACATCGATCCCGCCAACCTGCCCGCTCACGTGGCGTGCGTGATGGACGGCAACGGACGGTGGGCGACGAGACGTGGCCTTCCCCGCACCGAAGGGCATGCCGCCGGCGAGGACGCGCTGTTCGATGCCGTCGAGGGTGGTCTCGACCTCGGCTTGCAGGCGCTCACCGTGTATGCGTTCTCGACCGAGAACTGGCGGCGTCCGGTCGACGAGGTGCGCTACCTCATGGGATTCAACGAGCGGATCCTCACCGATCGCCGGGACGAGCTTCACGAGCGAGGAGTGCGCATTGTCTTCGCCGGCCGGCGCGACTGGCGGGTACCGAAGCGGCTGCTGCGGCGCATGGACGAGGCCATCGAACTGACCGCCAAGAACAAGGTCATGACGCTGTGCATCGCCTTCAACTACGGCGGGCGAGCGGAGATCGTCGACGCCGTGCGGTCGCTCGTCGCGACCGGCATCAAGGCCAACAAGATCGATGAGAAGGCGATCCGGGCGCACCTCTACCAGCCGGACATTCCCGATCCCGACCTCGTGGTGCGAACATCTGGCGAGTTCCGCATATCCAACTTCCTGCTCTGGGAGCTGGCCTACAGCGAGCTCGTCTTCACGGACGTCCTCTGGCCCGACTTCCGGCGGGAGCACCTCTTCGAAGCGGTGCGGGAGTTCCAGCGGCGCACCCGACGCTTCGGCGGGGTCGACGAGGACTGACTGACCCGTGGCTCTCTACCGCGAGACGGGCGTCGTACTGCGAACGATCCGGCTCGGGGAGGCCGACCGCATCGTCACCTTCCTCACGGAGGGCCGGGGCAAGGTGCGGGCCGTCGCCAAGGGCGTGCGAAAGACCAAGAGCCGGTTCGGCAGCCGGCTCGAGCCGATCAGTCACGTGGCATTGCAGCTCTACGAGGGAAGAGAGCTCGACACCGTCACCCAGGCCGAGTCGATCGACCACTTCCGTCCCATACGCGAGGACCTCGAGCGGGTGTCCCGGGCCACAGCCCTGCTCGAAGTGGCCGACCAAGTCGCACAGGAGGGTGAACCGAACGCCGCCCTCTACCGGATGCTCGTCGGTGCGCTGCGCTCGCTCGCAGCCCACTCGAGCCCGTTGCTCGTAACCGGGTTCTACTGGAAGTTGCTCTCCCAGGAGGGCTTCCACCCGATGCTGGAGGAGTGCGCCTCCTGCGGGAGCGACGGCCCCTTCGTCGCCTTCGACCTGACCGAGGGCGGGGTGTTGTGCCGAACGTGCCGGCGTGGTCAGCCCATCAGCGAGGACGTGCTGGCGCTCGTCCGGCGGATCCTCGGAGGCAGCTTGGCCTCCGCCTTGGCCGAACCGGCTTCGTCGGCGACGGCCGAGGCCGAGATCCTCGCCGTGCGAGCCATGGAGCACCACCTCGAGCGGCGACTTCGAACGGGCACACACGCGCTGATGGGGGACCTTTCGGTCCCCCATCAGCGACAGGTCGAGCAGTAGAAGCGGGTCGGTCAGACGACGCCGCGTCGCCCGCGTGCGCCGGTGAAGAAGCTCACCACGAAGAGCACGAGAGCGATGATGAGGAGCCACTTGAGCCCCTCGATGAAGAGGCCGAGCCCACCGAAGATCAGGGCCAGGATCAGTAGAACAGCGACGAGTCCCATCAGTATTTCTCCGTTCAGAAGGCGTTGCCGACCGTGTACCCACCCTTCGAAATCGTGAACCTGTGCTGGGTGAGGTTCTCGTAGGCTCCCGCCATGCCGGACGTCATGGATGCCGTGGTCAACCTCTGCAAGCGACGGGGCTTCATCTTTCCGTCGGCGGAGATCTACGGCGGTTTCCGCTCGGCGTACGACTACGGACCACTCGGTTCGCTGATGCTTCGCAACGTCAAAGACGCGTGGTGGCGTTCGATGGTGCAGTTGCGCGACGACGTCGTTGGGCTCGACGCGTCGATCCTCTCGCCGGGCGCTATCTGGGAGGCGTCGGGCCACCTTGCGACCTTCACGGATCCGCTCGTCGACTGCCGCAACTGCAAGGAGCGCTTCCGCGCCGACCACCTGAAGTCGCTCGACACCTGTCCGAACTGTGGCAACAAAGGCACGCTCACCGAGGCCCGCAACTTCAACCTGATGTTCAAGACGAGCGTCGGCCCCGTCGAGGACTCGGCGTCGGTGGCCTACCTGCGGCCGGAGACGGCCCAGGGCATGTTCGTCAACTTCAAGAACGTGATGGAGACGTCGCGCAAGAAGCCGCCATTCGGCATCGCCCAGATCGGCAAGTCGTTCCGGAATGAGATCACGCCGGGCAACTTCGTGTTCCGTACCCGCGAGTTCGAGCAGATGGAGCTCGAGTTCTTCGTGCCGCCGGAGGAGGGCCCGAAGTGGTTCGAGTACTGGGTGCAGCAGCGGCTCCAGTGGTACGTCGACCTCGGCATCGACAAGGACAAGCTGCAGCTGCGCCCTCACGACCCTGACGAGCTGTCGCACTACTCCGCAGGCACGACCGACGTGGAATTCCAGTTCCCGTTCGGCTGGGGGGAGCTCGAGGGCATCGCCCAGCGCACCGACTACGACCTGAAGCAACACGCACAGCACTCCGGCCAGCCGCTCGAGTACTTCGATCAAGCCACCAACGAGCGCTACGTCCCCTACGTCATCGAGCCGGCGGCGGGCGCGACCCGGTCAATGATGGCCTTCCTCATCGCCGCCTTCGACGAGGACGAAGTCAACCGCGAGAAGCGCTCGCTACTCCGGCTGCATCCCCGCTTGGCGCCTTACCAGGTCGCGGTGCTTCCGCTGTCGAAGAACGACCAGCTCGTGCCGCCGGCTCGCGAGGTGCTCTCGCTGCTCCAGCCGCACTGGATGTGTGACTACGACCAGACGCAGAACATCGGCCGGCGGTACCGACGACAGGACGAGATCGGTACGCCGCTGTGCATCACCGTCGACTTCGACTCGCTCGAAGATCGCGCCGTCACCATCCGCGATCGGGACACCCTCGAGCAAGTGCGAGTACCGATCGACGGTCTTGTCGACGAGGTCCGCGGCCGCCTCGGATTCTGAGCGTGGTCGGGCCGTTGGGGGGTCGGGTCGCCGTCGTGACCGGTGTGAGTCGGCGCATTGGTATCGGGTACGCCATCGCCCGTCGGCTGGCTCGCGATGGGGCATCGGTCATGGCGCATCACTGGTCACCCCACGACGCCGAGCAGCCGTGGGGAGCCGACCCGCTCGGTGGGTCGGGGGTCATCGAGGAGCTGCGGAACGAGGTGCCGGAGGCGGCCGATCGGATCGCCGAGGTGTCGGCGGACTTCGTCCACCCAGCGGCGGCCTTCACCGTCCTGGATGCCGCCGTCGAACGCTTCGGCCACGTCGACATCCTCGTGGCCAACCACGCCCGATCGTCCGGTCAGACCCTCGAGAACCTGACCGCCGCGGAGATCGACTTGTCCATGGCCGTCAACGTCCGGGCCACGCTGCTGCTGGCGCAACGGTTCGCGGCGCAACACGACGACGCTCGCGGCGGCGGCCGCATTGTCTGGTTCACGTCCGGCCAGCACATCGGACCGATGCCCGACGAGCTGCCCTACATCGCCTCCAAGGCGGCGCTGCACGAGTTGACCGTCAGCGTCGCCGCCGGCCTCGCTCGCCGTCGTATCACGGTCAACTGCATCAACCCCGGCCCGACCGATACGGGGTACGCCGACGATGTCACCGTCCGGATGATCGCCGAACGGCATCCACTTGGACGCTGGAGCGAACCCGACGACGCCGCCAAGGTCATCGCGTGGCTCTGCAGCGACGAGGCCGCCTGGGTCACCGGTCAGACGATCGTCAGCGACGGCGGCGCCTGGTGGTCGGGATGAGTCTCCGGCTGCCGGCCGGAAGGTCAGACGGAAACGACGACGTCGACGACCGTCTTCGAGCGCCGGTCGACGACGACGTAAGACGGGAGATCGAGGGCTTTCCAGGTGGCGAAGGCGTCGACGCCGTAGCGGCGGGACAGAAGCAGGGCGATGACGGTGCCGTGGGCCACGACGGCGAGGCGGCGGCCAGCGTGCGCCTTCACGAGCACGTCGACGGCGGTCGAGAACCGGTTGAAGGCGGCATCGGCCGACTCCTCGCCGAACACCACCGCCGAGGGCGAGTCGAAGAACCGGCGGATCGACGCCTCGAACATGGCCTGACTCAGGTACCTGGCCGTCTGCCGGACGTGTTCGTGAAGGTCGTGGCCGGTCTGCCACGTCAAACCGAGGCCATCGGCCACGATCCGCCCCGTCTCGGCCGCCTTTGGCTCCACGCTCGACACCACGAGGTCGAGTCCGACCGGCCGGAGACGTTCGGCTAAACGGCGGGAGCCTTCGAAGCCGTCCACGCCCAAGGTCCACTCAGCCGCCGGCCGGGTCGGGTCGACCTCGGGCCGGGCGTGCTTCACCAGCACGAGGAGGTCGGGAGCCACAACGTAGGCTCCCACGCGTGACGTACGTCTACGCCTTCGACCACAAGCACCGGAAGCCCCCGATGTCCCTAAAGGACCTCCTCGGCGGAAAGGGAGCCAACCTCGCCGAGATGACCTCGGTGCTCGGTCTTCCCGTGCCTCCCGGCTGCACCATCTCGACGGACGCGTGCCGCGACTACATGCAGGTGGGCTGGCCGGACGGCCTCGACAAGGAGATCGCCAAGCAGGTCGCCAAGCTCGAGAAGGACATGGGCAAGAAGCTCGGCGACCACGCCGATCCGCTGCTCGTCAGCGTGCGTTCGGGCGCCA
>JBKJKM010000173.1:0-3022 GCA_046597375.1 Acidimicrobiales bacterium | reverse complement strand
GTCGCCCGACACGACATGCTCGATCTTCGACGACAGCGTGGTGTGTGGCTCGGACTGCTCCTGGTCCCCTTCGTGACGATCAGTGTCTTGTTGCTGCTTCCCGGGGTGCTGGCCGAGCGACAACAGGTCAACGAGACCCGGGCTGTGTACAAGGTGGCCGTCCAGGGTTCATCCGGCGACGTCGAAGCTGTGCGGTCGGTGCTCCCCTCCGACCGGTTCGTCATCGTGATCACCGACGACGCTCGTGGCGCCGTCACACGCTCGCGGTCGGACGTCGGGATCCGCCTTGACGGCTCAGCGGCGTCTGCGCTGGCCGCCGCCGACGGCCAGGTGACCGGGGACCTCGTCGTCCTCGGCAGTCGGACCCGATCGCGCGCGGCGCTCGGCGCGCTGGCCGCCGCCCTCGAAGCGGAAGGCCTGGTCCTCACCGATCGTCGGTTGGCCGCGCGAGATCTCGCCGCCGGCGCCGTCAGACCGATCGTCGTCGATCGGGTCGACCTCTCTGACACGCCGCGAGGGCGGCGGCTCAACCTCGCCTCACTCCTCCCACTCATCGTGCTCCTTCCGATGGCCGGCACGATCGGTGTGGCGGCTCAGCGCATCAGCGGGTCGAAGGACCAGCGAGTCTTCGAGCCGTTACTCGTGCTGCCTTACACCCGCCCGGAGCTCCTGCTCGGCAAGGCCCTCTCGGCGACGGCGATCGGGACGATCTCGCTGGGGGCCGTCGGCCTTCCGCTCCTCGTCGGCCGGGCGCTGCCCGTGGGCGCCGGCGCCAGCCGCGTGACGTTGCCGATCGGCGAGGTGGCGGCAGTGGTGGGCATCGCCGCCGTGCTGCTCGTGCTCCTCGTGGCGCTCGGCACGGCGATCGGTGCTGCCAGCCGCACGAGTGCCGAGCTGGGCTCGGTGCTGCAGATGGCCACGCTGCCGATCTTCCTGCTCGGGTCGCTCCTACAGTTCCGCAGCGGTATCGCCACCGCCGTCGAGCTGCTGGTCCTGCCCTTCTTCGGTCTGCTGCTCTGCGTCCGTGACGTCGCCGTCGGCAGCCTGCGGCCAGGTCACCTCGCCGTCGCCCTCACCGCCACCGCGGGTTGGGCCGCCCTGCTCTTCGCCCTCGCCGCCCGCCTGCTCGAAAGCGAACGATCGGTGCTGCGCTCCACCACCTGACCGGTCGGAGGCTCGGTGGGGCGAACCTCAGCCGGCGGCGAGGTCGAGCAGACGCCGCACTGGATCGAGGTCGAAGGGCGCACCCGTCATGACGATCAGGTGCTCCGCGCCGGCGGTGACCCACTCGTCGACCGACTCGGGCGTGACCTCGGCACCCTGGATGGCGGCGGTGCGCTCGATCTCCTTGGGGTCACGGCCGAGCTTGGCGCACCAGCCGTCGAGCACGGCGCTCTTGTGGGCGAACTGGGCCGGCGGCCCGAAACCGTTCCACAACTGGGCGTGCTTGGCCACCAGTTTCAACGTGACCTTCTCTCCGCCGCCGCCGATGAGGATCGGCATGTCGCCGGCCGGCGGCGGGTTCAGCTTCGCCCGTCGCGCCTCGATGCGAGGCAGAGCATCGGCGAGAGCCCGGAGCCGGCCGGGGGCCGTTCCGAACTCGTACCCGTATTCCGAGTAGTCGCGCTCGAACCAGCCGGACCCGAGTCCGAGGATCAGCCGGCCGTGGCTGAGTTGGTCGACGGTGCGCGCCATGTCGGCCAACAGCTCGGGGTTGCGGTAGGTGTTGCAGGTGACGAGCATCCCGAAGCGGGCCCGCTGGGTCGTGACGGCCATGCGGGTGTCCGAAGAACACCAAGCAGTTCGAATCGGGCACCCGCCGCGATGCGGTGGGCCTCGGCCGGCTCCGGGAGGCCAGCGGCCCTTTGTCGTCACCTCGTCGCCGACGGGTCGGTGAACGCGTTCTTGGCGGATCATCGGCACGAGCTGTTCCCGGACGAGTTGTTCGCTGACTTGTTCCGAGTCGGGGCCGCCCGTCGGTGCCGGCTGAAGTGATCGCGTCGAAGCTGGTTCTCCAGTCCCTCGAAGGTCTCTCAGATCGCCAGGCGGCGGAACGCGTTGCGCCAGAACATCGCGTGGAAGGTCGCCGCCGGCCTGGCCATCGACGCTCCCGGGATCCACCCGATGGTCCTCACCTATCGGCGGAAGCGGTTGGCGGCGTCGAAGAACCCGGAACGGATCTTCGACGCGGTGCGAGGGGTGATCCGAGCGACCGGCGTGCTCAAAAGGACGCGACCGCCGGGCCCTGGACTCGACGGTGTCGGACGACGCGGTCGCCACCCAAGACACCGTGACCAAGCTCGTCGGCGCCATCCGCCGGGTGTTGCGGGTCGTTCCCGCGGCCGCTGGTGCGGTCTTGGTTCGGGACTACTCGACGCCGTGGGGTTGTTGGCGCTCGTCGCCGGCCAAGACGTCGAGCCGGGCGACGAAGAGGGCACGTGGCGGATCGCCCAGCGCGTCGCCCCCGACCGGGTCGTGTCGATCGTCGATCCCGAGTCCCGCCACGTCCACAAGACGGTCCACGACTACCGGGACGGCTACAAAGGCCCACGCCGGCGCGCCCACCCTCACCGCCAGCCCCGCAAGAACTCGCCGGCTCGGAAAGCGGCTCCGCGGAGCCGCAACACCAGCCCCAACAACAACAAAGCGATCGGGCTGCGCCCACACAGCGGCCCCCGCCTGATGCGAGGCCCCGATCAACACGCCTTGTTCAGCAGTCTCCTAGAGGATCTCGGTCAGGTCCGAGACGAACGCCGGCAGCAGCGCCACGGCGCCGACCGCCAACGCGATGCGCCCGACGATCAGAACTCGGCGATCCGCCCACGCCTGACGGCACCGCGGCTGGCGGAGAAAGGCGATGCCAATGGCTCCGCCGGCGACGAGGATCGGAATGCCCAGCGATGATGGGATCAGCAGGAGGAGCGGGGCGTACGGCACGATGGCCCCCGGTCGGAGCTCGAGGAGGGGCAGCGAACGGGCGACCCGGCCGGCCAGGGCACCGAAGGTCAAGCAACTCAGCACG
>JBKJKM010000161.1:0-4450 GCA_046597375.1 Acidimicrobiales bacterium | reverse complement strand
AGCCGCCTTAGCGTTGCCAGCCATGGATGCCACTCGCGACCGAATGTCGACGCCGGACGGACCGGAGTGAAGGCCCACCTGGTCGACGGCACGTACGAGCTGTTCCGCCACCACTTCGGGATGCCCGAAGAGGCGCGATCGAAGCCGGGCACGAATGGGGCCGCCCGTGGGGTGCTCTGGACCGTGTACTACCTCCTCGAGGAAGGAGCAACGCACGTCGGCGTGGCGACCGACAAGGTCGTCGAGTCGTTCCGCAACCAGCTCTGGCTCGGCTACAAGACCGGTGAGGGCATCGACCCGATCCTCTTCGCCCAGTTCCCGGTGCTCGAGGAAGGGCTCGAGGCGATGGGCGTCACCCTCTGGGCGATGGTCGAGCTCGAAGCCGACGATGCCCTCGCCAGTGCCGCCGCCGTGCTCGAGGACGACCCGGCCTTCGAGCAGATCGTCATCCTCACGCCCGACAAGGACCTGGGGCAGTGCGTCAAGGGCAAGCGTGTCGTGCAGTACGACCGGCGCAAGCAGGCGATCGTCGACGAGCAGGGCGTCCTCGAAAAGTTCGGCGTGCTCCCGGAGTCGATCCCCGACTACCTCGCCCTCGTCGGCGACACCGCCGACGGCTTTCCCGGTCTCCCCGGCTGGGGCGCGAAGTCGGCCGCCGCCGTGTTGCGTCGGTATGGCCACCTCGAGGACATCCCGGACAACTCGGGTCAGTGGGATGTGACGGTGCGGGGCGGCGTCAAGCTGGCCGCCACGTTGGCCCAGGCGCGCCCTGCCGCCAACCTCTTCAAAGAGCTAGCGACGCTGCGGATCGACCGAACCCTGCTGCGCGCGACCGACGACCTCCGCTGGCAAGGGCCGCCCGATCCGACGGCGTTCCTCGCCTTTTGCGAGCGGATCGACGCCCGCCTGCTCTTCGAGAAGGTGGCGACGTTGGCGCTGGCGCGACGAGGAGGCGGCCACCCGTAGGTGACCGCCTCCAGGGTCGTGTCCGCCGGTGCTAGCGGGGCGGGTCGAAGGGGCTGCGGGACGGGCGGGCCGGCGGAGGTGCCGGGGCCGTGGTCTCGGGCGTCGGGCCGGCGAGTGGGGCGGCCGTGACGGCACCAGGGACGGCACCGGCGACCGCCTCGGCCGGCGCCGTGACCGCAGGCGCCGGTGGGGCCGACGTGTCGTCGCCCCCGCCGAACGGCTTGAGGACCATGAACACGAGCACCAGCACGAGGACGGCGCCGAGGACGGCGAGCATCTTCAGCTGCTTCTGCTCCTTCGCCTTGGCCGGCGAGACGGTGGGGGTCGGGCTGAAGTCGCTCATGTCACGCACTCGCAGGGGGGGCCGGGGTCGCCAGCGGAACGGCGACCGTGGGGGAGATGAACATGCGACCGCCGATGGAGGCGCTCATCTGGTTGCCTTCACCGCCCTTGGCGAGCGAGAAGTTCTCGACGGTCACGAGTCGCTCGCCGTCTCGGAGCTGCTCCATGAAGCGGAGCACGGCGAAGTAGTCGCCCGTCACCTGCATTTGCAGGCCGATCGGCGTCGGCCCGGCGACGGCGCCCGGGGCGGCGGCGCCGGTCCCCGGTTGCTGGGGAGCGATCGACACGAACTCGACGCCGGCCTTGCTGGCCCGATCGTTCACCTGGAGGATGAAGTCGTCGAGTTGGTCGGCCGTGGGGATGGCGGTGGCGAGCAGCGCCCGGTCCCGCTCGAGCACGGCGGCGTTGGCCTCGAGCTTCTTCAGGCGGGTGAGTCGGGCCGACAGCTCCGACGCGCGCTGTTCGGCGGCGGCCTTGTTGGCCTTCGCTTCGTCGAGGTCCTTGCCCTGCGGTGACCACAGGGCGAAGAACCACACGGCCGTGATGAGGAGGGCGGCGCCCACCCCGATGAGGATCAGCTTGGCTTTCACAGTTCGCTCGCCTTGAAGAGGTCGGACCTGGCCGACTTGGCCTGCTGGGTGATGTTGGTGTTGCTCGAGAACGTGACGGTCTCGGCCGTGCCGGCGCCGCCGCCCTTGGTCGACGACGGCACCCACAGGTCGGAAAGGATCCCGAGCTCGCGCATCCGGGTGATCCAGTGGGCGGTCGAGTCGTGGCTCTTGCCGGTCGCTGACACCGTGACGGTGCCGAGGGGGCTGGCGGCAGGATTGGCACCAGGCACCGGTGCCGCACCGGCGGCCCCGACGCTGAAGGTGAAGGAGGTGAGGCCGACGTCGGCGGGCATCTGGGACGTGAGGCGGTCCATGAACACCGGGATGTCGACGTCCGTGGCGAGGGCCGTCTGGGCCGCCGTGCGCATGGCGTTGATCTGCGCCTCGGCCTGCTCGAAGGGGAGGAGCACCTGCACCTGACGATCGAGGTCGTTGGCCCGCTCGGTGGCCTGCTCGGCCTCGTCTCGGGCGGTCGACAACTGGGTGGCACGGACGCCGTAGGCACCGGCCAGTACGACGGCAAGCGCACCGACGGCGACGCCCGTGTACACCCGGGCCCGACGCTCCTGGCCGGCCTTGGCGTACTCGGCCGGGAAGAGGGTGGTGAGGCGGGTGGCGGGCGAGGCGAGGGGCGCCATGGCCAGACCGACGGGGGCTGCCATGACGGCGGCCGCCGCCGTCAGCTGCTCGTCGGTGAGGCCGGTCTTCCCGAGTTTCAGATATTCGAGAGGCGACGCCATCTCGACCGGTACGCGGAGCTCCGTCGACAGCCGGGCCCGGAGGCCGGCCATCTTGGCGCCCGCTCCGGTGAGCAGCACGCGGCGCAGTTCGACGTCGTCGTTCTGGGCCGTGAAGTAGTCGAGGGAGCCTTGGATCTCCTGGACGAGCGGGTTGAGCTCGTTGGCGATCACGTCGGCCGCCTGGGCGGTCTGCGGGTCGGCGACGGCGACGGCGGCTCCGCGCTTGAGGGCTTCGGCCCGCTCGGTGTCGATGCCGAGTGCACGCGTGAGGTTCTCGGTGACGGCGGCGCCGGCGCGAGGCGTCATGCGCACGAGGCGGGGGGTGCCGCCCGTGTGGACGACCACGTTGGTCAGGCCGGCGCCGATCGAGACGATCGACTCGGACACACCGGGTGCGCTGGCCGGAGCCAGCGCCCGCACGAGGGCGAAGGGGGTGAGGTCGACGTGGGAAGGCGTGAGCCCGGCCTTGCGCACCGTGTCGAGGGTCATGGAGACCATCTGGCGTTGCGCGGCGACGACGAGGATGCGGAGGAACTCCCCGCCCTCGGGACCGGGGAAGCGGTCCTGGATCACGAAGTCGACGATGGCGTCTTCCTCAGCGAAGGGGATGACCTCTTGCGCCTCGTAGCGCAGCGACGTCCGCACCTCGTCGTGGGAGAGCGCCGGCACCTCGGCCTGGCGCACCTTCACCCACCGGTTGGCGATGCCGACGGTCACCTTCTTCGACTTGAAGTCACCGCGAGCCCAGAGGGCCTTGATGGCCTCGGTCACGGCCAGGGAGTCGACGATCTCGCCGTCGACGACCGCACCCGGGGGCAAGGTCAGCTGGGCGAAGCGGTGGAGGGTCCAGGAACCTGGCTCCCCCGAGATCTCGGCCGCGCGTACGGCGAAGGATCCGATGTCGAGGCCGACATAGTGCTCAGCCATGTTCGACCCACCTCGTGCTCGTCATGGTCAGATCATCGGCAGGACCGTCCCCCGACTTAGGGGCGAATTTTGGTATTGCGCAGGAACGACCGCGAAGGGTGGCAAAGTGCCCCCGTCCCACACGGGCGGTAGTGGTTTCTGGCGTGCGACGGCCAGTCGACGCAGATACTCGGCACGTGGGACCTCGACGACGCCGAGGGTCGCCAGGTGATCCGTGCGCCACTGCACGTCGAGGAGGGTGTCGTCGGGCAGAAGTTGCACCAGTCCGAGGAGCGCCACCTTGGACGCGTCGCTGCGCCGGTGGAACATCGACTCGCCGGCAAAGAGTCCGCCGACGGCCACCCCGTAGAGACCTCCGGCCAGCAGCCCGTCGTCGAGCGACCACGCCTCGACGCTGTGCACCCAACCGAGTTCGTGGAGGGCGAGGTATGCCGCCTTGATGGTCGGGGTGATCCAGCGCCCTTGACGGGACGGATCGGCGCAGGCATCGATCACGGCCTCGAGGTCGGTGTCGACGCGGATCTCGAAGTGGGCGCACGCCTTGCGCAGGCTCCGAGACACCCGGACGGCGTCGAGCGGGAGAATGCCGCGGGGATCGGGCGACCACCAGCCCAGCCGGCGCCCGTCGACCGGCATCGGGAAGAGTCCACCCCGATAGGCCGCCAAGATCGTCCCGGGCTCGAGGTCGGCGCCGACGGCGATCAGGTCGTCGTCGTCCTCGCTCGGGACGGGAAGCTCCCACGCCGAGATCGTCGGCTCAGCCGGCAGTGATGGCTCCGGTGACGTCGAGCCAGCGTTCGTGGAGGTGGGCGTAGACGCCGCCGGCGGCGAGGAGGTCGGTGTGGGTGCCCTGTTCGACGAGGC
>JBKJKM010000082.1:0-25875 GCA_046597375.1 Acidimicrobiales bacterium | reverse complement strand
CTGGTGCTCGCACGCCCTGCAGCACCTCGGCCAGGTGATCATCGTCGGCGGTGACGTGCGGTCGGTGCGGCGGCTCGGCTTCAAGCCGGCCTCGACGCTGCGCGACGCGCTGGAAATGGCCGAGGACGTCGTCGGGCGCGATCCCACGATCACCCACGTGCACAACCCGCCGATCTTCATGACGGACGTGTCGTAGGTGGCGGTGCGCCTGCCGCGCCTGCGCAGCACGTTCCCCTTGACCGCCCCGACCTGGCCCACCACCGTCGACCGTCCTCCGGCGGACTCGCGCACCGGCACCAACTTCGACACCGAGTGGGCCCGCCGCTATCCGACGCGACTCGCGCGCGCCGTGGTGCTCGACAGCGTCGGCAAGGGATTGGTGGCAGCGCTGGCTTCGCCCGAGGTCGTCGGGACCGATCGGCTGGCCGACGTGAAGGGGCCGGTGATCTTCGCGGCCAACCACGCCAGCCACGTCGACACGCCGCTCCTGCTGACGACGCTCCCCGATCGGTTTCGCCACCGCACGGTCGTCGGCGCCGGCGCCGACTACTTCTTCGACAAGCGGTGGAAGGGCTTCCTGTGGGCCTTCGCCATCAACGCCATCCCGATCGAGCGCACACGCGTCTCGCCTCGCTCGACCCGACTGGCCTCGCAGGTGTTGGACGAGGGATGGAGCCTGCTGATCTTCCCCGAGGGGGGGCGCTCGCCGCACGGTTGGACGCAGCCCCACCGCGCCGGCGGCGCCTACCTCGCCATCCGCGCCAAGGTGCCGGTTGTCCCCATCCACCTCGAAGGAACGCGCCGCATCCTGCGCAAGGGCACCGGACGACTCACACCCTCGACGACGACCGTCACGTTCGGCACCCCGATGCGGCCGCGAGAGGGTGAGGACGTGCGCGATTTCGCCGCTCGGATCGAAGCCGCCGTCGAGGTGCTGGCCGACGAACAGGCCACGGACTGGTGGACCGCCCGGCGCCACGCCGCCACAGGCCTGACTCCTTCCCTATCCGGTCCCCAAGCGGCCGAATGGCGCCGCTCCTGGTCGCTCGGCGAGGGCCGTCGCCCCTCCCGCCCCCGCGCCTCGAGGTGGCCGGCCCGCTGATCCCTGCGGGATCTGGCGACCAGGAGCGCCACAACTGAGCGCGCTGGACGGACAGACTCGTCCGATGGAGATCGAGATCCGCCACGCCCCGGTATTCGCCGTCGCCACCGTGACCCTGGGACCCGGAGAGGGAATCCGGGCCGAGGCCGGGGCGATGATGAGCATGACCCCGGACACCACCATCGAGACCGGAGCGCAGGGCGGATTCTTGAAGTCGCTGGCCCGATCGGTCGCCGGCGGGGAGTCGTTCTTCACCAACGTGTTCACCGCCGGCGGCGGTGGCGGGGTCGTGCAACTCGTCACCGGACTTCCCGGCGACATCGCCGTGCTCGATCTGACCGGATCGATGTTCGTGCAGTCAGGGTCGTACCTCGCCTCCGACTCCTCCATCACCGTCGATGCGAAATGGGGAGGAGCCAAGTCGTTCTTCGGCGGCGAAGGGCTCGTGCTCCTCAACTGCCAGGGCACCGGCAAGCTCCTGGTGAGCAGCTACGGCGCCATCGACCGCTTCACGATCGAGCCGGGCCAGGCCCTCACCGTCGACACCGGCCACGTGGTTGCCTTCGCCGACACGGTCACCTTCAACGTGCGCCAGGTCGGCGGCATCAAGTCGACGATGTTGTCGGGCGAAGGGTTGGTCGTCGATTTGGCCGGTCACGGCGAGGTCTTCCTCCAGACCCGCAATCTCTCGGCCCTTTCCGATTGGGTCAAGTCGCAGGTGCCTCCGCCGCCCAGCCGGTAGCCCGATCGGGCAGCCGCTCCTGCCCGAAGGGCCGCCCACAGACTCCGGCGCGACGCCCTCTGGCTGAGCGACACTGTGTGTTGTGGCCGACGTGTCGCGTGCGCGCAACGACGGAGACCTGGAGCGGCCCGCACCGCTCCGGACGAGAGCCGCCCACACACCCGAGGGCCCGGCCTCCGCGCACGCGGGGTTGCCGAGCGCCAAAGCCAAGCCGCGCGTCCATCACCTCTCGCCCGCCAATCTGCAGCGCCTGAGCCGGAGCGCCGGCAATCGGGCCGTGGCCGGCATGGTCGCCCGTGCGCCGACCACCGCCCCTCCGAGCACGAGTACGGCCACTCCAGGCACGACGGCCGCCGGGCTGGGAGTGGCCGCGGTCGAAACGGGCCTGACGATCCAGCGCTACGCCGGCATGGGCAAGGGGGGCGGTTACGCGCCGCCGGCCCCGCCCGTCGCTCCCAATCCCTCCAAGGATCCCAAGTTCACCAAGGTGACCAAGGACCTGAAGCAGGTCACCAAGGAGACCAAAGCCCACCCCCCCGGCAAGGGCGAGGCCAAGAAGGCGGGTGACGCCGCCGTCCCGCCGGCCGACCACAAGCAAGCCCAGGCGAAGGCGGGTCAGGCCGACAAGATGGCCGGCGCCAAGAAGGGCGGGTTCGACAAGGCCGGGTTCATCGCTGCGGTGAAGCGCGCCATCGGTGCTGCGGCCCCGAAGAACCTCGAGGAGGCCGACGAGTTCGGCAACTCGGGAAAGGCCGAAGGCGTCAAGACCCAAGTCATGGACAAGGTCTCGACGGGCAAGAAGGAGGCGTCCAAAGACGTCGAGGCCAAGACCAAAGAGCCGCCCGATCCCGCAGCCGCCGTGGAAAAGCCGGTCACGCCTCTCGGCAACCCCGAGCTGAAGAAGCCGGAGGACCCCGCCTTCGCCAAAGCCATGCCCGACAAGGTGCCGGCGGAGCAGACGAAGTTCGACGGCGCCAAGAACGAGACCGACGACAAGATGAAGGAGGCGAACGTCTCCGAGTCGGATCTCGAGAAGTCGAACGAGCCGAAGATGCAACAGGCCGTGAAGGACAAGAAGGAGGGCGAGCAGGTCGCCAAGGAAGCACCGGATGCCGTCCGCAAGAAGGAAGCTGCTGTCCTCAAGGAGGCCGAGGCGGCCGCCGGGTCCAAGGGCAAGAGCGCCGTCACCGCCATGTTCGGCGGGAAGAAGGACGCACTGGCCAAGGCCGGTGGCGCGAAGACCGACCAGAAGTCGAAGGACGAGGCCAAGCGCACCCAGGTCACGACCGAGCTCAACAAGATCTTCGACACCACGAAGCTCGACGTCGAAAAGATCCTCACCGACCTCGACACCAAGGTTTCGACCGCCTTCACCGACGGCGAGAAGGTGGTGCGCAGCGCTTTCACCTCGCAGCACAAGCGGGAAATGGAGCAGTTCAAGGACCGGCGCTACAGCGGAGCCAGCGGCGTCGTCAACTGGGGCTACGACCTCTTCAACGACCTGAGCGAGATGCCAGAGGTCAAGGACATCTACGTCCGAGCGGTCACGAAGTACGAGCAGGGCATGGAAGGCGTCATCAACAACGTGGCCGACGTCGTCGGCAAGGAGATGGACGCCGCCAAGGACCGCATCACCAAGGGGCGCACGGAGATCACCAAGTGGATCTCCTCACAACCCAAGGACGTCCAGAAGCTCGCCACCGACGCGGCCAAGCAGATGGACGACCGCTTCAAGCAACTCGAAGACGACGTCGACGCCAAGGGCAACTCCCTCGCGCAGGACCTGGCCGAGAAGTACAAGGCCGCGCTGGCCGATGTGAACAAGGAAGTGGAGGAGGCCCAGGCCGAGAACCGCAGCGCGTGGAGCAAGGCCAAGGCTGCCATTGGTGATGCGCTCGAGGCGATCCTGAAGCTGAAGGAGCTCTTCGCCGGGCTGCTCAGCAAGGCCATGGGCGCCTTCAAGAAGATCCTCGCCGACCCGATCGCTTTCATCGGGAACTTCATGAGCGCGGTCAAGTCCGGCTTCATGAACTTCGCCGCGAAGATCGGGGAGCATCTCAAGAAGGGACTGCAGGGGTGGCTGTTCGGCAAGCTCGCCGAAGCCGGCATCGAGATCCCCGACAAGTTCGACCTGCCGGGCATCATCAAGATGGTCCTGTCGATCCTGGGCCTCACCTGGCAGAACATCCGCGCCAAACTCGTCAAGAAGATCGGCGAGAAGGCGATGAAGGCGCTCGAGACCACCTCCGAGGTCTTCGTCATCCTCGTGAAGGAAGGCGTCGCCGGCCTCTGGAAGTGGATCGTCGACAAGGTCGGCGACCTCCAGCAGATGGTCATCGGTCAGATCAAGGACTTCGTGATCGAGAAGATCGTGAAGGCCGGCATCACGTGGGTGATCGGGATGCTGAACCCGGCCGGCGCGCTCATCAAGATCATCCAGACCCTGATCTCGGTGATCCAGTGGATCATGGAGAAGGGCGGCGCCCTCGTTCAGCTCGTCAGCACCATCGTCGACTCGGTGAGCGACATCGCCAACGGCGGCATGGGCGGTGTGCCGGCGAAGATCGAGAGCGCGCTGGCCCAGGCCGTGCCGATCGTGATCTCGTTCCTGGCCTCGCTCCTCGGGCTGGGAGGCATCAGCGAGAAGATCAAGTCGATCCTCGAGGCGGTGCAGAAGCCAGTGATGAAGGCCGTCGATGCCGTCATCAACGGGGCGCTGAAGCTCGGCAAGAAGATCATCGATGGCATCAAGGGCATCGGCAAGAAGGCCAAGCAGGGGCTGGCCAACGCGGGCAAGAAGGCCAAGGACTTCGTCAAGAAGATCTTCGGGCCCGTGCAGAAGCCGGTGTCGATGGCCGGCACCGGCCACACCATCCACGTCACGGCCGAAGGTCGGGTGGAGATGGCCTCCGAGCGCGGACTCCTCTCCTCGAAGGTTGCCCAGGCCGTGGCCAAATTGAACAAGAGTGACCCGGCGGCGGCCCCGGGTCAGATCGACGCCCTGCAAGGCATCGGCGGGCTGGCCAAGGCGTTGGAAGCCATCGCCTTGGTGGCCAAGAAGGAGGGGAAGACGGCCGACCTGCTGACGCTCCCCGAGTTCGTGACCGCGTACAACGCGCTCCATGCCGCCATCGGGGCGTACGCGACGAAGTTCAAGCAGGCCGACCTGATCCCGGCGGCCGGCAGCAACGAAGAGCTCCGCCGGCTCATCAACGAGTTCGGCATGCCCATGAACAACTACATGCACCTCCAGGGCGTAGCCAACCGCCACGGTGTGGCCATGGATGTCCGCTCGACGAACTCGTCGGCCGTCAGCTTGCTGAAGGGGGGCGCCCATCCCAAGCCGGAGTTCATCAAGTCGAAGACCGTCGACGACATCGACTTCGCCCTCTACCCGGGCATCAAGGCGCACAAGGGGAAAGTCGGACTGTTCGAGCCCGTGCGGCCGACCACCCTCCCCGAGGGCTTCACCTGGGCGCAGATCGACGCCCGCATCGCCGACCGCCAGACGGAGTGGAAGGACGACTACCCCAAGCTCAAGAAGATCCAGGACAAGGGGTGGCTCGTCATCGGCGGCGGCATCGTCACGGCACCGAGCGGTCGCCCCTTCACCGGCGACCACGACCTCTTCCGGGTCCTCACTCCGGATGGTCAGCCGCTCGAGACGAAGTTCGCCGCCGAGGGCGAGTACGCCCCGTTGTACGCCGGAGAGTTGAAAAAAAAGGTGGCGGCCGAGTGCGCCGGCGGCGGCGTTCGCCACGAGGCCCACATGGACTGGGAAGAGGCCCTACTGAAAATGGCCCCAGAGAGCGACGTGTTCAAGCGCAACAAGGGCATCTTCGACAAGATCATCGCCACCCACCAGGGCGGCGAGGCCCTCATCCGCATCGCCGCCGGGCGCGGCCCCACGTCCGTCGCCGGCTAGGTGGTCCGGGACGCGCTCCTGGCGCGCTACCGCGTGGTCCACACGGCCATCGAGCAGGGGGCATGGGACGAGCCGTCGTCCGACCTGCACGCGTTGCGGTTGCTCGTCGACGAGCGCCTCGACCTCCATGACGCCTACGCCCAGTCCTTGGGGCCAACGGCGTTGGCGCGCTGCCCGTTCACGGACGAGATGGTGTCGTCGACGATCGACCTCGTCGGATTCGACGGTCTGTGGTGGAGCACCGAGCTCCCAGTCCGTCCACCAACCCCCGAACCCGACTCCTTTCTCGGCCTCGCCGGCGCAGCTCACCTCGTCGAGCCTCTCCCCGAGACCCCCTTCTCCATCCGGCCAGGGCCCGACCGCCCGTTCGTGGTGCCGAGTGTTCTCGCCCAGGACGGCGTCGTAGCCGTCATCCGCCAGCTGCGAGTCGGCGCCGTGGTCGCACACGCCGTTTGCTACTTCGCCGAGGACGGCGCCCACGGCAGGCGAGCACCGTCGACGTGGGGCTTGACCCCCCTCGACGCTGACCCGGCCGATCGCGACGCCGACCTCGGTCCGTGGATCGAACGCGACCGACTGCTTTGGGTACACCCGGGAGACGCATCGCTCGCCCTCCAGGCGGGCGAGGTCGGCTGCCCGTTCGTCGGGCTCGAAGGCGACGATCGCGACCTCATCGTCTTCGAGGGACAGACGTGGCGCGTCGAATCCGAGCCTCACGCCGCCGCGCCGGGCTGATCGATGGGTACCCTGCGGACACGATGAGCACGAACGAGCCGGACGGCCCTCCGTCGGAACCCTGGGGTGCGCCTCCTCCCCCGCCGCCGCCGCCTCCGCCGCCGCCTCCCTACAGTCAGCCGCCGACGGCGCCCTACGGCCAACCCCCGACCGCGGCGTACGGCCAGCCGCCGATGGCACCCTACGGCCAGCCGGCGTACGGCGGCTACCAGCCCTATGCAGCGCCGCAGACCGAGGGCTCGGCCGTCGGAGCCCTCGTCGCGTCGATCCTGTCCTTCGTCGTGTGCCCGATCATCCCGGCCATCGTTGCCTTGGTGATGATCCCTGGCGCCAGGCGGAAGATCGAGGCTTCGGGCGGACGCCTCACGGGCGATGGGCTCCTCACGGCGGCCAAGTGGGTGTCGCTGGCCAACATCGCCCTCTGGGCATTGCTCATCGTCGGATTCGTCGTGTTGATCGTCATCGGCGCCGCCACCTCCAGTGACAGCACCTCGGACTTCAGCCTCGGGGCTCTGTTCGCCGCCTGACCCGACTGGTACCTTCGGCGTTATGGCGGGAAGCGTGGCGATCACTCCGACGAGTGTTCCGGTCGTGCCCGGGGCCACCGCCGTGTGCCAGGTTCGCATCCGCAACACCGGCGTGGTCGTCGACCAGTACACCCTGACCGTCCTCGGCCAACCGGCCGTGTGGACGACCGCCGTTCCGGCGGTCCTCTCGCTCTTCCCCGGCGCCGAAGGCACCATCGACCTGCACTTCGCCCCGCCGCGTGCCCCGGGGGTCGGATCCGGCGGCGTGCCCTTCGGCGTCCGGGTCGAGGGATCACAGGATCCGGACGGCAGCGTGGTCGAGGAGGGCGAGGTCGAGCTGCTCTCCTACGTCGACGTCCAGGCCAAGCTGACGCCGCGGACGAGCGAAGCCAAGCGCGCCGCCCGTCACGAGGTGCTCCTCGACAACCGGGGAAACACCGACATCGAGGCCGAGATCGATGTCTCCGACCCTGACGAGTTGCTGGCCTTCGAGGTCAGACCCCGCACGGTCGTCGTGCCCGCCGGACAGAGCGCCCGGGTCGCCGTGAAGGTGGCGGCGCGACGTGGCTTCCTGAAGGGCTCGGACAAGCAACGACCCTTCCAGGTCCGGGTGAGTGGCGCCGAGCAGCCGATCCTGCTCGATGGCACGTTGATGCAGACGGCGGGCATGCCGCGCTTCATCGTGCCGCTGGTCGCGGGAGCAGTGGCCCTCAGCCTCATCGTCGTCATGTTCCCGCTGCTCAAAAAGGATGCGGCGTCCGGCAAGCTCAGCCTGACCAGCGACAACACGCCGACCACCACGGCTGCTCCACCAGCCGACGCACCGCCTGCAGCCGAAGAGCCCGATCCCAACGCACCGGCCACCGCCGAGGAGGCAGCTGCGGCCGCCGAAGCGGAGAAGGCCGCCAACGGCAAGGACCCGGGGACGGCCCCGTCCGGGGTCGTTGGCGCCACCACGGGATCCGGCGGAGACGCGGAGGTCGCCGTCGCCGGCGAAGCGGTCGCCGCGCCCACGGGAAGTGGGAACGGCGGCGGAGGCGGAGGCGGAGGCGACGTGTCGTCGGTCGTCACCAGTCCCACGGCGACCACGGCGGCACCACCGCCCGGCTCCACCACGACCACCGCCGCTGCGACGACGACGACGACCACACCGTCGAGCGACGGCTCGCTTCGCGGCACGTTCTCGTTCGACTTCGACGCCGGCGTCGAGACCTCGACGGGGGCCGACGTGTTCTGGCAGCAGGCGACCTCCACCTCGCGCTCGCTCACGCCGCAGAACGGCGCGCTGCTCTTCAACATGGGTGCGGCGAACTACGACGCCGTCACTGTCGCCCAGTTGAAGTCGCTCGCCTACACCGGAGCGTCGATCGACGGCTCCGATTCGACGAACAAGATGCCGCCTGGCACCGTCATCGCCATCAAGACGAACACTGGGCGCTACGCCAAGATGCGGGTGACGGCCAAGGCACCGGCGCCGAGCAACACGCTGACGTTCAAGTACTTCACCTATCCGACCGGCTCGTAGCCGCCCCAGAGGTCAGCTGGGCTTCGACTGGCGGAGCTCGTCGTCGGTGGGCTCGCGCTCTTCGCGGGCCTCCGGCGGAAGGAGGGCCATGATCGCCTCCATGATCCGCTCGGTGTCGGCCCGAATGTCGTCATACGCCAGCTCGACCGGATGGCCGACCCGCACCCGGATCTCGGGCGGGTTCGTCAGGTTCAAGACGTTCGGCACCTTGGCCGACCGAGGCCACACCGCCTCGGTACCCCAGAGCCCGATCGGGATCACCGGTGCGCGAGTCGCCGCCGCCAGCCTCGCCGCCCCCGTCTTGCCCTTCAGTAGCGGAGAGAAGAACTCCCGTCCGCGCGGGATGGTGCCCTGCGGCATGATCGCCACGAGCTCGCCGGCCTGTAGCGCCCGGGTCGCCCCGACAAGGGAGTCGCCAGCCGAATCACTCCCGCGATCGACTCGGATCCCGCCCATCGCCTTGGCCAGCTGGCCGACGACTGGCGCGTCGAAGACCTCCTTCTTCCCCAGGAAGCGAAGGGGCCGACCCGACTGCATGACCGTCAGCCCGACGGCGACGGGATCGAAGTACGAACGATGGTTCGCAGCGATGATGGCCGGACCCTCCGCCGGAATGCCGTCGACGCCGGAGATGTCGAAGCGAGCGTAGGGAATGAGCTCCGTACGGGCCCCGAGGCGGACGAGATCGAAGGGCTCGAAGCCGGCGAACTTGGGCACGCCAGGGGGCACGTCGAGCCACTGGGTGGGCCAACGCCGGATCGTGGCGTAGGCCAGCAGTCGGGGGTCGGGGTTGATGGCGTGGGGATGGCCGACGGCCGACAGCAGCGGAACGTCGTAGATGCTGTCGGAGTAGGCGTAGCTGGCCTTGATGTCCACGCCGTGCTCGGTGGCCCATCGGCGTACGGCGCCCAGCTTCCCCGTCGCCCAGACGAACTCGCCCTCGAGGGCGCCGGTGTAGCGCCCGTCGGCATCCTCGGCGTAGCGGGTCGCCACGACGTCGTCGAAGCCCATCCGCTCGGCGAAGGCCGACACCAAGTCGTACGGCGTCGTCGTGGCCAGGACGAGAGGCCGCCCGGCGGCGCGATGTTCGTCGAGGAGCACTCGAGCGTAGGGCGCCACCAGGGTGTCGAGACGCTCGGCGATGTCTTTGGCCGCTTCCCGCACGTCGGCTCGGTTCCAGCCCTTGGCGATGAGCGCCGCGCCGCGAGCCAGCGCCATGGACGGAAGCGACTCGCCGACCACGTCGAAGAACCGGTAGAGGAGGCCTTGTCCAGGGATCGAACGGCTCGGGGCGATCCCGGCGTGCACCAGCGCCTCCGTGATCAGCGGCCCGCTAGCCCCCTTGAGGATCGTCCGGTCCATATCGAAGAACGCTGCAGCACCAGCCATGTCCAGATGCTACGACCCAAGCCGACAACAGGCCCCCAGAGCGAGCCCAATGAGCAACGGCGTAGGGAGCGCCAGCGAGCAGCGGCGTAGGGAGCGCCAGCGAGCAGCCGCCGCCGAGCGGCAAGGCCCCCGCGCCGAAGGCGCCCCCGCCGCAGAGCGAGGCCGTGAACAACGCGAAGAAGGGCCCGGTGGGGGGAACCAGGCCCTTCGTTCGCTGCTACTGGCGAGCTCAGCCGGTGGGGGGAACCAGCGAGCTCGTTCGTGCTTCTGAGTGATAGTCAACCTGCGGACCGTCGATCTGTCCAACAGTTTGTAGCGATAGCTGCCATCATTTCTAGCGATGGATCTCCGCCAACTCCAAGCCCTTGTCGCCGTGGCCGAGCAGGGGACCTTCTCCGCCGCCGCCGACGCTCTGTCGACCGTGCAATCCAACGTGAGCGCCCACATCGCCCGTCTGGAGCGTGAACTGGGCGCAACCCTCGTCGATCGCAGCGCCGGGCGACTCACCGAAGAAGGGCAGGCGGTCGTCGATCGGGCCCGCCGAATCGAAGCCGAACTCGAAGCCATCACCGCCGACGTCGCCTCGATGCGCCACGACGTCAGAGGTCGCGTGAGGGTCGGCATCATCGGCACGACGGCCCGCTGGCTCGTACCCCGTCTCCTCGATGAGATGGGGGCCCGGCATCCCGGCGTCGCCCTCGAGATCGTCGACGCCACGTCCACCTCACTCGAACCGCAACTGGTCAGCGGCCGACTCGATCTGGCCGTCGTCAACTTGCCCCTTCCATCTCCCGAGCTCACGACCGTCGCCCTCTTCGACGAGGACCTCCTGCTCTTCGTGCCCCTCGAATCCGAGCTCGGCCGTTCGGACACGCCCGAGGTCGACCTTCCCTCCATCGCCACGCTTCCCCTGTTCCTGCCGCCGAAAGGCACGGCGTTCCGCGATCTGATCGACGGCGCCGCCGCCCAGGCCGGCGTCACCCTGGTGGCGCGAGCCGAGCTCGACGGGCTCCGCCTCATCGCCTCCCTCGCCATCAGCGGCCAGGGAGCGGCCATACTCCCGTCCACGGCCGTGCCGGCCCACCTCCAGCGCGAGACGCGGCCCATCGCCGTGCAAGGCCTCCCCCGCCGCGAGGTCGGGGTCGCCCAGCGCAAACGCGGCCTGCCCGGCGCGCCGGCCCGCGCCTTCCTCGAGGTTCTCCACGACCTGGTCGACTCCGATGCCCGGCCCGAGGTCGGTCTCCACCTGCCCCAGGGCGCGGCGTAGCCCTTCCGCTAGTTCCAGCTCGGTTCGTTGTCGTCGCCCGGGCTCTCGGTGAGGCGCCGGCTCGCGCCACCGGCGGCGGCCATCACATGGAGCTCAGGATCGGACTCGCGATCGGTCTGGAAGACCAGCCGGGCGCCGTCCGGTGACCACACGGGCCAGCTGTCCACGTCGTCGTTGGTGGTGAGGCGCACGGGCAGGCTTCCGTCCCCGCCCATCACGTAGAGCTCGGCCTTCCCGCCGTCGCGGGTGGAGTCGAAGGCGATGCGGGCGCTGTTCGGCGACCATGCCGGGTTCTTGTCACTGCCGACGGCATTGGAGAGGTTGCGCGGATCGGTGCCGTCGACGTTCATCGCGTAGATCTCGTAGTTCCCGTCGCGATCGGTGTGGAAGGCGAGGCGCAATCCGTCTGGCGACCACACCGGCTTGGAGTCGTCAGAGAGGTTCTTGGTGAGTCGGCGGGCTCCCGTGCCGTCGGCGTTCATCACATAGATCTCGCTGTTGCCGTCGCGAAAGCTCGTGAACGCCAGTTGCTTCCCGTCAGGTGACCACGTCGGGTACCCGTCCGGCGCCGGCTCGGTGGTCAGCTGCACGACGTTGGTGCCGTCGGCGTTCATGACGTACACGTCGAAGCCACCACCTCGGTCGCTGTCGAAGGCGATGCGGGTGTGGTCCGGTGACCAGGACGGTTCGCCGTCGTGGCCAGGGTGGGCGGTGAGGTTTCTGGCGTCGCGTCCGTCGGGCGCGCTCGAGTAGATCTCGAAATTGCCGTCCCGTTTCGATTGGAACGCCAGGCGGCGGTCCTTCAGCGGGATGGTGGGCGGAGGCGCGGCCGGGTCGGCGGGCGCAGCCGTCGTGGGAGGCGCCTCCGTCGTCGTGGTGGTCGGGGCCACCGTCGTCGTCGGCGCCGTGGCCACCACCCGCGTGCCGTCGCCTCCGACGAGGCGGACCAGGAGCACGGCGACGACTGCCAGCGCGACGGAGACGGCTGCGACGCGGGGCAGGAGGCCAGCTACCAGCGAACGCTGCGTCATCGTTCCGGTCGTACTGATGCGGGCACCGCCGAGCGGCTCGAGCCGGACGATGACCTCGTGGCGGCGCGGCGCGCCGGCCACCAGACGGGCGACCGGTCGCACCGTGAGGCGGGCGAAGGCCGTGCTGCCGGGCTCCACGATGACACTATCCGGCTCGACGTCGGCCGCCACTCCTTCGCCGGCATCGGCCCGGAGCTGCGCCCTCGCCGGCGTGGCGCCGAGGTTGTCGACGGCCACCTTGGTCGAAGCCGAGATCGTCCCCCGGAACGACGCGGGCAGCAGTCGCACGGCCAGCTCGGCCTCGCCTTCCACATCGAGTGAACCCTCGGCCGTGGCCCCGCCCTCTCCCTCCTGGTCGGAGAGCACTCGGATGGTGAACGGGATGGCTCCCACACCGCCCGGGGCGCCGCGGGGCAGGCGGAACCGCAACGAACAGGCCGCCTCGGCGCCCGGAGCGATGCGAAGTTCGCCGGGCTCGATGCTGCCCCACCCCGCCACCTCGCCGGCCAGGACGAGGTGCACCTGAACGGTCTCCGACCCCGGGTTGGTCAGGTGGACGAGGCCGTCGATGTCGGCGCCGGCCGAAGCCACGAGGTGTTCGGGGTCGAGTCGAACGGCGATTGGCACCCGGACGACGCTACCGGGGCCCGAACACGTCGAGACGAACCTTTCCGTCAGGTTTCGCTCTATCCCCTGTGCCGGCTGCCGATGAGGAACCATGGAGCCCGTGGTGGTGGATCTCGCCACCTCCGACGACGCCGGCGAACGTCGGCACGCCCACGCCCTCGAGCTGCACGACAACGTGGTGCAGGGCCTCGTGATCGCCAAGCTTCACCTCGAACTCGGCGACACCGACAAGGGGATGGCCGGGCTGGAGACGACGCTTGCCTCCGCTCGCCGGCTCGTGACGGTATTGCTCGACGAAAACGAACCTGTCCCGTTGGCCCAGCCTGGGACCTTTCGTCGTTCAGGTCCTCGGCCTCGCTGACGATTGGATGCAAAGGCTCCGGGTCGTTCTCGTCGATGACATGCTCGAGCTGCGGGCCCTGATCCGCTTCACCCTCGAGCGCAGCGGTCATTTCGAGGTGGTCGGGCAGGCCGGCGACGGTGAGCAAGCGATCGACGTGGCCACCGAAGTGCAGCCCGACATCATCCTGCTCGACATCTCCATGCCGGTGATGGACGGTCTCGAGGCTCTGCCCCACCTCCGCAAGGCGGCACCCGACGCAAGGATCGTCATGTTGTCGGGGTTCTCCGAGACGCGACTCGGACCGGAAGCGGCGGCGGCAGGCGCCGCCGGCTATCTGGAAAAGGGCCTTGCTCCCGAGGTGCTCGTGTCAAAGCTGCTCGACGTCGTCCCACGAGGATGACGTTGCGGACCGTGCTGTCGGCCGGACTGGGACAGAGCTGAAGTTTCGGCAGATTCGACTTCGCTTTTGCCGCCCCGTGATGACATTTTCTCGCGAAATCCGTGTATATGGCACGATAAGGGAGTACAACTCCCACAGTCAGTGGGACGGCCGCGACGACAAGCGGCAATACAGCTAGGGGATTTTCATGCGTCGAACATTCGGAATCGTCGCAGCAGCGAGCGTGGCCGGTGCCGCGCTCCTGTTGCCGAGCGGTGCAGGAGCAGTGTCCTCACTGCCAAGCTCCGTGGCGTTCTCCGGGTACGCCACCAGCACGGCGATCCACACGAACGTATTGCAGGTGGCGGCAGTTGGTCCGCTCATCGAGAACACCGCAGTCGCCTTTTCTGGTGCTTCGGTGAACTCGCAGGGCCAGGCCGCGGCTATCACGAACGAGATGGGCCTAGCGGTCCAGCCGGCTAAGGCCGATCGCGAGAGCTACGGCCGCGGCTCAGGCCTCGAGGTCGGAATTGCCAGGACGCTGCCCAACAATCCGGACACCAACCAGGTGATCCAGGGCGCACTGGTCGAAGCGGGAGCACTGCCCCTCGAGACGACGCCGGCGGCGCCGGCGACGCCGAACCAGAACCAGTTCCAGACGGGCGTTGTTACCCGTGAGACGCTCAAGCAGACGGTCAATCCGGTCGTGTTCGCAAGCGTCTTGCGCGGACAGGCCCAGGCGCTCTGGAACGACCAGTCAGCGCTCGGCATGCTCGGCAACCCCCTTGGCTTCGGACTCGGGTTCGCCGACGACGTCCAGCTGTTGAATGCCGGCGCGGCACCCGTCACCGGTGAGCCGCTGCTCGCTCCCGTCATCGCCACCGACACGACGGCGGCCAGCGGGGAACGCACGACATCGCAGACGTTGTCGTTCACCTACCTCGTCAACAACGGCGACGGCACCTGCGGCCTGGCCAGCGAGAGCCGCATGACGCTGGCGCCGGTCCGGGTCAACCTCCCGCCGGACGCCAATCCTGACAACGACACCACCATTGAAGTCCTCGGCGAGTTCATCCTCCGGAGCGTGGCCACAGGCAAAGCTCCCGGCACCGTCACCTTCGCTCCCGCCAACGGCGGGCCGAACGAGCCGATCGTGCGCATCATCCAGCCGGGCGCTACTCCGATCACCAACCTGTTGACCCTTCAGCAGCTGCTCGGCGAAGCTGGCCTCATCCAGGAGATCCTGCCGCTCCTCTCGGTCGCCGTAGCTGAAAAGCCCCGTGCCATCGCCGCCGTGCCGACCGCGGACCCTGACGAGAAGGCCCTCCCGGTCACCACGATCACCGAGGCCTCGGGTGCCGTCGACATCCTTCGGCTCCGTATCCTCCCCGGCGTCACCACCGCCGCCGGCGTGAACGCCCTCGACCTGCGCTTCGGCCACTTCGAGGCCAAGGCCGTTGTACCGGCGGGCGGCATCAACTGTCAGATCCCGGTCACCAAGTCGGTGTCCCCGAACCCGGCCACGGCGGGGCAGGACATCACCTTCACCGTGACGATCCCCTCGTCGGCTGACATCCTCATCCCCTTCCCGTGCGAGTTGGCCCGAATCAAGGTCGTCGATGTGACCTCGGTGAAGTCGGGTGACCCGAAGTTCACGGTCGTAGGCGGCACTGGTCCGGCGGGTCAGGTGGGCGTCGTCGATGGCAACACGATCACCTTCGCTGACCTCGGCACCTACAAGCCGGGCGATCCGCCGCTCAAGGTGAACATCATCGTGCGGCTGGCCGAGGACTCCGGCGTCGGTGAACTCGAGGACACCGTCACCGTCACCGCCACCCCGGAGAACTGCAAGGCCCAAGCCAACGCGGTGGGCCGGGCGATCGGTGGCGGCAGTGGCGCCGGCAGCCTGTTCGGTCTTGCCGGCCTGACCGGCACGGGCCTCGCTGGTGGCGGCGGCACCAACCTCACCGGTACGGCCACATTGAGCGGGCCGGACACCGTGCCCGCCCCTCGCGTCGTCCCCGTGCCGCGGGAACTGCCGAAGACCGGCGGCAGCTCGGTGCTGCCGGCGCTCGCCGGACTCGGCCTGGGCGCCGGCCTCCTCGGCCGTCGTTTCCGCACCCGCCGGGCCTAACCCGCTGATTGGTTCACCAATCGAGCCCCTGATCCGAGACGACCTCTCGGGTCAGGGGCTCTTTTGATTGGTCGCCGAATCCTCCGCCGGCCCCGTCACCTGCGGCGGCATTAATGTGAGCGCTCGTGGAAATTCTCGTGGCCGAGGCCCACTCGGACGCACGCTTCGTCGACTAGCCGAAGCGTGACGCCGCGGGCGCGTGATGCCGATCGGCGGCGCGTCGATCCTGCCATCGCTGAGTTCCCGTCTGGGGTCGTCACCATGCTCTCCACCGACATCGAGGGCTCGACGCTGCTCCTCAACCGGTTGGGCGATGCCTATGGCGAGACGTTGGAGCAGCATCACAACCTCGTTCGCTGGCGATCAGGGACCACGGCGGCGTCGAGGTTGGGACTGAGGGCCACTCGTTCTTCGTGGTGTTTCCAACTGCGTCCGCAGGCATGGTGGCTGCGGTGGCCATGCGACGCGATCTTCCGGGCCACCCGCCGGCGCACTGCCGGCGTTCGCGAACAGCTTCATCGGCCGAACGGCGGAGCGGTCACAGCTTGCGGCGTTGGAGCGCGAGCGCCAGCTCGTCACGATCGTCGGTGGCGCGAAGGCGAAGGAGCGACCGTCGGTGCGCTCGTCGAGCTCGTCACGACTATGGACTGACGCTCGGGCCGTCCTGCCCGCAGCAGCCGTGCTCTCCGCAGCTACTCGTCGCTGTACGTGACGTCGATCCGCTGTCCGTCCTGTAGCTCTAGCTCGCGAACGTCTCCCGGGATCGCCTCGCCGTCGGCCTCGAAGACGAGCGTCCGCTCGCCGCCCACGCAGTAGCCGCCGATCCGCTCCTCTGTCAGGCTCACGCCCCACACGTCGAAGAGCTGGCCGAGGGTGTAGGGACGGACGTCGGGCGAGTGCACGTGCACCAAGCCGGAATCATCGTGGGTGTGTATCGCCGAGACGAAGCCGCTCACCATCTTGCCGCCCTGGATCTCTTCGCCGTTGAGCCCGATCGAGGACGGAATCTTGACCTTGGTGCCCTCAACCTCAACAGACAGATTGATGTGCAGGTCGAGGGCCACGCCCTCCTGGGTGAGGCGCGGCAGCCCGATCTGGTCGAGGCGCTCGCCAAGGTGGTCGAGCTCCGGCGACCACGGCGTCTGCCCAATGCGTATCCCCGGAAGGGCATCGTCGTCTGCGGGGCAGGCCGGTCGGTCTACCGCGGAAGGGCTCTCGTCGCCGCCGCCGCACGCCGACAGGATGAGACTAATGAGCGCAACGACGAACACACCGGCCCACCGTCGGTTGGGGGCAGCGACGGCAACGCTCCTCCCCGAGACTCGCATGAAGTCACTCTCGGTAGCTGACATCTGGTCCCCGCAATTCCCCATCGCTCGAACCCGCAGGGTACTTCTGGTCCAGCGCTGGACATTCCCAGTGCTCATCTGAACTCGACCGGACGGACGGGGTTCCAAGCACCGCCGCGTGCTGGAGCCGGGTAACGAGCAAGAGCCTCGTGGCGAGCGCACCGGTACATTGCGTACCGTGAACGGCGACTTCGTCGGGCGAGCAGGAGAACTCGCTGCCATTGCTGCTGTCACCGATCGCGCATTGGTCGAACAGGTGCCCGTCGCAGTCGTCATCTTCGGCCCCCCAGGTAGCGGGAAGAGCCGCCTCCTCCGCGAGGCCTCGGAATGCAGCGGGGTTGCGTGCCAACTCCTGGTCGCCGGCCATGAGCTCGAGCAGCGGGTGTCCCTCTCGGCCGCCATGCCCCTGTTCCGCCGCCTGACGCCCGACACCGAGGACGGGTCCGACCTCGAACGAGCGCTGTTCGGCCGCCACGCGACCGCCGGATCGTTCGAGGCCGTCCGGGTCTTCGAGCTAGCCCATCGCAGGCTCGCCTCGCTGGCTCCTGCGCTAATTCTTGTCGACGACGTGCAGTGGGTTGACCCGCTGTCCCTTGCACTGGTTCATCACCTGGTTCGAGCCGCCGACGCAAGCGAACAGCCGCTCGTCGTCCTCGCCGCGTCGCGTCCAGCCAGGGCGGCGTCGGAGCTGGCGGTCGCACTTGATCACCTGCTCTCCTCACGCGCGGTCCGGATCGACCTCGACCCACTGTCCAGGGGGGAGGCGGCTCTCCTCGCGCTCCAGGTGAACTCCAGTCTGAGCGACACCCAGGCGCTTGCCCTATCGGAGCGCGCCCGTGGCTCCCCCTTCTGGATCGAGGTACTCGCGCAGGGAGGGGCCGAAGCGGGCGAACCGGCTCGACTCGTGCGCGAGCGGGCGCGCAACTGCTCGAGCGATGCCTCCTTTCTCTTTGCCCTGCTCACCGTTTGGGGCCGTCCCGTGCACCGCGACGACCTCGCCGCCGTAGCCGGATGGTCTCTGGAGCAAGCCGATGGCGCGAGCACCGAGCTTGCCGGCCGAGGGCTCGTCGTCGAGCGCACGGGCGTTGTCGGCATCTCTCACGACCTGATCCGTGAGGGTGCCGCGTCCGACCTCCCCGATGATCTGACCCGACGTATGCACCGCCGGGTTGGCGATTGGATGGCCGACATCGCCGACGGAGACACGGTGGCCCTCCTCGAGTCGCTTGTGCACCTGCGGGCGGGCGGAGCCGCAGTCGGCAAGCTGGCGGTGCGCATTGCCGCGTCGCCTCGCGCTCGCCTATTGGGCGACGACGGGATGGCACAGCTGGCAGCGATCGCCGACGACCTCGAGATCGACGCGGCGGACCGCCTCGAGCTCCACGCGATGATTGCCGAAGTTGCAGCAGACCTCGGCAATCGGGCGACCGCATTCAAGTCGTGGGCCACCGTCGCCGAACGGCACCCGTCGCCTACGGAACGGGCGCGAGCGTCACTAGCGGCCGCTACGTCGGCGTTCGACCAGGGTCGCGGCGAAGAAGCAACGGCATGGCTCGCCCGGGCTCGAGCCACGCGATCGGATGACCCGATGCAGACGATCTCTATGGACGCCCTCGAGTCGGCCATCCTGCGCTGGGTCCATCACCGCCACGCCGAAGCCCAGGTTCTCTCTGAGCGGGCGTTGGTAGCCGCTCGAGCACGTGCGCAGGTGTTCCCGGCGCACATGGTGGCACTGCGCGCCGCCTACGACGAGGCGATGATGGCCGAGGACCCGGCCAGGATGCTTCTCCTTGTCGACGAGATGCTCGACGCTCGTCGCGATGACGATCGCGATGTCTTGTTCGCGCTGTTGCGACGGGGAATGGCGCTGCGGCACGTTGGGCGTTTCCGAGAAGCCAAATCATGCCTTCACGGGCTGTTGGACGAAGCGACATCGAGGGTGCTGCCAGTGGTCATGCTTGAGGCAGCTTTCTGGCTGTCTGTCACGCTTCGCACCCTCGGTGACCTCGAGGAGGCAGAGCGTCTGGCGGCTCAGGCGGCGGCGCTCGGAGCGCGAGTGGGAAACCTCTCGTCGGTCAACATGTCGGTGCCATCAGCCGCCCACCTCGTCGAGCTCTCACGCGGCGACTGGCGAGGTGCCCTCGGCGCTCTTGAAGCAGACGTGCTGGCTCACGACGATCTCCACCATCGAGTGCTCTTGCGGCTGGAGCTGTCGTTGGCTCGGGCGCGGCTGCACGGGGAATCCGCCCGCCTCGAGGTGCAGGATTCGTTGAGGACAGCGTCGGAGGAGATCGACGCAGTCGGTTGCGCTCGATGCAGGGGCGAGCTGGAAGTGCGGTCAGCGGAAGCGCTTGCGCGCGTGGGCCTGGCGGAGCTCGCAGCGGAGACGCTCGATGCCTGGCAGAGCCGGCACCCTGCACCCGACCCTCCCTCGGTCGTCTGGCACGGAAGAGCCGCCGGACTGGTGGCCACAGCGCGTGGCGATCACGGAGCGGCGTTGATCCTGTTGGAAGCCGCGATCGTCCACGCCGAACGCCTCGAGATGCGTTTCGAAAGGCTGTGGTTGGAGCTCGACGTTGGAACGATCCTCCGACATGTCGATCGCAGCCGGTCCGCCGATGCATTTCGTGCCGCAGCCGCTCACGCCGCCAACATGGGGGCCCGGACCGAGCAAGCGCGTGCTGAGCAGACGCTCCGTCAGCTCGGGGTCCGCACCTGGCGTCGAACGGCCGCCACCGGCGTCGACGCGCTTACTGCTCGGGAGCAGGAGGTTGCGCGACTCGTAGGTGACGGAGCGACCAATCCCGAGATCGCTGCTGTTCTTTTTCTCTCGCGCAAGACCGTGGAGCGGCATGTGTCGAACGCTCTCGCCAAGCTCGGTGTGCGGAACCGGACGGAACTCGCCTCGGCGATGGGGAATGGGGGAGCTCCCCGATGATCCGCTGAGGGTTTCAGTCGTACGTTCACCCTGAGGATGACGGGGAGGCGCGAATGTCGATGGCAGTGGTGTTGACCGACGACGGAGAGGACTTCGTTCTGAGCGTCGCGTCAGCTGGCGAGCTGGCTCGCTTGGGTGTCACAAACGTGACGCTCGTCCGTGGCCACGGCAGCACCGCCGTCGTCCTCGAAGGGTGGGCGTTCAATCCGGCGCTGGCGGCAGAGGCCGTTGCTGTCCTTCGTGGTCACACGGCGCCGACCCGGACGCTGCATCCCGTCACACACATGGCGGTGTCAGCCGCACAATGACAAGGAGACTTTCAATGGAAATAACCCGAGCACGGCTCGCCGTCGGCGCAGCAGTCATCGCAGGGGGATTGTTCACCATGGCTGGCCCGGCGGCCGCTCACATCCACACCGTGAACGGCCACCCAATCGCCAATGGCCAGCACCACCCCATCTTCACGACGATCGGCGGCGGACAAGGCACGGCTTGTGACAGCTCATCGGGACCAGGTGGCGCCGAGGTCGGCCCGGCGTGGTACGGACTGGAGACTGCTCACCACGGGCCTGACACGGGCACACCAGGCCGAAGCGACGGCTGCTTCCAGACCGAGGTGAGGCGACTCCCCAGCGGGGCATGGGTTCCGACCACCGACACCAACCCGGCCATCGACTGACGTTGCCGGAACTCCTGAACACCCGTGGCCTCCACATGCTGGGGTAGCAGCTCCAGCTGTGGGGGCCACGGTCCCTTCTGGTCGTTCTCTGTAGCGGTACTGCCAGAGTGCCTCGAGACGATGGGGCAAAACCGGGTGGCGGACTTCGGGTTCGAGCCCTGGCGTAGGGGCCCCTCCTTTTGCTTTGTCATGGTCCCCGCTCGAGACGAGGCGGTGCCAACCCACCTCAGCCGGATGCCAGACTCTCGGCCGTCGATCGGTCGGCGGGAGGTGAAGGCTTTGGCGAGCAGCGTGACCACCACGTTCGTGTTTTGCGATCTCGTGGGTTCGACCGCGCTGCTCAAGGAGCTCGGACCGGTCGAGGGCGAGGAGTTACGCAAGCAGACGTTCGCCGCCTTGCGGGAGGCGCTCGAGGCGCACCACGGGATCGAGGTGAAGTCGACGGGCGACGGGTTGATGGCGACGTTCGCGTCGGTGAGCGACGGAGCCCGTGGCGCGGTCGCCCTCCAGCAGGGCGCCGCCCGGGTGGCTCGTCGCCGGGCCGGGTCCGGCGCCGCGGGGCTCGTTGCGTTGCGGGTGGGCATCAGCCTCGGCGACGCCAGTGTGGAGGACGGCGATTACTACGGGGCCAGCGTCGTCGAAGCGGCTCGGCTGTGCGATGCCGCTTCGTCGGGTGAGATCCTCGTGTCGGATTTGGTGCGAGCGCTCGTCGGGTCGCGCCCCGAGCTTTCCTTCGGCGAGGCCCGCAGCTATGAGCTCAAGGGCCTCGGAGTGGTCTCGGCCACACCTCTTGTGTGGTCCGACGCAGCCGCCGCCAGCGCCGTGCCGGCAGCGTTGCGGGTCGAAGAGACAGCGATCTTCGTGGGACGCGCCGAAGAGCTCGAGGTGCTCGGGGTCGCCTGGAAGGAGGCGGCGGCGGGAGCTCGACGCGCCGTGTTGCTGGGAGGTGAGCCGGGGATCGGCAAGACGACCCTGGCCGCCCGGGCGGCCCACCACGCCCACGGCGAGGGGGCCACGGTGCTCTTCGGGCGATGCGATGAAGGCATGGGGGTGCCCTATCAGCCCTTCGTCGAAGCCCTCGGGGCGGTGGTGGACACCGCCGACGACGAGGTGTGGGCCGGCTTCACGCCACGGGAACTGTCGTCATTGAGTCGGCTGCTTCCCGGTCTCGCCGTCGGGGCGAGCGACGCGCTGGAGGGGAGCGGCGTGGATCCCGAGACCGAGCGCTATCAGCTGTTCGAGTCGGTCGTGAATCTGTTGTCGGCGATGGCCGTCCAGTCGCCGGTGGTCGTGGTACTCGATGATTTGCAGTGGGCGAGCGTTCCCACGTTGTTGTTGCTGCGCCACGTGTTGCGGGCCGAGCGTCTCGGCTCGTTGTTGGTCGTCGGCACCTATCGCGACACCGAGTTGGGGCGGGGCCATCCCTTGGCCGAGACGCTCGCCGACCTGCGCCGGATACCGGGAATAGAGCGGGTGTCGTTGCGGGGTTTGAATGCGGAGGCGGTGGCCGGCCTCGTCGACGAGGCGGGCGACGGCGATGTCGATGACCGGTCCACTGGACTGGCCCGGGTGCTGCATACCGCCACCCAAGGAAACCCGTTGTTCTTGGGCGAGGTCCTCGCCCACCTGGTGGAGTCGGGGACCATCTATCAAGACGCCTCCGGCCGGTGGACGACGGATGCGGATCTCGACCCCGACCAGCTCGCCCTTCCCGAAGGGGTGCGAGAAGCCATCGGGCGGCGACTGTCAAGATTGTCCGAGCCGGCCAATCGCGCGCTGTCGGTCGCCTCGGTCATGGGCGCCAGCTTCCGGGCCACGGTCCTCGAACGGGTCACCGCCTCCCTGGGGGATTCTGCGCCGGTCGACACGGTTTTGTTCGACGCCCTCGACGAGGCTGCCGCTGCCGGGTTGTTGGTGTCGACCCCGGACGGTTTTGCTTTCAGCCACGCCCTCGTACGCCAAACCCTCTACGGCGAAGTGTCCGTGGCCCGCCGGGCCCGCCTGCATCGCCGTGTCGGCGAGGCCCTCGAAGCCGGAGTCGAAAGCCAGTCTCATCCCGAAGCCCTGGCCCATCACTTCGCCGAGGCCGGCCTCGACGGTGGGATCGACAAGGCCGCCGACTATGCCGTCGCGGCCGCCCAACAGTCCCTCGACCGCTTCGCCCCCGAAGAAGCCATCGCGGCCGCCGAACGAGGCCTGTCGGTGCTGGCGCTGGCCGAACCCGCCGACCGGGCCCGTCGGTGCGAGCTGCTACTCGCCGTCGCCGGCGCCCATCACCTCAACGCCGAGGCGGCCAACAAGAAGGCGGCGGCGTTCGCCGCCGCCGAAGACGCCCGGGCCCTGGGAGCACCGGTGCTGTTGGCCCGGGCTGCGATCGACGCGTTGTGGACTCAGGCCAGCGTCCCGGATCCCAACGCCTCCCGCCTCGCCGAAGAGGCGTCGGCTCTTCTCGGCGACGACCATCCCGAGTGGAAGATCCGCTTACTCGCCCGGTGGGCGCTCTACCTGTCGACCAGCGCCAGCGACATCGACGGCGCCGACCGACGATCGCAAGAAGCATTCGCACTCGCCACGACCCTCGATGACCCCGCCGCCATGGCCATCGCCGCGGCAGCCCGCCGCTCCGCCTTGTTCGGCACCCCGCGCCTGCAGGAGCGGCTCGACCTCACGGAGGTGGCCTCGCGAACCGCCGAGGCAACGGGGTCCGCCACCCTCAGCGTCGAAATGCTGTTTCAGCGCGCCACCGAGGAACTGGCCATGGGCGATCTCGCGGCCTATCACCGAGACCGCGCCCCGCTCCGCCGACTGTCCAGCGGCCGATGGGATTCGATCATGCATGCGCTGCTGGCCGGCCGTTTTCCCGAGGCTCGCGAGGCCCTCGCCGCCCCACTCGGGGACTCACCCGACTTCTTCAACGCCTACGCCGCCCAGCTCTTTCAGCTTCATCGCGACCTGGGCATGACCGCAGAACTTGTGCCGCTGCTCGAGTTCGCCACGGCGGCGACCCCGGGGCTGACCGTCCTTCGGGCGGCCCTGGCGCTCGCCTACGCCGCGACCGGGCAGAGCGGAGACGCTCGGCGAGAGCTCGACGCCCTCGCCAACGCCGAATTCGCGCTCTTCCCCCGTGACGGGTTCTGGCCGCCCAGCCTCGCCGTTTTGTCTGAGACGGCAGCCCTCCTCGGCGCCCGCGACCACGCCGCCGCGCTCTTCGAGTTGTTTCGGCCCTGGGCGGGCCAGGTCGTCGTCGTCCGCGCCGAGGTGGTCGTCGTGGGTGCCGTCGACCGCTTCCTCGGCATGCTGGCCGCCACCCTCGACGACCTCGACGGCGCCGAGCACTTCTACGAGTCGGCACTGGCGCTCGAAGCGGGCCTCGAAAGCAAGCCCCTCCTCTGCCACACCCGCCTCTGGTACGCGAAAACGCTCTGCGCCCGCCCTCATCCCGAGAACCGCACCCGGGCCCGCGAGATCCTCGACCTGATCCGAATCGACGCCGGCGCCCTCGGTATGGCCGGCATCGCCAAGCAGGCCGAAGAACTGACGCGCACACTCGATCCAAGCCCCACGCCGGCCGACCCCAGTTAGCGACGAGCCGGCTGCACACCGGTTGGCGGCGCGACTGCCGAGGACGAGTTCAATCTACCGCTGCCTGCCCTTCTCTCACCGCCCCTCTGACCGGCACGTTTTCCCTGGTCAGAGGGGGGAAGTGGGCCGCAGAGGACTTGAACCTCTGACCCCCTGCGTGTCGAGCACGCGGCGGTATGCGCCATGCTCGGACGCCTACAGCCATCGCTTGGCCGGGTGGCAGCCGGACGCCAGCAGCGCCGTACGCGGTCCACGAACTGTGGTCAAAGGATCGGACCGCTTCCAGCGCATGGCGTCGTATCAAAAGCGCAACAACGGCAAGCCATTGTCGAAGCGGGTTGTCTTGCGGTTCCGTTCCGACGACAACCCGCCGGCTCCTGCCATGCTTCCGAGGGCCCCCGCCTCCCCGGTCCGCCGCTGGGTAAGAGGCGGGGGCACGAACAGAACGACTAGACGGCACTACGCCCTCGTCTACGGCTCCTGGCACTTTCTCCCGCCCAGATGCCGACCGAGGGCACTCGGCACTCAGTCCGAGAAGGTGATGATTCCGTGGTCGGGGGAACCGTTGTTCTGTGCTGTCTCGGGGATCTGTCCTGTAGGTGTCACGATGAACGTGCTGGCATCAACGATCCCATCACCGTTGAAGTCGAGCCCAAAGAGCCCGCTGAAGCTGTCTTCCGTGAGGAGTCCCTTTTCTGCGCGCGCTGCGGCGCCCTTGTTGGCGAAGACAAGGTCCCCGTTCGTGGTATTGACGGATACCTGCACGCCCGCAGCAGGGGGCTTGTTTGCATTTAGGCAGTGGTACGAAAACGCTGGGCTTGCCGTGGACACCACACCACCGACAACGATCGCACCGCCGATTGCTAGACGCTTCGTGAACTTCATATTCGTTTTGTTCCTCCGACTGACCCGCCTTGAGTCTCGTCGTCAGTTTCCTCCGACAGATCTCGAACTTCGAGAGGGTCAGCTGGTGTCTGTGTAGGGGTGCTAGCTACACCTTCAACGGGCCGTCGCGAAAGTGCCGGCGATGAAGGCACGCATCAGCTACGCGATGGCGGGACATGCCCCCGCAGCACGTCCCGCCTCTTTCCAAAGCTAAGGCTGCGGTTCACTCGCGTCACGGGTGGTGGCATGTGTTCAACGAGGTGGTGGCACCTGGCGTCTAAGCGGCCCGCCGGCCTCCGGCGCTCGAGGTCGTGCTCTGCCCAAGCCGACGGACGCGAGCTGAATGGCCCGACCGGCCGCCACGACAGGGGCTTAGGCGTGTGCCGTGGTCCGAGACGCCCGCGCAGCGTCCGACTGATGGATCGATCCACTCGCGCGCCTAACCGGCATAACCGGCAGGGAGTATCTGGAGTAGTGCCTGGCCGACCATCCGGTGAGTTGGTGAACGATGTCGTTACGGTCAGGTCCGTTCTGGTTTTCGGTCTGACTCCCTGACCGGCCGTCGCTTCGGTTGTCTCGAAAACGATCCGTCGATCGAAGGCCTGAGCACCCACCGGCACGCAACCGGTCGGGCGGCGTGAAGCGGTCACCTGTTACCAGCAGGCGATCGCCTCAGATGCCGCCGTCCCGGCTTGCTGCGTGCCACCCCAAACCCA